>CAWEBD010000171.1:0-6759 GCA_963806435.1 uncultured Bacteroidota bacterium
TGTGCCTCTTGTGTCGCTCGTGGTTGAATTTGTCATTCCGGCAGGTCACGGTGACATGGGTCTGCGACACATCTGTAACTGATCCTCGGCATCCATCAAAAATTGAGGTCTAGCGCGAAACGCAAAAGCGCAATAGGGGTTCTGGGCCCTCTCTAGCCGTTCATTTCAATGAATGGCGATGGCTTTATGAAATTGTCGCGCACCCGCACACCCTTCGGCTTGACAAATACCCAAGTCACACTTAATATGTGTAAAAAGGGAAGCGATGAAGAATATTACGCTCGCTCTGGACGAAAAGATTATCAAGGCCGGACGTGAGTACGCCCGCAAGCACAACCTGACGCTGAATTCGCTCATTCGCCGGCTTCTTGAGCAGACCGTGACGCGGAATTCCGGTAAGTGGGTTGACGAATGCTACCTACTTATGGATAAGGCCAAGGCGCCCGCCAGCACTGAAAAATGGAAGCGTGAAGAGCTGTACCGTGTCTAGAACTTTCTTTGACACGAATATCCTGATCTATCAACTCGACAAAAGGGATATGAAGAAGCGCGCGCTCTCACGCGATCTTTTCAGAGATAAGGCAGTTGCCGGTGACGCCGTCATATCTACGCAGGTTCTTCAGGAATTTTACGTGGCCGCGACGGTCAAGCTTCATGTAGATCCACTCCTTGTCAAGAGTATTATTCACATGTTCGAGAACATGGAGGTGGTTGTCGTGGGGAAGGATCTTATTAATGAAGCGGTGGATACGAGTCTCCAATACAAGCTTTCCTTCTGGGATTCGCTTATCGTTGTATCAGCTGAAAGTGCGAAGTGCGAGTTGCTCTACACGGAAGACTTAAACGCAGGTCAAATCATTCGGAGCGTCAAGATTGTCAATCCTTTGAAGTGAGCGGTGTTATCCTAAATTCATTTATCCAGTAATCCATCAATCCGTTTTTCTCCCGCTTTACGGGATCCCGCATATTCAATTTTGATTCTGATGAGCGGGACAACATTCCAATATTCCAGCGTCTCATCATTCCTTTATTCCGACTTGCACTTCCGTCACGTCAAATACTTTCATTAGCTCTTTCGGATCGATCTCGACCAGGAATCCTCTCTTTCCGCCGTTGATGTAAATCTTCGGCAGATCGAAAATCGTCTTCTCGGCGTATACCGGCAGTCTCTTTCTCGTGCCGAATGGGCTGGTACCTCCGAACTGGTAGCCGGTGTGTCGCTGCGCGGCGTCGGCTGAACAGAGCTCGACGTGCTTGACCCCCAGAGCCCGCCCAAGCTGCTTCGTCGATACCTCGAGGTCGCCGTGCATCAGGACGAGGAGCGGTCTCTTTTCGTCCGTCTCCATGACGATCGTCTTTATCACGCTGTGTTCCGGCACGCCGAGCGCTTCTGCGGAAACTCTCGTTCCGCCGTGCTCGACATAGTTGTAGAGGTGCGGCACGAATGCCACTCCCTTCGCTCTCAGCTCACGCACTGCGGTCGTGACAGGGTAATCTTCACTCATGGGGCAAGGAGCATAGTGCAGAGCGCAGAGAGCATAGCGCAATGCATCTGGTGTTGGTAGACTTCATTCTAAAGTCCTGCCCTGTTTTACGATACGGCCGCTCTTTGCTTTATGCGCTTTGCGGCTGTTTCCCTCCGAACGGCTCCCGGCTCCATACTTTGCCAGATCTATCTTTCCGTTTCCGAACACTATCCCTTCTTGCTCGAGCAGTCTCTTCTGTCTCTCATAGCCGCCGGTATGTCTGGGAAGTGAAATCATTCCTTTGGAGTTGATGATCCTGTGCCACGGCACGCCGGAGTCAGGCGGCAGATTGTGCAGCGCGTAACCGACAAGTCTCGCGTGCCCTCTGAGATCGCAGATGTCTGCTATCTGTCCATATGTCGCGACGCGGCCCTTTTGGACTCCCTTCACGGCTTTCCAGATGCGCAGGTAAAGTTCGGGGTAATTCTTCACGAGGTTAATTTAGGAAAGCGCGGCTCATTTCGAAAGTGAGTCGCACTTAAGCGGTCGGAAAGTTATTTTGAATCATACCATATGATCAACAACTACTATACTCTTAAGGCGCTGGCGGATGAAATCCGGGTCGATGTCGAATCTTCGCTGATCGAAGCCTGCTACACCCGCGTCGAGAACACGCTCGAGATAATTGTCGTAAAACCGGCGTCGCAGTCAAGTGTCATTGTCATCTCATGCAAGCCCCGAGCCAACTACATGTTTCTCCGCTCCGCGCCGCGCCGCCATACTGGTGCCAATGTCCTTCAGAATGCAGTCGGCTCCACAATTCTCTCGGTTGGAGTGGTTGCCAACGAAAGGACGGTTGTGCTCGGGCTGTCGAATCAGAGTTCTATAGTCGTTAATCTCTTCGGCCCGCACGCGAACGTGTACCTCGTCGACGGAGCCGGGGGAATCGTCGATGCCTTCCTGAGGAAGAAGAAATTAGGCGGCGTCCCAGCCGTCTCCACTGGCCGAGCCACTTGGGAGGAGAGCGCTGATAATTTCATCAACGCTTTCAATGCGGGAGGCGGGAGCCCCCTTCAAAGACTCGCCGCAGTGATGCCCTCGTTCAGCGGACAGTTGGGAAAGGAAGCGTTCTACAGGACCGGCGCCAATGAGATGCTGAAGGATGCCGCGGCCAAGGGTACAGCCGTTGGCGATGATAAGATATCTCTTCTGTACGACACGGTCTCGCAAATGCTTCACGAGCTCTCTCAACCCAAGCCGCGTATCTATTACGACGGCGACGATCCTGTGATGATGAGCCTGATTGAAATGCGACATCTCGGTTCCCTAAGGGAAGCGACTTACGATTCAGTCAATACTTGTGTTGCTGCTTACTCAGCCAACGCCGAAAGACACAAGGGCGACGTCGAGTTGAAGGACAGCGTCGTGGACCGGCTTGTCAAAAGGAAAGCGGAGCTTGAGAGCACAATCGGGAAGATTGAAAAAGACATCTCGGGCAACAGGGAAAGTAAATACCGGAAACAATGGTGATATCATAATGGAACACCTCGGCGAAATCGAAAAGGGAGCCGGGAGGTATTCTTTGCACGAGAAAGGTCAGGAGATTCTTCTAAATCCCGAATTGAGCGCGGTTCAGAACGCGCAGGCTTATTACGAGAAGGCGAAGAAAGCTAAGGAGTCTTACAGGCAGGCGGTGGCCAGAAAAGGGGAACTTGAGAAATCGCTGGAGGCCGTGGAAGCCGAGTTGAAGAAAATCGAAACCGGTGCGGACCATGACCGGCTTCTTCTAATGGATAAAACGGAGAAGGCAAAGGAAAATGCCCAGACACCTTTCCGCGAGTTCGAAACAAACGGTTACAAGATCTATGTCGGCAAAGACGCGAAGAACAACGACCAGTTAACATTCGGATTCGCCAAACCGAACGATGTCTTCCTTCACGCCCGGGGGGTATCCGGCTCACACGTGATCATCAGGAACGGCTCCAGGGATTATCCTCAGAAATCGGTCCTTGAGTTCGCCGCGAGGATAGCCGCCCACTACAGCAAGGCACGAACCAGCGGTATTGTCCCGGTGGCATATACGATGAGGAAATTTGTCAAAAAGGCCAAAGGAAAGCCGGGGGCGGTTTTTGTAGATCGGGAAGAGGTGCTGTTTGTGAAGCCCGGCATCCCACAAACCTCTCGGTAATATTTCCGGCTACGCTGTCATCTTTACTCATTCGGTCATCTCTTTCCTTTTCCCGCGCGGCGCCAAACCATATAAAGTGTGCGATTACAGCCGATCTTGAGCCTTCCCGTCCGGTTGCTCGCCCGCCGGATCGTGGCACGCTTTTGCAAGGGAGGGGGGTGAAGGAAAAACTGAAATGTCGTTAGTCTGCAGAACACTCGTATTTATCCCAAACCCGGAAACGCTGAAAATAGTGGCACAGGCGTTCCCACACCCCAAATATGAGCTGGAATTCGTCAATAACGTGGAAGAGGCGACCGCGCACGCCGTTTCCAGTCGCATGGACCTGTTTATCGTCGATGCACGGTTTGCCGAAGATGACAAGGTCGACAATATCAGGCGTTGCGTACCGACGCTGTTCGTTGAACCGGAATACATGCAGGCCAATGACGGAGAGTGTAGTCCGGGTGAAGAATCCGACAGGATGAGAAACGCTGCCGAAAAACTCCTTCGCAAGAACTATATCGGCTGGATAATCGACGCGCTCGAGTATTCAAGCTGATCTGAATTCCGAGGAGGCATGTTGTGAGTGAGACAATAATTATCACGGCCGCGGTTCTTTCGCTGTTGTTGACTATTGTTTATGGGTTTCTGAAGAGACAGCAAAACCTGGAGGCTGAGCTCGAGTCGGCGAGGAGAATTAAAGCCGTCGCTGGGCTGAGGATACCGAGAAATTCCCCCATGGAAGATGCCCTCCGCGGCATCCTGTCTACACTGGCGCGTGCCTATGAATCCGACGAAGGCAGACTGAACTTCAGCAGCAGTTCGTTTGGGGAACTCTCTGTTTCGGAAGGAAATGACAGCAAGCGTGCACCGAGTGTCCTGCAAAGAATCGACAGCGCACTCTCGCGCATCGACAAACCCCCAAAAGAGGCGGGCGGGACGGCCGACCATAAGGACAAACTCGTCACGTTCATTGCGGACGACCAGGGGTTCTCGTGCAGGGTAGAGCTGCGGACCGCGGTGGAGCTCCCACATACTGAGTATTGGTTCATGCAGGAGTTGATCAGAGAGAAGCTGTCCGGGTTCGTGCTCGAAAGGACTGACCGTGCGGTCAGGACGGCTCTTAAGAATCTCGGAACGCCGTACGCAGTAGTCGATCGTCTCGGCAAGGTAGTGCATGAGAGCGGTACGTTCGCCTCGGCGTTTGAAAAGACGGAACTGCCGGCGATGTTAGATGATCTACGGAATTCAGGGAAGGATCGCGCAATTTTCACAACCGCGAAAGCGGGCAGAAGAGTCGTGACAATGAAGATTGAGGGAGATTTGTTCGTCGTCTTCTCTCCGGGCGGAGAGGAAGGCGGCCGCGAGCGGGGAGAGACCGAACCGCTTCTCCTCGGCGCTCTTGAGGAGTTGAATCTCGGCGTCGTTGTCCTTGAGGCAGACGACAAGAGGCAGAACCCGGATTACAAAATCTCCAACATTAACAACGCTTTTTACAGAATATTCGGACTTGACGGAAGTAATGCGCAGTCGGACGAGGTTGCCGAGATACTCTCTTCAGCGATTAGGCCCGACGAGATGAAGAGACTCCCCCCGTCTCCCTCGCGGTTACCGGGTGAGTTCACATACATGAGGCGTGACGGGCTGAAAGTTCGTGCGAGGTTGACCGTCATCAAGGGGTCCGGCGACGCGCAGCTTGTAATATTTGAACCTGTGGAGAACGCGCAATTCCTGATGTCGACATACCGCCAACTCCTCGACGCGGCGCGGCATCTGTTCGGGACCGGAGACACAAGACTCTACCTGAAAGAGCTCAGGGACGCAACCCGTTCCGACGGAGTCGCGCTCTTGAAGAGAGATCCCCAAACGACGAAGTTCGAGGTCGCCGAGAAAGTCGGTTTCATCATCAATGTTCCGCAGCTTCTGCTCGCCGATCTTCCGAGCCGTGACCTCATCAATTCGCAGGGGTACCTGGTTGTGCCGCTGATGGAGCGTGACACGGTGAACGGCGCGATAGTAGCCTTGAAACCGAACCAGGACACGATCGAGGCATTCATGATCGCTGCCAGGGTCCTCGAAGTCCACCATTTGATGCAGAAAGAAATCCACGGTCTTCACTCTCAAGCTGCCAAGCTTGCCGCGGATGCCAAGAGGGCAGACGCGGCGAATAAATCCAAGTCGGAGTTTCTCGCAAACATGAGCCACGAGATTCGGACTCCTCTGAACTCGATCATCGGTTTCGCCGATATAATTCACGCTGACACCGACGATCTGAGTGGAGACCTCTTCCGCGAGTTCAGCGGGAATATCGTGACGGCGGGGAGGCATCTGCTTAGCCTGATCAACGACATACTCGATCTGGCCAAGGTGGAAACCGGCAATATGAAGCTGGACGTGGAGGAATTCTCGATCAGGGAAGTCGTCGAAAGCATAAGGCGGATCCTCCTGCCACTGCTTGAAAGGAAACAAATCCGGCTTGATGTGCGCTTTGAGGACGACGTCAACGTGTTCGTCGCGGACACCGTGAAATTCAAACAGATATTGTACAACCTGAGGATCGACCGCCGGCAGCCCGTTGATCTTCTTGCAGGCTGCAACACACTCTTCGCAGCCGATGCACTTGGTAACGTCAGTCAGTATGCAGGGATTCTGGATCATACCGGTTCGCCTTCTTTCCCTAGTGCCAGCCGTACCCGCTCACCCGCATTCGGCGTGAAGTGCCATCCCAGCTCCCACGAGATCTGCGTGAACGGGAACAGGACGGCGTGCGCGAGCTTGGTGAAGGGGCCGGGTACGCAAGCTCCAGCAACGCCGGCTCCCCAGTCGCTCAACCACGAGGATACCCGCCAGCAAGTGCGCCAGGTTCACGAGCGACCGGAATCAAGGATGAGCAACGAGGAATGCAAAGGCTGCAAGTTTTGACGCCCCAGCCAGGCAACCAACAACGACCTAACAGGGGCAAAGGTCAGCAAGGTAAACATTCCAAGCGTCAGTTGGAGCACGGCAGCTTGAAAACTCCAAGGCTTCGGGAAATTCAGCGCAACGGACGACCGGACAATTCAGTGTACAAGCTTAAATAACGCAGTTTAGTAATGAGAAAACAGCGAGCCGACTATTGAATAC
>CAWEBD010000172.1:0-8011 GCA_963806435.1 uncultured Bacteroidota bacterium
CGACAGTCACCCGGCTGGAATACGTTAAAACAGCTCAAAAATACCCATCGACACCCCTGAAAAGCTCTTCGCTATTTCCGGTGACCGTTTCGGACATTCCGGTAAGCTATTCCAAACTTCCTGCATGCAATTGCCACATCCCCGCAACTTAGTCCGAACTTCCTTCAAGGTCTTCAGAAGTTCCCGCAATAATTTCCTTGTTTCCTCGAACCATTTCCGCAATTCCGTTAAGTGTGTGGAAACATCCCGTGGCTGCTTCGCAGGTTGCTCCGAGTACCGGGACACTTTCCTTGATCGCTTGGTCATTTCCTGAAAATCTTCAAAAACTTCCGACAAGCATTCCGAAAACGGCGTCAGCTAATTGAATCACTAACCCAATAATCCAACAATCCAATATTCCATCATCCATCACCCCATTAATCCACTAATCCACCATTCCATGACTCGATTCCCTGCTTACTCCCTCTGCTTCTCGAATGTCAGCAGCTCGGACATCTCCTGAACGAGCGGCTTTTTCTCGAAGTAGTTGAATCTCCTGGTTGATCGCTCGGGGAGATATACCTTTCCGATGACCTTGTAGTTGCTTTCCACAAACACGCGCTGGACTTCGTATGGATAATCCGCAACCCCGGATTCAGCTACCTGAGGCGCTACGACGACGGACACCCTCCCGCCGACCTTCAGGATCCTATGGGACTCCCTGTAAACGGTTTTAAACTTCATCTTGAAATTGGACAGCGCCACCGTCAGGTCTTCTGTTCCCGTATAGAACTCAGAGGGGAGGTCGAGGAAGATGTAGTCTGTGGAATTCGACTCGGCAGGCATCCCGGTGAGAAATATATTGTTCGGTTTGATCCGCTCGTCAGAGGGTTCTATGTCGTACATCCTGTAACGCCGGTCGCCGAAATATGAAATCTTATCTATCACGTCACCGAGCGTACCGCTCCCCGCGAACGGGTCGACGATGGCCGCCCCCGGATCTGAGTAGTGGTAGACCGCGTTGGCGACGATCTGTCCGGCGATCCTTCCCTTGTAGCCCGGCTTGCCGAACCGAGGGTCGGGGGTCTCGAAACTCCAGACGTTTGTGTTCTTCAGATCGAAGCCAAACTTGTTTCGCTCCGACTCCCGTTCCGTGAGCATATCCTCGCGTATCTTCTTCCTGAGCTCCGCGATCGTCCACTTGTTCTGTATGGCGGATTTCTCGTATTCCCGTCGTCTGTCGTCGTCGCCGACTTTCGTTGCGAGCTCGAAGTAGAAGCTTTCGGGAAGTTTCCGCTTCTTCATGTCGGGATAATAGGTGAAATATGCCTGGCATTGCCTCAGAAGGCTCGCCTGGAATTTAAAGCCGGGGTACGACGAGAGTAACTTGTAAAGCTCTTCCTCGGACAATTTGGATGATTTCGCGTACGGGAGGATTTTTTCGACGATGAATTTCCCGACATCCCAGAAGCTATCGACGGACAGGGAGTTCAGTTTCTCGGCGAGTTTCTGCAGCGCATCGTTTTTCATATCAGCTCCATGTTAATTCCTTTTCAAGCCCGCGCGGCTGATGCCTTCGGCGCGCGTTGTGCCTCCGCACTCGGGTGCTCCGGCGGCGAGTAACGCCCGCTTCCGCCTGCCGGAAGGATTTGGTGCTTCGATATGCCTGTCAGCGAGCGTCTTGTCTAACGCGTGCCTGTGCCCAGTCTCGAACATAAGAGATTATGTCTGTAGTAGATGTTCCCGGTGTGAAGAGGGCTCCTACACCTAGGTCTTTCAACGCTTTAATATCTTTGTCGGGAATTATTCCGCCGCCGAAGAGGAGGACGTCGGTGAGCCCTTTCTCTCTCATAAGGCCAAGGACCTTCGGGAAAATTGTCATGTGCGCGCCGCTCAGGAGGCTTATCCCGATCACGTCGACGTCTTCCTGGACCGCCGCCTCGACTATCATCTCCGGGGTCTGGCGGAGTCCCGTGTAGATGACTTCCATTCCACCGTCTCTAAGCGCGGCAGCCACGACCTTTGCTCCGCGGTCGTGCCCATCCAGTCCCGCCTTGGCGATCAGGACGCGAATCTTTTTCCGACCGTGGTCGGGATCGTTCCGACTTTCCATCGCACGCCTTTCGTTCTTATCCGGTGCGACTGCCTGTGGAGCAGTGCCCGGGATTCTATCTGAATTTGTATCCACACCCGGGGAAGTTCATTTTCCCGGATCGCGGCCTTGATTGTTCTCCGCCTTGCCGTTAAGAGCCAAAGAATATCGCTTCTGCATATAAGATAGCATCCCTGCGCCAATTATAACAGCGAACCAGAGCGTGGCTCCGCGGACTATGAACGTTGCGGCCACGGAAGCGTCTTTCGGAACCTTCGCGAATATGAGTAGACCGGCGAGTGAAGTCTCCGTCACGCCCAGCCCGCCCGGGAGGAACGAGACGGCTCCCACAACGGTGGAAAAGGCGTAGATGAATGCCGCGGACAGAAGCTTGAAGTGTACATCCACTCCGTCAAGGACAAAGAGGAACCCTATGCATTCCGAAAACCACGCAACCAATCCGAGAAGAGTCGACACCACGAGCACGCGTCCGCTGAGCAGAGTGTGTGAACTCTCGTAGGCTATTTCAATCGGTTTAATCCACTTTGATATAAGCGGTATCCTCTTGGCGTATTCTATAATCCTCATCGAGAGCGCTCTGTTGGCAATAACCCCGACCGCAAGCATGACAACGAGAGCGAAGATTATTATGAAACGCTTGTCGTGGCCGATACTGTATGCGCCGACCACGGAGATGATAAGCAGGGCAAGGAAGTCCGTCAGCCTCTCCGCGAGTATGATCGGCGCGGATTTGCTGATGGGAACCGAGTGCAGCGACTTGAGGAAGTACGATTTAACGACCTCTCCCATTTTTCCCGGTGTGACGGACATGGAGAGAGACGACATAAACATGCCGAAGCTCTCCCGCCGGGGAATATTTATCTTAAGTGCGCCGAGATAGTACTGCCACCTCAGGAAGCGGACGAGGTAATTGACGAGTGAGAGCGCGAGGATAAGCGGCAGAAGCCCGTAGGAGAAGGTCTCGATAGTCTCCTTCAGCTCTTCGGTGTTGGCATACAAAGAAAAAGCGATGCCGATTACGGCGGCGATGGCAATGGAAATAAAGAGTCTATCGCGAAGTTTTTTCAGCATTCCTTCTATATAGCTTTAAATGACCGGGTGTCAGGCCGGTCAGGATCATTGAGAGCCGGCTTCGGAAAAACTTTTCAGAGCAAGATAAAACTTGGGAAGCGGTAGTCCAACGACATTGTAAAAGTCGCCGTCGATCCTTTCCACGAAGAGAGCGCTCAGGTCGTCCTGGATTCCGTATGCCCCCGCCTTGTCAAAAGGCGCACCAGATTCGATATACTCTTCTATCTCTTCGGTCTCGAGTTTCCTGAACGTTACTTTGGTTGCCTCGCATTGGCGAACTGACCTGCCCCCGGGTACCTCGAGGAGAGTGAAGCCGGTATAAACCGTGTGCGTCCTTCCGCTGAGCGCAGCCAGCATCCTGCGTGCGTCTTCTGCGTCAAGCGGCTTGTTGAGGATCTTGCCGTCGAGGTATACTATCGTATCGGCCGCGGCGATGATTCCCGCGCTTATTCTTGTCGATGCCTCCTGCGCCTTCTTTGCAGAAAGGCTCATGACGTATTCTTCGGGGTTGTCGGCAAAGTGGTTGTCTTCGTCGACTTCGATGTCGAGGAGCGTGAATTTCATCCCGACCATATCGAGAATCTCCCGGCGCCGCGGCGACTTTGAGGCGAGGTAAAAGTGCGGGAGGTTCATGCATCTATTAAGAATTTTAAATTCTAACTTTTGAATTTTGAATTAATTTCCGGAAGTAACTGACGCGTGATCTGGAATTCATATTCCGTTTCAATTAAGAATTGAGAATCTAAAATTCAACATTCTCCTAATATACTTTCTTGATTACTGTGCCCGGATAATAATGTGCCAGGATTTGAGAGTAAGTGTAACCGAGTCGGGACATGCCGAGGGCGCCCCATTGACACATACCGACGCCGTGACCGTTGCCCTGTCCTTTTATGATGATCTTTCTGACGTTCCCTCCGTAGTTTCGCAGCACCGTTATTTTGAACATGCTGCTCTTCAAGATAGCGCCGTCTCTTGTCTTGAAGAGGTACCGCGTGCGGTCACCCCGCACGAAATAGATGTTGCCGTCGTCCATCTTAATCTCGAGCGAGTCGACTCGACCGGAAGGGAAACGATCCAGGATCTTCATCGAAGCCACGTCTCCCTTCACGGGCTTCGAGGCATACATGGGATTAGCCATGCCGAGGTTTGTCTTCACGAGCTTAGTCAGTTCGCGGCCGGGAAAGCTGACGGTCCAATAAAAATTCGGGTTATAGATACAGAATGGCTCGCCTGTCGCCGAGTCGGTGTCCGACACGCCCTGCAGGTAGGGGAGCGCAGGTTGTCCCTGCCAGACATTCTGAACGTTTTCTGTATGCCCGCCGCAGGTCGAATGAAAAAAGCAGCGCGCCGGCTGGCCGTCGTATTCTACGATCATCCCTGATGTGAATTCAATCGCGCTGTCGGCGAGCGGCTTGTACCGCTCGATCCCGGAATATACCTGGTCCCTCGTGTCCGAATATACGTCGAACCCTCTTGCCGTCGGCCCATTCGCGAAAGAGTCCACATTACTCATCCTGAAAAAGGCGTAATTCCTCGCAGCGACCGCCTGAGCCATACATGCCTGCAGTTCGTCGGGCCTGAGGTTGTTGACAAGCTCGTTCGGCACGACTCCCCTGAGATATGTTTCGAGGGGGACTGAATTCACGAGACGGAAAGACCCGTTGCTCTCGGGAATTATTTCCATCTTACCGGGATATGTTTGGGAGTTGAATGTTATCCCATCCGGGTCGCCCGACGAAACGACCGGTTCCGTGGAATCCGCCGGCTCTATCGTTATCGGTGAATAGAATCTTATCTGTTGGTTCGGCAGAGAAGCCATCGGTGTCCCCTGAGGGGAGAAAGAGAACGAGATCGATGAGTTCGCCAGGACGGCGATGCCGACATCCTGATAACTCAGCCGGTAATTCCCTCCGAGATGAAGTGTAAGAGCCCTCCTGTTCTCGGCCAGGCAGACTCGTATGTCGGGTTCGCTCGTATAGATGAAGATCGACCCGGAAAAGGAAGTTGAGGCTGTGAGGAGGAGGCTGAGGAAAGTGAGGATCAGAAGTCCGGCGGGTGGTCTGGATGAGAGCCCACGACCCGTAGGATCCTCTGTACTAAAAATCATCTAAACATTGCTTTGATGCTGCCCCACGTTCGCTTGGCTACGCCGGAGAGGCTCGACGAGAAATCGTAGGGTACCGAGATATTGTCTGAATAAGTGGTGCTGCCGTCATTTCCATCCGCTCGTACGCGGTACACAAAGATCGACGAGGATGAGGTCTTGTAAATCTGCGAATCCGTATAATGATAGCTGCTGCCCCCGCCTGTCGGCGTGACAGTCCCTATTTCGAAGAACTTGTTATTGATTTGAGACGCTTTCTCGACGGCGAAATCCTTGATTCCATTTTCCTGGGAAGTAGTCCATTGAATGAGTATACCGTCGGATTCGCTGGTTCCACGTACGTCAGAGAACATGACCGTGGAGGTCAGCGTAAACGCCATCAGGAAAATCGCGAATGCAATCAGAAAGTACTTCATTGACGGTTAAATTTATCCCCGTCTGGTGTAGAAGTCAAGGGTTTTGCTGGGATTGTGTGACTCCGGTACTCCCCCGCGGTGTTGAAGTTGGGGCGTCCCTTGGCTAACTTGACTAGTCATGCTTGAATATTTCGTTGATTTGCTGAAAGTTTCGCTCCCTGTCCTCTATTTATTCACGCTTTTCCTCTATGGGCTGGCCTTTTTCCTGGACGAGCCTTTCGGAATAAGGAATAGGTCGCGTTTTTTGATGGCCACGCTGGTTGTACATGTTGTATATCTCATCAGCCAGTCTGTTCTTACGGGTCACCCCCCCACGACCTCCGTTTTTGAGATTATGAGCGTTGTCTCGTTCACAATTGCCGTCGCATATGTCTATATCGAGATGAGAACGAAGGTAAAAGAGACGGGTCTTTTCATACTCTCGCTGGCGTTCCTGTTTGAGGTCGTTTCCGCCGCGTTTATAAAGATTGATGTTCATATTAACCCGCTCCTGAAATCGAGTGTGCTCGGGCTTCATGTCGGGAGCGCGATGCTTGGATACAGCGCACTCGCGATCGCCGCGGTATACGGTGGTCTGTATCTAATGATGTACCACGAAATAAAGGCAAGCAAGTTCGGGATTGTCTACCGGAAGCTTCCCGATTTGAAGACGCTGGAAAAGCTGAGCTACGTGTCTATCGTCCTCGGTTTCATTTTCCTGTCGGTCGTTATCCTGGTCGGCTACGCCTGGCTTCCGAAGACTATAGATGATTTCTCCTATTCCGATCCGAAGTTGATCATAACGGACATAGTCTGGGTCATCTATTTTATCGCGCTCCTTTCGAAACGCGTAATGAGGTGGACCGGTCGAACGGTCATCATAGTGTCAATGGTCGGGTTTGTTCTGACGGTTGTGTCGATGGTTGTCGTAAATGTGTTCTTGCCAAGTTTTCATAATTTCAAATAAATGAATGACGGTTATGCGATTCACATGGTGCCTGCCATTCGTCAGTTACATATAGATTAAACTGAAATGTTAAAACTCACCGCGGTTTCGATCAATCACAGGACCGCAAACGTCGAAGCCCGCGAGAAAATATATTATTCCTCGGAAGAAATCCGTGAAATATCGGAGAAGCTGAAGTCCATCGCGCGGGAGTCGCTGATAGTTTCCACGTGCAACCGGACGGAGCTCTACATGATACCGTCCTCGGCCCCCAAGACTCACGACGAACTCTACCGGCTTGTGCGTGAGGGGAAAAAACTCACGGACGGTGATCTTGAAGTGGGGTATGAAACATTCGAGGGTTTCGAAGCCGTCCGGCATCTCTTTGCCGTCGCGTCGGGGATCGATTCGCTCATGCTTGGAGACATCCAGGTCCTCGGCCAGGTTAAGGAAGCCTACAACACGGGAGTCGAACTCGGTACTGTGGGGACGCTAATGCACCATGCATGCCAGATAGCTCTCAAAGCCGGCAAGCGCGCCAAAGCCGAGACGAAGATATCGGAGGGCGCCGTGTCGGTCAGCTATGCCGCAGTCGAGCTCGCCGAAAAGATATTCGGTAACCTGAAAGGGAGGACCGTCCTCCTGATCGGTGCTGGCGAAACCGCCGAGCTTGCCGCGAAGGACCTGAAACCGAAGGAGATAGCGCGCCTCTTTATAGCGAACAGGACGCTCGAGCGGGCGAAGAATCTTGCCGAACAGATCGGCATGGGCGAAGCAGTCCCCCTCGACGCGCTGCCGGAGAAGCTGCAGCAAGCCGACATTGTCATTTCCAGCGCACGCTTGACGAGCTTGGGAAGGACGAACTTACCAGCGCACTCGCTGACGCTAAGGTGAGGGGTGAATTTACCAAGACGTTTGAGCAGTCGTTCGGAAACCTCAACATTAGTCAAATGACGCCAGACTTTATCCAGAGACAGGCATTGGCATTCCTTGCCCCTGCCATCAAGGAAAAGCTGGCCAGTGGAGCTAACAAGCCTGTTAAGCGTCGGACGGTTAGTGGAGAGGGGAGTGGTTCTAGACCCGCCCGCGCCGTCGATGGCGATATTAACAAGGCACTAAAGGCGCTAGATGACATCTAACGCACAGCGAGGTAACAACTATGTCCACTATCTTTGGAATGATCGGGTCTGGCGATTGGTCTGCTGACCAGGAGCCGACTGACTACCGTAGCAAGGCGTTTGAGCTTTTCGGGGGTACCCCGAACCCGTTCACCGCCATTCTTTCTAAACTCCCCACCGGCATTGTCACGGACGCCACCTTTAACGTGTTTGAGGAGAGGCTTCCGGTGATGAACTTTACCACGACCGGAGCAATACGATGAGTCGAAGGGGCTACACAAC
>CAWEBD010000173.1:0-9728 GCA_963806435.1 uncultured Bacteroidota bacterium
AGTTATTCTCAAATAACTTCTCCCATTTCGAGTTTCATTAAGTGTTACCACTGGGTGATCCATAGATCTTCCCATGGACGATAGGAATTCAAAAGGAGACAACTAGGTTAGCATATTTTGAGGAGGTACAGTCAATTTACTAGCATTTTGTTACACTCATCATAAATGACAATATGAGTTAATCCCAAATAACTTTTCTCACGTCAAATTTCAGAAAATGTCGTCACTGAGTGTCAATAGATCTATCCATGGATGAATTGAATTCAAAAAGAAACATCTTGTTGAACATATCTTGAGGAGATAGTGACACTTTACTGCAAGGCAACAAGCAATCCGCTATACCATTCATAATTGATGAATTGTCAAATTCAGAGGTTAGAACAGGAATAGATTCAATCGGATCTCCATCTCGGATGATCGATAAACTATCCTTTCAGAATCAATGAAAGTACTCTTGATTCAAATCAGTAATCAGGAAACGTCCTCATGATAATATCGATAACATTGAATGTCAGACCAACCACCAGAAACAACAAATGGAGAAGGAAATTAACTCCATTTCAACGATCAAATGAAATAGAAATACAACAGTAGTGGTCTATGAGAGGAGTGATACGATCACCCTACGACACAGATTACACTGCGACAAAAAACTCAGCAGAGATCCATGCTAGGTCCTGCAATACTAGATGTGAATCTCCCATGTCATATCAGCAACCTTTACTTGCAATATTAATAACAAGAAAAAAAAGCCCTCCAAGTATACCTAAAAACATCAAAAAAATTATATAAGATAATAAAGAACAAGAATAATGATGCATTCATAAATTACTTTAACGAAGCCGCAGATTATCTTGGTGATTTCAAGCAAGAGGCAGAGGATTATAGCAATTATCTGATAGAGAAATTAATTTATAAAAAGCAAAAAAGAAACTAAAATGAAAATCTCGACGCTTGGTCCAAAAAGCAGGCATTTCAGCCACGAGGCAGTACTAAAATACGATAAAAAAGCAGATATAGTTTTCGAAAAGACTATTTGGGGTGTTTTCGAGGGTCTTGCTTCCGGGAGGGCTGACAAAGGCATAGTTCCTCTAGAAAACTCAATATCCGGGACAGTAGGTATGACCTTTGACGCATTGATGGACTTTGATTTGGTTATAGAGGAAGAGATAATAATTCCAATTAAACACTATCTAGCCTCCAATTCAGCGATTAAGGATATCAGATATATATACTCCAATAGCCAGGCATTTGCCCAATGTGAAAAATTTATCCGCGAAAAACTACCTCAGGCCGGAATGATTGAAGTTGCAAGCAATTCAAAGGCAGCGGAAGAACTTAGTGCTAGGAAAGAAAAAGGTTATGCAGCAATTGTGCCATTTCTCGCAATGAAAAAATTAAATCTCCAATGTGTGGCAAAGGATATACGGGATAATCGGTTCAATGTTACAAGGTTCATTGTTCTAAGTAATAACTGTGCTAAGCACACTGGGCATGATAGGACAAGTATAGCTATCTACCCGCATGCTGACCGCCCTGGGCTTTTATATTCACTTATTGGCGAATTCGCTTCCAGAAAAATCAACCTGACAAAGATTGAGTCAAGGCCTTCCAAGGGCAGACTTGGAGACTACATCTTTTTCATAGATCTTCAGGGTCACAAGGATGACAAACAAGTGAAATCTGCATTTAAGGCCATTGAAAAGGATTGCTTCCTTAAGATTCTGGGATGTTACCCAAGACAATATTAGGACAAAAGAAAATGACAATAGTTGAAATAGACAAGATATCAAAAGGATTGCACCAGTTAGAGAGAAGACTCTTTCCCTATTTAGAGGATGGCATAGACTTTGATGTCAGGTTTGTGAAGGTCTGCACCGCGGTTGTCGGAACTGTCGGGTCGGCAGTGTAATAGTTCGTCCCCGTCGTCATGCCGTTGGGTTCGTTACAAACCTCCCAGGCGATTATTGCCGAATCCCCCTTCACCGAATCCACCATCGGTATCAGGCAATTCCTTACATATGCCATCGTGAACGCGGTGTCGGTTAGCATCTTGATGTTCGCATACAGCTTGGCAGAATCTATTTCTGTTGTCCTCAGCATGTCGAACGACCATAGGCAAAGGATGAGTCCGACGTTATTCTGCCGGGCGAGGGTGAGGAGTTGCTTGAGATTTTGAATTGTATTCGGACCGGGTCCGGTAACGTAGCCATTCGCATCGTATATCGGAGTCTGGGAACCATTGATATGAAGCCACACCCTGAGCGCGTTCCCACCTGCCGCATGGACAGTTTGAAACTCTTTCTGGAATTGAGCAGTGTTAAGCGCGTTCGGTCCCAGATCGCCGGCAAAATTCACCCATGCGACATTGATCCCGCTGAGAAAGATGTCTTTGCTCGCGTAGTGTATCCGCGACATCGACTGCGCTCGCACGTCCACCTGCAAAAGCAGGAGCAACGCGGCTGCCGCCAATATCAAAGATCCCTTTGAAGCCCGTTCTCCCGTAGCAAATTGTTTCATTTGAGTTACCTCCCGCTGGTTTTATCTGGTCGAAATTATTCAACCGTTCCTGACATCTGACCATTCCACTTCAATCCACGACTGACCCGGATACGAACTCACTGACGTACGGAGACTCACGCTTCGGGCGGCGATTCCCCGCCCTCTTACCTGACCTCAGGGAAAACGCCGAGCGAATCGATGGTTGCGATAAGTTCATCGGCCATCTTCCCGTGCGTAGCTACCGTGGGGTGACCGTTCGCGACGTATCCACCCGGAAACTCGTCAAAATGGGCATAGATGAGGCCTTTGAATCCCTTCTTCGTCTCCTCGCGAACCACGGCCTTCGTGTTTTCACGTGCCCACCTAATGTAAGGAGCCCAAGCGATAATCGGAACACCGGGGTAGACCTCCCGAACTGTCGCAAGGAATTTTCCGTACCCGTTTCGGAACTTCAATGAGTTTTTCCGCGATACCTTCACGTCCTTCCCCCTGAGTCCCGAGTGGTCGTTCAGACCCAGGCAAATGACGACCAGGTCCGGCGTCCATTTCCTGAAGTCCCACCTGGGCTCGCTTGCTTCCATGAGCGTCCTGTCAAAGTAGTGAGGCATCGACACATCGAACTTGCCCTGCCAGTCGCAAACCATTCCGATTCCCGACCTCGCCGTGATATAGTATCCCGCGTCGAAGTGCCTGGCAGTAATAGCGGCGAAGCCGCTGTCGATATCGGTCACCGGAAACTTCGCCTCCCACTGCATTACTGAATCTTTTGCTTCGTTGCCTTCGGCAGCCGTGAAGGAATCTCCAATGAACTCAATCTTGCTTTTCGGCCGATCGGGCGGCAGGTAAAGTCTCGCCCCGCTCCGGAGGATCAAACCCGAGAATGTGTAGATCCCGAACGAGATATTGCGCTGACTGAACCGAAGGGTATGAATGGTGTCTTGAAGGCCGTCGGCCAATATGTAGTCCGCGTCGCCCGGCTTGTCGCCGTGAAAAACACCGTGAAGCTTGCCGTCAATATAAACATCGTAGTAGTTCACCGTATCCTGCACCCGGACTCCGATGCTGTCCCCATTGAATACCGCGACTATGAATACGCCCGGCCACGAGTGACGCGGATTCAGGGAATCCGAGAAATCCCAGCGGCCGGAATACTGTATGTCCGGGTTGTTTGCCGGAACCATTTCCGCAGCGTACATGACACTACTTAACCCGAGAAGGTGAAAGACGAATAGAGAAACCACAAACCGCTTCACAGCCACCCTTTCCGTTCATGGATAATCTACTGTTGTCGAAATACAACCGCCCTGCGACTGACAAAAGTAAGGAATATGTCAGCGTGTCTCAAGGACAACAGTACCACCGGTGAAATCAGACGGAAGAGCCACGGAGCCGTCAGCTCGCGGTTTGAGTAACTTACCGTTGACGATCGCCTTCTTCACCTTCCCAGGTCCCTGAATACTGAGGTCAATTTTACTTTCTCTGAATCGCAGCGACGCTTCAACGGCGCCGTCGGTCGGATACAAGTTAGGTCTGATGATGACCCTGTTGTCTTTGAAACCTACTCCGAGCCAGTGCCTGACGACAAACAACGCAACTTCCCCGTCCGGCCAGGGAAGAATACCGTCGGTGAATTCCTGGTGTCTGTTTATCGGTATTTCCTCGAAGTATGCCCCGGTGTGTCCGCCCTGAACGTTATAAAGCCACTCAAGCGTCCTTCTGCTGCGCTTATACATGTCCGCGTCCTGTTGAGCTCGTAACATGAAACCCGTGGCGAATGACCATGGGCCGGGTTGATCAGGCTGGGAGCTTGTATTGTACCTGTCGTATCCGCCGAATGACCATCGACTGTCCCACAGAGCTTGAAGGTTATCCAGAGTTTTCTTTGCAAGCGGTGATTTCGGATCAACGATCCCCATCGCGATGGGGAGCGCCATGGATGCGTCGGGAAGAAGTCTCTGAAGGGATTCGGTGAGCGCAGGCGAATCGACGATGTATCCCTTGTACCTCAACGTGTCGACAACCTGCCCGTCCAACGCGCGGCGCTTTATCAATGCACCGTCACTTACCAGCCCCATCTTAGGATCGTACAGCATCGTATTCAGCATCTTCTTCTCAGCCGCCTGCCAGGCCGCGACATACCTCAGCGCGCCGATAACCGGTGCTAACTCCACCGCGTCTCGTAAACCCTGGATTACCCACACCTGGTACGCGAGTTCGTAACCGTCTGTCAGGAACCTCTCCCAGTACTCTCTCTTGTTATGAACCATCCCGGTCGAGTCGCGAAACTCGGGATTGAGGGGGCGGTTCGTCATCGCAATGAGTTTGGCGGCGTTGTCTTTCAAAAGCGATGCGTCTCCGGTCCAGTAATAGTAATTTTTGAGGGCATCCCAAAGTTCACCCATCTGATCAAATTCTTCGTTCTCGGGCTTCTCGTAGCTGCTCGATATCATCGTCGCGCCGTCTCTCGTTATCATGCTGTCCATCATGTAAGCGAGTAGCGAACGGGTCAACTCGAATTGTCCCGTCTGGAGAAGTCCCACCGCCGTGTTTGAAGCGTCTCGTATCCACTGACCGCCGTACTCGAACACCCCCGCGTCCATTATACCGACGTCAGAGATGTAACCGGGGAGAGTGAACCGGACATTATCAAATAGATGCTGCACAACGCTATCGGACGTGTTGATCGTAGTCAGTTTTCCCCAAGCCTGCTTCGTCTCCGCCAGCGCTTTATCGCCAACCTCTATGCGCTTTAGCCTCGTTGCCAGAACGCCCATGTCACCCGAAGGGATCTCGGTCACCACAAAGGTTTCGAACGTTTTCTCCGAGCCAGGGGCGATCGTCACGGGGATCTTGAGATAGTTTCTAACCACATCAGGATGGCTTCCCGGCGCCGCGACCGCCACGACACCTTTCGGGCCGAAGTACGCGAGCGCGCCGTCAAGTTGCTTGACGTTTCCTTCGGGAACGCCGAGCCTCAAGGTAACCTCTTCCTTTCCGATTATCTGCGCCCCGTCGAGCGTGATTGTCCTTACGAATGTGTTCATACCGGTAAGAGAGAAAATCTTCTCTGTTACGCGGATACCTCCGGCCCACCACACGGCCTCCACCTTCGGTATTCCATCCTCGTCGATCCACCTTGATACTGTGTTCTGACCGATCGCAACGAACGGATAGCCGCCCATGACTACCTCGAGCGCACTCGTCTGAAAACCGCTCCGCGTAGTGTAGTTGCAGGCACTGTCCTTGCGTGCGCTTTGTCTCGCATTCTGGGCGTCAAACAGCAGATATGTAAAAGCCGACCCGAGGTCAACCTTGTCCGACTGTATGAACATCTGCGCCCTGCCGCTGCGGAGGACGTAATATTGGCGCCCATAAAAGTAGGAGTAATTGTTCAGGTGAATTAGAGTAGAGTCCATCTGTGCTGAAACCGGTACAGATGCGAGCAAAGAAACAGTTAAGGTTGCAATCAGTAATGGGACTTTCATTTGACGACCGACCTCTCTATGTGATTAAAAACAGTACGAAGATGATCATTGGAATATCGGAAATTCCCGGCGGGGCAAAAAAGCGATGCCTCATGAACCCTAGAATTTAACGTTTACACTCCTGCCATTATAGTGAACAACCTTGTCCGGCCGGGTCGTCGATGCGACTCCAACTCCATGGTTATTTCGAACAAGCACAATGTTGAAAGTCCTGTTCACAACCATGCCCGGGAACTCCCCCTCTCTGTCGCCGATCGCGAGGATCCTCCCCCTCTGATTCCATTTGAAAGGAATAATCGAATGAACGCCACGCTCATAATCGTAATTGTCATTTTCATCTTCATACAAGTAAAAACTTCCGTCTTTTCCGGTGTAAACTCTTACTTCTATCGACGCCGAAGGATCCTGGCTAGCGTATTGAATCACCGGTCCCATCGGTATGATCGAGCCTGCCGGCACGTAAACGGGAATCATGTCGATCGGCGTCTTCACAAGAAAGCGTTTGCCGCCCGCGAGTTTCGTTCCCGTCCAGAAGTCATACCATTTCGTCGACCCGGCTGATGCCGTGAGCTTCGGCAAGTAGACCTTGATCTGAAGCGGATGTGTATTTTCACTCGGCGGGATCCAGTTAATCTTAAGGCCGGCTGTATTAGGCTTGAACTCCCTGTATTCCATTCTGAAGGAGTATTTCTTGTGCGCTTCGAGAGATATTGCCGCCTCGAATCTGGTGGTCACCTTGTTGTCCCATTCATCGACCACGAGCTTGCCGTTTATCCATAACTTCACTCCGGCGTCAGAGAACACATAGAAGATGTATTTCCCTCTGCCTTCGGTTTCGATTTTACCGTTTATCTTCAGGCTGTAACTTGAGTCCAGCCCTTCAGGCAAACATCCGATCCAGCTTATCTGGCTCGCCTCGAATTTCCTGGAGAGAACAAGGCTGTCAAAACCGGTTCCGCGATAAATGTCGAGCATCAAACCGTGCCCTTTTCCGTCTGCGGAATAGAAGTGATCCGGGGTGATGTCATAACCTTTGTAGCCGTCCGTGTGATACGTCGGTTTCAGAACGGGACAAACCATCATCGACGGCCCAAACATGAACTGCGTACCTATCGAATAAGTGTTTTTGTCTTTCGGAAAATCCATGGGGAGCCCGCGCATGATCGTGTATCCGTCGCTGGTGACCATCCAGGCAAGTGAGTAAATGTAAGGCATGAGGCGATATCGCAGTTCATCGAACTTGACAAGGGCGTCGTAAGCCCAGCTCCCTTTGTCGCCAAATTGCCAGACTTCACGGGGAGTGTTCGTGCCATGGGACCGGAAGATCGGGTTAAAAGCGCCGAACTCGAACCATCTTACGTAGAGCTCCTTGTAAGAGTCGTCCTTCACACCGTTGGGATAATTGAAGAATGTTATGAACCCACCGATGTCGTTTGTCCAGTAAGGAAGGCCCGACATGCAAAAATTCACTCCGGAGGCGACCTGTGTTTTCAGCGCATCCCAGCTCGCAAAGGTATCACCGGACCACGTGGCCGCCGCGAAACGCTGCTGGCCGGTGAATGCTGAGCGCGTGAGTATGAATACCCTTTTCTTGTCCGTCGCTTCCCTCTGATGATCATATATGCCGCGTGTGTCGACGAGCGAGAACGTGTTGAGGTATCTCGCGTTGCTTCCGAGATAATTCCTCCCTGCCTTTTCAAGCGACAAGGCAGTAACGTATCTGTCGTCCGTGCATCTGAACTCCGGCTCAGTCGCGTCCATCCAAAATGCATCTACCCCCACGTTGAATAGTCCCTTTTGAATGAACTTCCAATAGAGGTCTCTCGCGGAAGGATTCCACGCGTCGTAGACTTTTCCTCCGCACCAGTGCGTGGGGCTGAATAGGAAGCCGTTCTTGGCCATATCGCGGTATATCGCCGACTTCGTACCGAACGCCGGCCAGATTGTCGCCATCAGGTGCGCGTGGAGGCCGTGAAGGGTGTCTATCATCGCCGCGGGACGCGGATACCTCGTCGAATCCCAGGTCATCCCGCTGAACTCGTCCATACCTCCCCAGTACTGCCAATCCTGAACTATGTTATCGAGAGGAATATCCCGCTTCCGGTATTCCTTCACCACATCGATCAATTCAGTGGAAGTCATATATCGTTCTTTCGACTGCCAATAACCATAAGCCCATTTGCCAAACATCGGCGCCTCGCCGGTCAGCTGCCTGTACCCCCGTATCGCATCGTCCATTGTCGGACCGTATACGAAGTAATAGTCTATTTGGTCAGCCACTTTCGACCAAAAATAAGTGCCGTCAGGTCCGTCGTGAAATCTCGATTCGGAGTAATTGTTCCACAGTATCCCGTAGCCGTTTGTGGAGACAAGAAACGGGTTAACAGCCGTTCTGTTCGCCTGGGCTATCAGGATGTCATGTCCCCGGTAGTTCAAGATATGATCCTCAAGCTGTCCGAGCCCGTATAATGCCTCATTCCTCGTGAGGTTGAAATTTTGTCGGACACTCAATATCGAGTCGCCGTCCAGGACACCCTTCGTGAAGTTGCCTGTCGCGATTCCATCGGCCTTCAGTAGCACCTTTTTCCGGACATCAAGAAAAGTTACGCGTCCGTTTCTTCTGTCTATTCTCACGATAAGACTGTCGGTAGATATGGTTACAGCTTCCCGTGTCACTTTTTTCTGCCATTTGGTTGTTTCGTCCTGACGCACAACCGAGAGGGTGTCTCTGTCGGAAAAACCGTTCCCGGGCGAGACGGAGACTCTGATAATTGTGGGAGAGACCACCTCAACCAGCAGTTTACTCCCACGGAGCGGGATAATTTCCTGATTTTGCGTCACTGCCTCCACGAGCCCTGCAGAGGCGGCGAAAGAAACAACGAACCAGAAGAGGAAGGCTTTGTAAAGTTTTGGCATCGGCATTTCCTGTTATGTTGGATTTCGTCGAATTGGGTCCGGGCAGATGCGAATGCGTCCGGCAGTTTTCTGTTCCATTCTCTCAAAGTACCATTTCCTCAGCGTTGACAAGAGCCTGGTTTGCACGCCGGAATCGGAGTGTCCCGTTCGAATGGGCGGCAGAGGCTAAATTTCCATACCATCTTCCACAGAATAAAGAAAGTAGGGTAAGATAACAACAGGTCGAACTCGATATGGCACCCCGCAATGGAATCCGGTCCCGTGCCCATCCTCGAATTATTACAAAAGATCTTAAACCTCGACGCCCTCCACGATGTCCAACGAATAGATTTATCAAGAAAAGGAGAAACTAAATGAGAACGAAGTTGTTAATTGCCGTGCTAGGCTGTTTGATAACAGGCGGTGTCGCGCTCGGGCAGCCAGCCGCACCCCAGCATCGGATGAACATGATGCATAATCCAGCAATGTTCCCGGGTTTGAAACTCACCGACCAGCAGAAAGCTGACGCGAAGGAAGCCTGGTTTGGACTGCAGGAGAAGCAAATAGACATTCGTGCAAAACTCCAGCACGCCCTGCTTGATTACGAACAACTCGCATCGGCCGCCACCCCCGACCAGAAGGCGCTGAGTTCGAAGATCCAGGAGATGGCTAGCCTTAAGGCACAGCTTCAGCAGAACAAGCTGGACGCATGGTTTGCGGTCAACAAGCTTCTGACACCCGACCAGCAGAAGGTTTGGAAGCGAGTCCTCGAGCATCCGATGATGTTTGAGCGAAGAGCCAGAATGAACCGAATGGGAAACCACGGGGGCATGAGGATGGACAAAA
>CAWEBD010000174.1:0-42470 GCA_963806435.1 uncultured Bacteroidota bacterium
ATGTTGCTCTTCAGTCCTCGACCTCCGCCGCGATCTCCTTTTCGGCCGCCGTCAGGTCCACGCGCCCCTTCCGCGATAGCTTCGGTCAGTTCCTTGATTCGCGCGGCCGCGCGTCGGCGCCTTCCATCGAGGCGAGCAACTCGCTTTCCAGCCGCTGATTGTTCTCCTTCAGCGACTCGACCTCGTGGCCCAGCGCCTGCAATTCCTTGTCGTTGCGCACCAGATTCAGGCGCATCCGCTTGTTGCGGATCGCGCCTCGCCCTCGGCGAGTTCGCGCTCGCTTTTTCGCGCGGCCGGCGGTCGATCCGCTTCGCTGCTCTTCTTCGGTGAGGCGGTGAGTTCGGCCTGGCAGGTTCGGGTCTCCTCCGCAGCTGGTTCGACTCGTCCGGCGATCGACGGCGAGCGATTGCTCGAACTCGTTGCAGTTCCCGGTCGATGGTCTGCAGGCTCATCAACCGGGCTATCTCTTCACGCAATGCGTCCTCCGTTGAATGGCCGCACTCGCGCACGGATCCTGTCGTCGGCCGGCGATGCGGTCCGCGGCGCCGTGGGCCGTGGGGACACGATCGGTGTTACTGAAGGGATGGGCCCACCAGGATTTGAACCTGGGACCAGCCGGTTATGAGCCGGCAGCTCTGAACCGGGCTGAGCTATGGGCCCTCTGAAATGCATCAGGCTGCATCCGATTGTAGCAAGTTCGTCGCGAAATATTAAGCCTAGCGCCAACAATCAAGCGCTGCTCTAATCGGCCGCTCAGCTCGCGCGCGCGCCGCGGCGCCAGCCCGCCTGACGGCGCGCGTCGCCGCCGCAGTGCGCGATCACGCGCCTGCGCCGCGGCCGCCGCCTCGCCGGGTTCGGACTGCGCGCCGACACTGCGCGATGCGCTCTGGCGCAGTCGCCCGAGTTCGCGCCGCGCCGGCGCCGTCGAGCGCGACGACGTAGTCGCTGACCAGCGCCCGGCATTCTTCCGCTCATGCGGCTCTCGCTGAGCTCGTGCCCGCATCGGTCAGCGGACCGACCTCAGACTCGCTCAGCCGGCCCGTTGCTCCTCGGCCGACAGCCGCTCGCGGTCGCATTTTCAAGCGCGTGCTACGGCTTCGTCGGTCCGGCACACCTCGGCGAGCACGCCGCCCACGCGGACGTCCTCGAAATTCGCGCGTCGCGCCGACGGCGAATTTCGGCGCGCAATTCCGGATGCAGCAGCGCGATCGCGACCAGGCCGATTTCGGCCTGCGAGCCGCGCGTCGCCGCCGCCGGCGCGGCCGGCGGATTCGCGCTCGCCGGCGCGCTCGCGCGGCCGCGCGATGCCGATCGCGCCGACGCCCGCGCGCCTCTTGCGCAGCAACTCCTCGCTCACGCCGAGCATGTCGGCCGCCTTGCGCGCCAGCAGATCGAACTCGAACGGATTGCCGACCAGCCGCAGCATCTCGGCGACGCGCTCGGCCGCTCGCGCCCGCTCGCGATCGATCCGCGCGCCGCGGCCGCCTGCTCGCGCAGAAAATAATCGACCAGCAATTCGGACCGTCCGATCAGCTCGCGCGAACGCCTGCGCGCCGCGCTCGCGGACGAGCGTATCGGGATCGAAACCCGACGGAATAAAAATGCCCGCGGCCGAGCAATCCCGCCTGCAGAAAAATCTCCAGCGCCCGCAACGACGCCTTGCGCCCGGCCGCGTCGCCGTCGAAGCAGGCGATCACGTTGCGCGTGTAGCGCGCGAGCAGCGCGCAACTGATCGACCGTCAGCGCCGTGCCGAGGCTCGCGACGGTCTCCTTGAAGCCCGCCTGCCACAGCGCGATCGCGTCGATATAGCCCTCGACCACGATCGCGCGGATCGGCTGCGTTCGCGATCGCCTGGCGCGCCTCGTACAGGCCGTAGAGCGTTCGCGCCTTGGAGTAGAGCGGCGATTCGGGCGAGTTGATGTACTTGGGCAGGCTCGCGATCGAGCACGCGGCCGCCGAACGCGATCACGCGGCCCTGCGCGTCGCGAATCGGGAAACATCAGCGCGCCCGCGGAACATGTCGTACGGCGGCCGCGCCGTCGCGCTGGACCAGCCCGACTTTCACGCCCGCCTCGAGCAGTCCGCGCTTTGTCGAGCGACGGCGGCGAGCGTCGCCGGCCGCGCCGGCGCGAATCCGAGCATGAAGGCGCGCGCGGTCTCGACGCGTGATGCCGCGCGCTTTCAGATAGTCGCGCGCGAGCGCCCCGTCGGGCGTGTTCCACAGCACGTGGGCGAAAAATTCGGCGGCGACTGATTGGCCGCCGTGAGCATCGCTTCGCGCTCGCCCGCCCGCCGGCCCGATGACCGCGCTCGGGCAAGGTCACACCGTAGCGGCGCGCCAGCGATCGCAGCGCCTCGGGAAACGTCAGCCCCTCGATCCGCATCACGAAGTCGAACACCGTGCCGCCCACGCCGCATCCGAAGCAATGAAAAAATCCGCGCTCGGGATTGACCGAAAACGACGGCGTCTTCTCATTGTGGAACGGGCAGAGGCCGACGAAGTTGCGGCCGGCGCGCCGCAGGCGCACGTGCGCGCCGATAATCTCGACGATATCGGCGCGCGCGCGCACCTCTTCGATCTTGTCGTCGCCGTAAACGCGCCATCAGCCGCCCATCACGCGTCGCAGGCGCTCGGGATAGTTCGTCATGATACCGTCAACCCCGCATCGATCAGCCGGCGCATCTCGGTCCGCATCAACCGTCCACGGTACAGCTTGAGCCCGCGCTCGATGCGCCGCGACGCACAGGTCGGCGGTCACCAGATCGCAGCGCGGATTGATCGCCGCCGCGCGCATCGCGGCCGCGTCACCATCACTCGCGCCGGCCACTCGCTCGGCGAGCAGAGCGAGTGCGGATCGCGGCTGCAGATGGCGCACGATTGCGAGCGCCGCCCAGTCGAAGCTCGACACGAGCGTCGTCCATCGCATTGCGCGCCTGCATGATCTCCGCGCACCGAGCCCGCCGGCCCCCGCTCTTGAGTTCGAGATTGAGCGCGCAGCACTCGCCGCCGGCGCGGAAAACACTTCGTCGAGCGTCGGGATTCGCTCGCCGGCGAACCGGGCGCCGAACCGCGCGCCGGCGTCGAGCCGCTTCAACTCCGCAAGCGTCACTCCGCGACCGCGCCGCGCCGTCGGTGGTGCGATCGACGGTCTCGTCATGAATCACCACCAGCGCGCCGTCGCGGTGAGCTGCACGTCCAGCTCGCACATATCCGCGCCCGCGTCGATCGCGGCGCGGAACGCGCACCAGCGTATTCTCGGGAAAAGTGCCGCTCGCGCCGCGATGCGCAATGTTCAGCACCAACAAAACCCGCATCCGCCACGCTCGGAACAATTGAAGCCTGATAATGATGCGAGTTTACGCGTTCGTCGCGCGCACGCGCAAACCCGGCCGTAGCGACGGCAGCGCAGTATTAAGCCGTTGCTAGTGCCCGCGCCCGCCAACGGCGGGCGGCCTTAATACTGGGTGCAGGGGTCAGGGCTCCGCCCTGCCTATTTCTTCGGCGCCTTGCCGGTACCCGACAGCGGGACCTTCTGCGGTGCTCCCGCCGCGTTGTCGTTGATGGTCAAATTTGCGCTTTGCGGCGTGGTATTCGTCGGACTGAACGTCACCGAAACTTTACAACTCTTGCCCGGCGCCAACGTTGTGGCGCATCCGCTCGTGACCGTGAATGGCGGGGGGGCCGTCTCGCCGGTGATCGATCACCGCAATCGCGGATTTCTTGGAGCTCACGTTCTTGATCGTCACCTTCTTGGGCTTGCTGACCGAACTGACCTTGGTCGTTTTGCCGAAGTTCAGCGATTTGGGCGAAATCTTCAGCTTGGCGGTGCCCGGGGTCGGCGTCGTGTCGGCGTTGGTGTCGGTTGCCGTCGCAGTCACGGTCTGCGTTGCCGTCGCAGTAGCCGTCGCGGTAGCTGTCGGCGTTGCCGTCGCAGTCGCTGTGGCCGTCGCAGTCGCTGTGGCTGTCGCAGTCACTGTGGCTGTTGCGGTCGCCGTTGGAGTCGCCGTCGCCGTGCCGCCGGTCGCCGTTGGAGTGGCGGTAGCCGTGTCGGTGATAGTGGGCGTCGGCGTCGCGGTGGGGGTTAGCGTTATCGTCGCGGTCGGTGTCGGCGTCGCGCCGGAAGGCGGGGCCGGTTGCAGCGCGATTTGGCTGCCGGCCATCGGGACTGCCGTGCCGGACTGGTGGCAGAACTGGCCCTCCGGCGCCGCGTTCGACGTGGTGGCGCCGGCGAAGGCGATTACATTGACGGTGCTGCTCGACGCGATGCCCGCACCGCCGCTTCCGACAATTTGCTCCGAATAAGGCGTGATCGGGGTGAACCACGGATTGGCGGTCGTGCCCTCGCGGGCCACGCAGTTCAGGATCAGCAGTCCGTTGCTTTGCGCGAGATTAAGAGAAAAGCCTGGAACAGAGATAGCGGTTGTGCCGCTGCTGGTGGCGCCAATGCCGGTCAAATTGTTCGTATCGATCGGCTCGCTGGTGTTGACGCCGCTGAAGCACTGGATCCAGCCCGCATAGACGCTGTTCGGACCACCGAGAGTCCAGGTGGGCAGCGCGGGATCGATGCCGCCGCCGAGCGACTTGTACCAATAGAAAGTGCCCACTGAAAATACGGAATCAGAAAATAGTTCGAACCCACGTTGACGAATATTGCGAGGAAAGCGACAAATGCCCATGGACGCTGTTTGTCGATTGCGACTACGGTACCGGAGAGGATTGAATCCACGTAAACTAGTAACATGCCGATTGAGAAAACCTGAAGTAAGATCGCAGACGGCCCATACTCGGCCTGGCCGAAGACGGTCTGGATAATGCCTCGCGCGAAAAAGACGAGCGAGATGGCTATGGGAATGCCTGCGAGCAGCAGGAACTGGAGACTTTTTGCGGATGTATTCCTCATCGAATTGTATTCGGACTTGCTTTGCCTGGACAGGATGGGGAGCAGTGCAGAAGAGTAGATTGCGGGAAGGAACATCAGGATGTCAAAGAGCTTGTAAGCTGCGCCGTACCAGCCCACCACGGCAACAGGTGTCATGACCGAAAGCATGACGGCGTCAATACGGTAGTAGATGATTCCGAAGAGAGACCACAAGAAATAGGGGAACCCGTCGCTTGCGAGTCTCTTCAGCGTCTGGAACCGGATGGAAAAGCGAACGGGAAATATAGTCTTCACAAATCTCATGCTTACTGCGAAACTCACGAGAGTGCTGATCGCCATGAGCACGACGATGACATCCTCTCTCGCGCCGAGGAGCAAGGCAGGTACCGCCGTCAACATTAGAAAGCTTCGTTCCAGGACAGAAGCGAGCGAAGGATATTTCATCTCCTCGAAGCCGAGGTAACAGTAGCGGAGCAAAGTGGTGAGGTTGGACCATAGATTGGAAATCGCGAGTATCATCACGAGCAGTGTAACGTGCCACGAATATTTGGCCACAACACACAAAGCCAAAGAGACGACCACTGAAGTTAGCCAGAGTAAGATGCGTAGAACCGCAGAGTGTGCAAAGATGTCGGATGCATTCTCCTTGTCCCTTGAGACTTCTTTCGGGACGTAGCCTTGACCGCCATAATCGATTACCCATTGAAAGATTACCTGTATCGACATGGCAAGGTACAGCTTTCCATATCCTTCGCTTCCAAGGTAGCGCGGCAGGAACAGGATCAGAATAAACCCGGAAACCCATGTGATCATTTGGGTTGCCATCATGACGGCTGTGTTCTTGAAAATAGATTTTTTGACCGAATAATTCATGATTAAAGCTCAGCGCCTCCGAAATGACAGCATGATCTTCTCGCTTGCTTCATCAAGCTGTAACCTCTTCGCTCTCGACAACCTGTTTTGACGGAGTGGAAGCTCGAGCCGGGTTTGGTGACGCGCTTTGTTTTTTATCGAGCGCCCTGATGGTCGGCAGCAAGCCACAGAATGTTCCCATAAAAATCATGTCGCGATAAAACGTGAGTTGCAGATCGAAATAGGAGATGACCATTTGGTTGACGACCATGGCGGCAATCATGAATGCCAACGATCTCAAAAAAGGGTCTTTCAATTTCCTTCCGAGACGTCCGGCCTCAAACAGGATCGAGTCCATGAACAAAAAGAAGATGAAAAAACCTACCGCACCCATTTCCACCATAAGCCAGAGAATCTCGTCGTGGGGAATCCAGTGTTGAAGCGAGAATCCGATATTGACAAGCGGGATCGGAGTCAGGTACTCCTTTCCCCAACCGATGCCGATGATGGGCGCGCTTTTGACAGTGGCCGCCAAATCGTATCTCTCAAATGCCCTGTAGAGGTTCGAATCGTAACGCGCTCCCGCTTCTTGCGCGGATTTGAAAAAGCCTGACTTTACCAATTGAATAGGCGCGGCGAGTCTGCCGTGATAGTTCCAGAAGATGATCGTGTATGCGGTAACAACAAGAAGAATAGGCAGGATCGAGCGGAGGAATTTCAACCTCTCTCTGCCCGTCAACATGACGATGAAGATTCCGAGTCCCACGAAAAAACCGGCATACGCCGCCCTGCGTTGACCTGAATAGAAGCCCAGAAGGAGTATCGGCAGAAGCCAGAGTATCGCTCTTCGTAACTTTACCTTTGCACCGAACTGGGACAGGCCGATGCCGAGAATGAAAAGGTCGGCTATGAACATCGGGTCCTCATGGTTGGTAAGCACAGTGTAGCCATCGAACCTGAAGCCCATTTCCGCAAATCGCAGGGCCCCCTGCAAGGCCTTGATCGATATTATGATCACGAAGATCCATAGGACTACGTTGACCTGTTCTCGAGTTTGTATTATTTGCGGAACGAGGAAATACAACAGGAGAAAGTAGATAAGAGCCCTGATTTCCCAAAGCGACTTGAGAAAGCTCCCTCCGCCGTGGAGGCCGTGGAATTCTACGGCGAAGATTTCCAGAAAAAGGAGTAATGCGAATCCCCAGAAAGGGATCCCCTGAATCTTTCTATATCTTCTAACACTTATCGCGATGAACCATGCTAGAAGGATCAATGCGAGCTGTATCTCAATAGGATTCATGTCGCCGGCTGCGAAGGGGGGCAAAAACGGATTCTGTTTCAGGTTCATGAAGTATCCGAATTTCGCCGTGATCGGGGTGCCGAAAGGCATTGGGTTGAGAAACTGATCGAAGGTTAAAACCATCCCGAAAAACAAATAGAATCCCCACTCAACTCTATAAAGGGTTGCGAAGACAACGGTCAGTGCGGCTATGAAGGCCAGCGCGGCTGCCAGGTTGCCATTGGTCAGGACAAGAATTGCGCCCGCGACGATTGCAACAAGAACGATCAGTGCGTAGGTGATCGCGATGCCGGGTTGAAAACTCAAAGAATTTCTTGGAAAGAGGTTGAGACCCTTTGCCGCCATGTCTCTATGCCCGCCTGCATAATTCAACATCTCCCGGCAGCCGATTCCCGTCGCGCGGTCCCTCATGCAGCGGAACGGGCATCGTCTGTACTACTGCTCTGGCAGCAAATATCCTGAGGCTACGCGTTTCCATATTCTGTCTACCCCCCGCCTTAACTGTGCCGGACGCCATGAGTCTCATCAAGGCAGATACTTGCCTTTAGGGACTTTCATGATGTACAAGGCAAGCAGTACCAGTGTGGTCTGCATGAGCGCAACGACGGCAAGCATAAAATATTTTGTGGTTTTCTTTTGCCACTTAGCTGCCCCGAAAATTGGGGGGAAGGCCAGGTAAAATACGAGAATTAGAATAGGCAGCATGTCTTCAGGCTGATGTCCGCGTAGTAGTGTCAGAAGTCATTGTCGTCTACTTCATTCATGACGAAAGCGAGGACGGTCTCTTCCCGGACCCTCCTGAAAAGCCTGTTGATGTCCCTTCTTTTTGTTTTCTTTGACTTGACAACGACTATCAAGCCATTAAGCTGGTTGGCAATCAGGGTGGGAAAGCTTCTTGTGCTTACCGAGGGTAGGTCGACAAGGATGAATTCAAACTCCTGGAATAAAGATGAAAGTAATTGCCGGAAAGAAGGAGATTGTGTCTGGATGGAATGCACCGATGTACCGACCGGCATCACGAATAGATTATCCACCTGCGTCGGCACGACAACGATATCGCCTCCGGACAATGCATCGGATACCCCGGGTCCTTGCGATGTACCAAATATCTGGTGAATCCGTGGGCGGTTGGCGTTGAGATCCATAACCAGCGTCTTTCTCCCGATGCCCATTGAAATGGCTGTCGCAAGGTTGCAGATTGCCGTGGTCTTACCTTCGCCTTGATTCGGACTCGTTACGCCGAGGCTTAATTTAATGGTCTTGTAATCTTGGGGGAGGAAAAGGGAATAATTGAACGAATTGTACAGGCTGTAGGTTACAACCTTTTCGTCAATAGCCTCTCCCGGAGTAGTGCTGATTATGACCGGCCTTTTGAATTCCGCGGGGCGTCTTTCACCGCCGTCGCTTTGCACCGGCAGATAATCGGCGCTCTTCTGTGGGTTAAACTCAACCGGGAGTTTCCGTTCAGAGTCCAGCATCAGGTTGTTCGTCCTATCAAGGTGTGTTGACAAATCTGTTTCCCCGCTCATCCGCCATGACTTGATCTGGGAGAGGGAAGATAGGCAATAATGGGTTTCTCAAATATTTCCACGTCCTGCGGCGTCCGGATTCTCGTGTCGAAGAGTTCCACGAGGCCGGAGGAGAGTAAGCCGAGAAACAACGCCAGACCGAATCCGCCGCCAATAATGAGCACTTTGTTCGGTTTCGCGGGTCTAATCGGCAGATCGGGCGGATTGATCACCACGTAGTCCCGGGCGCTGTTCTCGCCGAGATCACGGCTAGTCAGCGCCTGCTCAAGTTTGACCTTCATCTCGTTGTACAACTTCTGGTAAATATCAAAGTTTGATTGGAGGTCCTCATCCTGGCTGTGAGCGACTGTTGCCATTTGAACTGAGGTAATGGCTTTGTGTCTGCTCCTTTCCAGGTCCCAAATCTGGTTCTGCTTCATGACTTCTTCAGACTTTATAGCATTCTCGACCCGCCCAACGAGCTGCATGACCTTCACCCTGGCGCTTTGAACCGCCGGAAACTCCTCCGTGTATTGCTGAGAGAGTTGATCGTATCTAGTGACTGCCGCCTCCAGATCTTTTGAATAAGGAATATCCATCAGCGGAATCAAGTACAGGCCCGTGAGGTCAATATGCTGATTGGCACCGGTCATTTGGGCCGCCCTAAGTGTATCGAGAGCCTCTCGATAGTTCTCCATCGTCTGATCCAGGATCTGGATCTTTGTACTGAAGGTACTTATGTCCGCATAAAGCGTTCTGTCGTCCTCGGGTAGCTGGTTAATATGGCGCTGTAATGCTTCGACCAGTTGATCCTGACTCGTTTCAAATTTGTCCCGCAGTTGAACCACTTTCTGCTTGAAGAAATCAACGGTGAAGTCGTTCTTTTTGTTTTCGACATCCAATTTTGTCTGGATGAAGAGCTCCGACAGTACCCTGACGGCCTTTTGCGCGCGGGCGGGAAGAGTATCGTAATATGAGATCGTGAACGAACGGGTGCCATTCCGTGAGGTCTTGATATTTTTTGAAATCCGCGTGATCTCTTGATCCTTCAGAACAGGGTTGCTCATGTACGACTGCATGCCGAGGCTGTCCATGAGACATTCTATCGTGGGCCTGCTGTAAACGATTTCGTCAAAGTCGTCCAGTTTATTTTCAGGCTCCATGGCCAGGGCCATAGCGTAGCTCAATAATGGATTCAGCAACTGATCGTCCTGCATGAGTATTGTGGTGGAAGACTCAAACTGCTTCGGCAGGAGAAACGCGCCCATCACGGATATGGCTAAGACCAGTATGGCGGGCAACAGAAACGCAAATTTCCGCCGCCTAAGTACTGCCAGGAATTCGTCGATTGTAAACTGAGCGTTCTTCATACTCGTAACCTTTTTGAGTAATAGCACAAAGACCGTGCCATGCGCATCCCGGGATTAAATCGTCAATCGGCCTGTTTTCGAAATCGACATTCTTTCTTTGTGTGTGTTTTGTTGCCACTTAAAGGACCCACTGTAAAGTCTCTACACACTTCCCGAGGTTGTATTGTTAAGTATCTTCCCACTCGGGCGTCGCTGCTCCGATTTTATCATGTATTGCTCCAACCCTCTTGCTTCTTTTGGCGAAATCGAACGCGATATGGAGGCCTGCAGTTACGTGGCACACATATTGTCTAAACTGACGCAGACATGATTAGAAAATCTCTCAGACTCAGGATCGCGAAGTGGTTCGAACTCTTCCGCGCATCCAAACAGAGAAGTAAGGCACCTCTGAAAAACATGGCTTCCGTTCTGCCTGCTGTGGATGTCCTTCTGGTTAAAAGCCGGCGCGGTGTGGTCAGGACGGCCAGGCAACCGCTTGTGACGAATCGTTCACGGACGATGAGCTCCGCGGCCAGAATTGGACGCTTCATGATGCTCTCTCTCACCGGGATCACGATTGCCGGGTGTTCGCTCGAGAGGGCTGCTACAAATCCATCCGTCAGTTCCGGTCAGGTTGCAAATGTTCGGACCGGTGGCGGTAGTTCGGACTCCGGTTCGCTTCAATTGAATGCGGATTCCCTGAATCAAGAGAGCATTATCAGTCCGGGGGACAAAATTGAAATCACCGTCTGGGGTTACCCGGAATTCAACACAACAACAACGGTGAAGAGTTTTGGTACAATCACGGTTCCATTGATCGGGGAAATAATCGCCGGCGGACTGACCGTGCAACAGCTTAAGGATCAGCTGAAGCAGCGGCTTTCCCAATATGTGAAAGGTGACGCGAGGGTGACCATTTCACATATAGGCATCGGCAGACAAATCAGTGTGCTCGGCGCGGTGAGCAGGCAGGGTAACTACCCTGCGATTACGGACCTCCCGCTTGTGGGGATTCTAGCGGATGCAGGAGGGACGACCAGCGATGCCGATCTGGCGCATATTAAAATCTTCCGACGCGGGATTCACTCGGACGCAATCAACGTGAATCTCACGGAATATTTGCGGAGCGGCAATATTCGATACATCCCACGAGTCGGCCCGGGAGACATGGTCTTTATTCCTGAGCAACCGAATTTCATAAAGGACTTTTCGGCTTACGCCGGCGAAGTGGTTTTCCTTTTCGGTTTTTTTACACTGCTTCGTTGATCGTGATGATGATGAAACTGAAGTGGATACTTCTCGGAACTACCCTGATTCTCATGGGCGGCATTTCTGCCGAGGGACAGTCCATCATCCAGAATTCCTTTCTGGGTGCCCGGAATGTCGCACTTGCGAGTGCCAATATGGCCGAGCCACATGATATTAGCTCCATCTACAGCGACCCCGCGACAATAGCCTTCCTGGAGAACCCATCCGTGGTTTTGAACCAACTGCAGGGAAACGAGGGCGAAATGCAGGAGAACCTGGCATTTCCATTAGTCTATGATCGTTCTCAAATGCTGGCCTTCGGAGCGGAACTGTACACTCTCGGTGAGTTCATCAGCACATCTCAGACCCGGCGATACGCAATCGGGTACGATATCGCCTTCGCGCAAAAAGTCGCTTCGACCGTCAGCGTCGGAGGATCGGTTTCTTTTCGACACGGTGTGGTATCGCAGCTAAGTCGCGCGAATGCGGCTTCTTACACGCTTGGGATAGACTATGTCCCGAATGAAGACGTGAGCTATGGCCTGGCGCTCGGCGGGCTGGGGACAGGAGTTGAATTCGTGAATGATAACTCCATCGTGACTCCGGTCCAGGTCACGCTTCCCCGGGTGCTGCAGGTCAGCGCTGTTATGCGGTTTCCAACTGAGTCATCGCTGGAGCGGCCATTCCTGGTCATGGCCCTTGCCTCCGAGAAGGTATTCGGGACGCCCGGCGTGGACTATAAGGGTGGCTTGGAGTATTACCCGGTCCACTTCCTGGCTCTCAGGTTTGGTTACGTCGCCGGGCCTGTGGCGAGTGGGCAAAGATTCGGTGTGGGCTTGAGACTTGGTTTATTTTCTCTTGACTTCGCGGTATACCCGGCGACCGTGACCGGATCGAGAGTATTGTTCGGACAAATGTCTATCTCAAAAGAGTTCTAGATTGACACACCCAGATCAAGAGAGAGTTATGAATAGGAATGAGCGCACAGGTAATCATTGTCGGTCATGTTTGGTTTCTCAGCCGACTTGGTTCAATGACAGGAATGAAAAGGAGTAGGATCTATGGTGGTGGTGTTTGTTTTATGCTTCCTTGTCTCGGCTTTTTTATCGCTTGTGCTGACACCCGTGGCGATGCGCGTGGCATTTGCGGTGGGAGCTGTTGACAGGCCGGATGAAAGGAAAATCCACAGTCGTGTAATGCCGAGGCTCGGAGGGCTGGCAACTTTCTTCAGCTTTATTATCACCCTGGCAATCGCGCGGCTTGTTTTTCCGCAGTTGAGGTTGGAGGGCGTCGTGGCGAGAGGGAATTGGGGTATGATCGCAGTCTCATTCGCCATGATACTCCTGCTGGGAGTCTGCGATGATATCTGGAGTCTGGAAGCAAAGGAAAAATTCCTTGTGCAATTGCTTGCCGGGTCACTCGTATATCTCGCCGGCTTTCGCGTGTGGGAAGTCACTAATCCGTTCGGCGGCGGATTACTCTATCTGGGAATATTCTCATACCCGGTCACTGTAATATGGCTGGTGGGTATAACGAATGCCTTCAATCTGATTGATGGACTGGACGGGCTGGCGTCGGGCATTGCGCTGATCGCAGGATTGACCATTGCTGCGATCTCTCTGTTCCAGAAGGATATGGAGACTGCGGTCGTTGCCCTTACTTTGGTAGGAGCGATCTTTGGATTCCTGAGATACAATTTCAACCCTGCAAAGATCTTCCTTGGGGATTCCGGAAGCCTCTTCCTGGGGTTCACGCTTTCGGTGCTTTCGATCGAAAGCTCCACAAAGGGATCCACCGCTTTCTCCGTCATAGTTCCTCTCCTTGTACTCGGTGTTCCGATAATGGATACGATTCTCGCGATGCTCAGACGGATCCTCCGGTCTTTCCTCCCGGGCCAGTCATCTCTGTCGTCGCCGCTAAAGAAGCTTGCCTCCATGTTTTTGCCGGATAAGCGCCATATCCATCATCAACTGATCGCCAGAGGACTGTCTCACAGGGATGCCGTGATTGTATTGTACGTCGTGGCCTCCGCCTTTGGATTGAGCGCATTCCTTGTGACGGCGGGGAGCCTGAACACAATTCTGCTTCTCGTGGCAGTTGCATTTATAATAGAATTCGGGGTGAGAAAACTTGGGTACCGTGAGATGGCTTTCATAAGAAACGGGCTATTGCTCAGGTTTTATCGCCGCGCTTTACTCGGCTCGGCAGCGCCCCAGATTATACTCGACGCGGTTTCAGTGTTCGCAGCAATTGTCATGGCGCATTTGCTCACTGCTCAGGGCCACATTTGGTCCATGTCATGGCGGCCATGGGCTTTCGCTGCATTGATCGTGTCCCTGATTCAATTATGCGCCTTTGTGTTTGGCGGACTATACAAGCGAACCGTCAGCCTTCTCGGAATGGGAGATCTTCTCCAAATTCTCAAACCGACGTTCGCGGGTGTCGCGGTAACGGCGGGGGCGTTCGCGCTTCTGCCGGTTTTCCCTCACGTCTCCGAAATGGGTGATTTGATTCTCCTGGATTTCTATTTCCTGACGACGTTTGTGATCGGATCGCGTCTGGTCTTCCACGCTTTGAATTATGTCTTTCACAGGGATTCGACCGAAGGTGGAAAGTCGCTCATTTATGGAGCGGACCGCGACGGCCTGATCACATTGCAGGCGCTTATTGCGCGAGGAAATGCCCGGGGCATCACGCCGGTTGGCTTCCTGGACGACGATCCGAAACTGGAAGGGAAGTTCCTTGACGGCTACCCGATTTTCGGCGGCCACTGGAAGCTCGAAAACTTGATCACAAAGTTGAATGTACGTGAAATTGTTGTCGCAAGTCAGAGAATGAACTCACTGGTACTGGGAAGAGTCAAGAGAATTGCGGACGACCATGCTGTCCCTGTCAAACTTTCACGGATGAAGTTCGAGTTGGTCGGTATGAGCCCGGGCGGCAATGGACCGGGATCGTCCTACTACGAAGAAGGGCAAACCGAAAGAACCGCTCCCGGAATTGCGTATTATGGTATCCCAGAAGAAGTTGAATAAACATAGAAAGAGGTCCCAGGTAGAGGGAGGCACTCTGACCTTCTGCCTGACCCTGCTTCTGTTGAATCTTGCCGTGGTCCGCATGGCCCTGGCAGGAACCTTGCCTGTTCCTGCGCTGGTTCAACCATTGAATGACGCAGTCCTCAATGGTTCTTCAGTTGATAGCCTTAGCTGGCAGCCTGTTTCCGGCGCTGGCTCGTATCGCGTCGAGCTCTCCACCGATTCGACATTCTCAATAATCGACTCGGTTGTCGTCGATTCGACTGTTAGGGCAACCAGACTCCTGGTTTTCGGATTGACACCGGAGATTTATTTCTGGCGTGTGCTGGCAGCAGATTCAACCGATACAAGCGCATGGTCGACAAAATGGTCATTCACGACGGGTCCGCCTCCGCCTCCCTCTCTTGTTTCCCCTCCTGCACAAGCGGGGAATCGGCCTTCACCGATAACATTGAGTTGGAGTTCCGGTTTTGCTCGGTCTTTCCGCGTTCAGCTCGCGCTCTATGGAGGGGACTATTCTTTCTCGCCTCGCGAAATCGTTGTCGATACTACCGTTACTTCCGATTCGCTCGTAGTCGGAGGACTTGGACTTGCCCAAACGTACTACTGGCACGTATCTGGCCAGAACCAAAATGGAGTCAGCGCGTGGAGTAGCACTTCAACATTTTATACTTCGTACCCTCCGTCGGTTTCTATTCTACAACCCGCGTATGCGGCTCAGATGGATCCGGCGAACATAACTTGTTCGTGGCTCCAACCGGGCGGGGCGGTAAATTACGAATTGCAGGTGTCTGAAGACCCCTATTATAACTCCGTTCCGATTCTGGATACGATTCTTGCCGCGACCACGGCTAAGCTTGAACCTTTGAAAAGTGGTATGACATACTATTGGAGGGTTAGGGCGGAATCAAATGTCGGTGGGTATTGGGCGGCGTGGAGTTCATCAGTCTTCTATACAACGCTTGCGGCACCAGTTCTTAAATTCCCAGCGAACGCGGGGCAGAACCGTTCTGTGGTGCCCGTGTTTCGGTGGGGCGATGTGGCGGGGGCGACTTTCTACCAGGTCCAGATCTCTCATGATTCCGCTTTCGCATCGCCTGTTTTCGATTCGACGACCTCATCATCCGTCGACTCGCTGGCACTCGATACGCTCGCGTCGAACACGACTTTCTACTGGCATGTGAGAGGGGGCTCCAACAATAACGGGTGGGGAAACTACTCTGCCACGTGGACTTTCTCGACGTCTTCGTTGCCGCCCGGTGCCCCCGTGTTGATTTCACCTCCTGGCAGTGCTCTGGTTTCGCCGTTAGACCTGAAATTGTCATGGGAACGCGAAGCAGGAGCTGACGAGTACCGTATCCAATTATCAACCGACTCGACTTTTGGCACCCTGTCCTTTATCGATTCCACAATCGCGCCGGATTCGCTGACTGTCGACTCGTTGGACACCTCAACGACATACTTCTGGCGCATTAAGTCCGGTTCTACTTCAGCAGGCTGGGGGGCGTTTTCCTCCTTCAGAAAATTCTCGACGACATCATTCGTCCTCCCGTCACCAACCCTGGGCACACCCTCTGACAAAAGCGCCGATATATCCACCGATGTTACACTTCGGTGGAGCGCCGTTCCGCACGCCTTGTTCTATCAGGTAGAGGTGTCTCCTCTTCAGGATCTGGACACACTGGCATCGAACGACACTACAGTGGTGGACTCGGTCCCCGTTCGTTCACTCGTAAGAGGCTTCAAGTACTACTGGCGTGTAAGGGCCGGGTGGAAGGATAATATGTGGGGACCCTTCTCGCCTTTATGGACCTTCACCGTCGAACCCTGGACGCAAGCCGCATCATTCAGTGTCGATACCACGATGAGTTTTCCTCAGTACGTGGACGTGTCAAAGTACAAGCCGGCAGATTACAAACTGTTCGGTCTCCCCGGAAATACAAACAAGTCGCTGGCTAATTTGCTGGGAGGCATTCCGGGAAAAGATTGGGAAGCGTACTGGGATGATGGGGACACTGCCAACTACCTGGTAAAATATGACGGTTCTAGTGATTTTGTCTTTGGCCTTGGCAACGCCTTCTGGCTCATACACAACGGACCGTTCAAGATCAACACTACTCTTGCTGCTGCTCCCCTTGACTCCGTCGGTCAGGTCAAAATAATCTTGCATCCGGGCTGGAACCTCATCACTGATCCGTATGTCGTGGATGTGCCGTGGGACACCGTTCAGTCCCTCAACGGTAATCTCGCGGGCCCGGTCTGGGGATATGACGGAAGCTTCAACGTTTCAACCTCACTCGCGCCTTTCCAGGGGTACTATTACTTCAATTCGAAACACCTGAATTACTTGCTGGTGCCATATATAGAGGCGCACAATGCCGCAGGCAAATCGGGACGGATAAAGAAAGTCTCTTCCGTCGGTTCCGGTTGGACGGTCCACATTACTCTGACGGCAGACGGGACAACCGACCGTTCTACATGGTTCGGTGTTTCGACACTCGCGGGTGAGGGGCTGAACCGCCTGGACGTGCGGAAGCCGCGTGCCTTCGGCTCAGAGCCTATAGTCAGTTTCGACCATCCGGAGTGGGATCGAAATTTCAGTAAATTTGCGAGTGAGATTCATCCTTTGTTCGCCGACTCATCCGAGTGGAAGTTTGAAGTGGAAACAGCTCCGGGAAAACCAGCAGAGATCAGTTTCTCTGGCCTGCGACAGCTCCCCGAGGCATTCGACGCTTTTCTTTACGACCCATCTTCCGGTTCATGGACGAACATAAGGAAGAGTATGAGTTACAGCTTTGTGCCTGCGTCGAGGAGTACTTCGTTTACTGTGCTGATTGGAAAGGCGGCCCTGGTAAACAGTCTGGTAAAAAATCCGCGGGCGTTAACGTTCCGGCTCGATGACAACTATCCGAATCCTTTCAACCCGACGACCGTTATCCGCTACAATATTCCGGCGGAAAGCTTCGTTAGCCTCGAAGTGTATAACGTCCTCGGACAGCGCGTTGCGACGCTGGTGAGCGACCAACAAACGCCCGGTGAACACATCGTCGAGTTCAATGGAGAACGCTTTGCAAGCGGAGTGTATTTCTATCGTCTCGTCGCCGGCAATCACATACTAACCGGGAAGATGGTTTTGCTGAAATAGAATGAAAAAGAAGTTTGTCCCCCCGTCAATCGCTACCCGTTTGGGCCTTCCTGCCTCGTTGCGCAGAGCGGTCTCGTTTCTGATCGCACTGTCTATTGTCACGGTTAATGTGAATCCCGCCTACTCCGCCGAGAGCGATCAGTCACCGGCAGTTGTTACTAGAGTTCATTTCGCGGTCTCCGGCCTCCGGGTCACTGTAAGTTACGACCTTCAGGGAGATCCGAGCGCAACCTACAATGTCTCGGTGATCTTAAGAAGCCGGTCGGACCCCGCATTCGAGTATGAGCCGAAGGCACTGAGCGGAGATATTGGCGTAGGCAAATATGCCGGACCCGACAAGGAGATTGTGTGGGATATGGGCAAAGAATTCCCGCAAGGCCTGCATGGGAGTGGCTATTATTTCGTAGTGGATGCCCGGAAAGTGTCATCCGGCCACTCGACGGGCATTCTAACGTGGCTCGGAGCGGGAGCGGTTGCCGTCGCCGCCGTCATCACATATGTAATAGTAACTAGGAACGGCGGTCCAGCATCGCCGGCTTCGTATCCGAATCCTCCGGGAAGGCCGTGAATGCAATTTGCTTCAAGGCAGTCAAGGATGCGGCCAATGTTTGAGATGCGGACGATTGTGGCTAGAAGAAATCGCGAATTTTGTGGTAGTGAACGTCGAAAACGGCAACCGGGCTGAAGTCTTTTAATGAATCAAGCACCATTGGGAGGCGAAACGGATTTGATAACATTGACACTCGGTCCCATCGAGAGTAGATCGCAGCGATGTGTCGGGGCCAGATTGGGCCCGGCGATCCCCAATAGGAGGAGGTCTCTCTGACGACACTAGTCATCGGCGTAGGGATAGCCAGCTCCGGGCGATGCGTATTGGAATCCCCCGGATACTTTGCTATGAAACGAGATTGAGAATCGCAGCCAAATGTTGCGATCGGAACAACACGAAGAGGATCGGCATGATCGTTCATGATACAACGGAAATTTCTGAATCTAAAGACGAGAACCACAAAGTGATGAACGACGGAAAAACGAACAGGTACTGGACCGTCGTCGAGAATGCGACTAGTTTCGCGGTATTCGATATCGACGAGAAAGGAAAAGTGAGAAGCTGGAACCCCGGCGCCGAGCAATTTACCGGATACTGCGGAAACGAAATACTGGGCACGGAATTCGACACCTTCCTGACGGGTGATGACGAGTCGAGATCTGAACTATCTTCGTTTCTCAAAGGCTCATCCTCGATTGAGAGGATCCAACGTGAATCCTGGGTCTTACGAAAGGATGGGGAGAGGTTCCGGGCGGAAATAACATTGACGAGGCTATTCGATGTGGCGGGTGCTCCGGCGGGTGTATCATCCTTCGTCAGGCAGTTCCCTGGAGAGGGAGTTTCCCTGGAACTCGTTCACGAAAGGGAAGCCCAGCTCCATTCGCTTGCGTCCCATCTTCAAAAGGCACAGGAAGAGGAGAAGACCCTGATCGCAAGACAACTGCATGATGAGTTTGGCCAGATGTTGACCGCATTAAGGATGGACCTTTCGATCCTCGGCAGCATGATCTGCCGGACCGTTTCCGAACCTTTCGGACGCGGCTCCATCCTCGAGAAGATATCATCTGTTTCAGAGATACTGGAGAAAGCAATCAAGACTACCCGGGATATGATAACGGAGTTAAGGCCGGCAGTCCTGGACGAACTTGGCCTCCTCACCGCAATAAAGTGGCAGGTCCTGGAGTTCGAGAATCGGACCGGCATCAAATGTCACATAACGGAGCTGCAACAGGGTGAGATTTTTGATCCGACTGTTTCCACCACGACGTTCAGGATCCTCCAGGAAGCGCTCGATAATGTGAAGCGGCACTCCGCCGCCACCGACGCGTTCATTTCACTTAAGGTTGTGGGTTCGAACCTTTTTCTCGAAGTCATGGACAACGGCAAAGGGATTGAAGCCGATAAACTTAAGGCACCTACCTCAATTGGAATCATCGGAATGCGGGAACGAGTGCTCGCACTCGGCGGGAAGCTTGACGTGCGGGGGGAGCCCGGTATAGGGACAACTCTCGTCGTCTCGATTCCGCGTTTAATGAATAGTCGTGTTTAGGAATTTAAATAGATGATTAAAGTATTTGTAACCGATACCCATCCCCTGGTTCGCAAAATGCTCCGGGAAACTCTCGAAAGAGAGCCAGATATGAGGGTGACCGGCGAAGCCGAAAATACTCAGCAGGTAATGGATGGAGTGAAGGACACGCGGCCGGACATTATCATAACCAGCCTCTCGCTTCCAGGAATGGGTTCACTCAGTATGATAAGCGACGTCAAGAGACTCTACCCTCAATTGCCGGTTCTTGTATTGACAATGCATCCGGAAGAACTGTTCGCCGTTCAGACACTAAAATCGGGGGCATCAGGTTATTTGACCAAGGACATGCCTCCCGGTGAAATCTTGAAGGCTGTCCGGACATTGGTTTCAGGGAAGAAGTACATCCCTTCCTCGCTGGCGGAGAGGCTGGCTGTGGAAACTGACAGCACTGTTCGTCAACGGCCCCACAATTCACTTTCCCCGAGGGAATTCCGGGTGCTTTGCGCGCTCGCATCGGGCAAGGAGACGGCGGATATTGCCCAGGAACTTTCCATGAGTGTTCGATCCGTCAACGCGTGCCGGTCCAGTATTATGAAAAAGATGAAGATGAATTCGATGCCGGAGCTTACGCTCTATGCGATGGAAAATCGCCTCATGGAGGAATGAGCTGACGTAGCAAGTCATAGCCTGTCTGCCGGGTGAACCGGGAAGTCACCCGGAGACGGCTTGAACCTTCAAGAAACCGCTTCAAATCAACAAGCTGACGCCTGTCTGAGGCGGACTTCTAGTTAGACCATCAAGTCAATGGTTCTTCGCTCGCGCCGTACCTCTTCAGCTTGTCGTAGAGGGCCTTTCTGCTCAAGCCGAGCACACTCGCAGCCTTTGACTTATTATTGTTCACGGAGGATAATGTCCCGAGAATAATTTTCTTTTCAGCCGCGTCCAATGAGGTTCCAATAGGTATTGCTATCGAATCATCGCTTCGTTGCACATCTACTATCCGCATCGGAAGTACATCGGTCTGAACCACCGCGCTTGGAGTCAGGATGACGATTCGTTCAACCAGGTTTCTAAGCTCTCTTATGTTGCCGGGCCAATTGTACTCCAACAGTGTTTTCATTGCTTCGGGTGAAAACCTTTTGGGAGCTTTCCTGTGCTTCTGACAGAAGAGCGTAAGGAAATGGTCGATGAGGAGGGGGACATCTTCCTTACGTTCGCGGAGTGGAGGGAGGTGGATTTCTATGACGCTGAATCTGTAATACAGATCCATCCGCAGCCCACCGGTTTCAAGGGCGTGGGGGACATCTATATTCGTCGCCGCTACCATCCGTACATCCGCATTCATCTCGCTCTTGCCGCCCAGCCTCCTGAACGACTTGGTCTCAATCATACGGAGGAGTTTGGCTTGAGTATCGGTGTCCATCTCGGCGAGTTCGTCGAGAAAGAGAGTGCCTTTGTCGGCCATCTCGACGTACCCGGGCTTCATCGACGTCGCTCCTGTGAACGCGCCGTGTTCGTGTCCGAAGAGCTCGTTCTCAAAGACATCCCGCGGTACAGCCGCGCAGTTTATGGCTATGAAAGGAAGATCCGCCCTCGGACTTTTCATGTGGATGAGGCGGGCGACGACGTCTTTACCGGTCCCGCTTTCACCAGTAATGAGTACGGGAGTCGAGGAGTCAGCCACGAGATGGATCATCGAATGTATCTCCCGTATGACGGGACTGTTCCCGATGAAGTCTACGTGCGGCATTTTTGGTGCGTTAACCCTGGTTTTTGGACGCCCGAGTGAAACGCCTTGTCCCTCGTTGCCGACGGCTGTGCTGTCTGAATCTCGATATGTCATTGACCTTCGCTGTATTTTCAATAATCATTAACGGCGAATGTTATTCACCGTATCAGGAAAACCGGCGCTCTGAAGGCATGGACGTTGTTTACCTCGAGTACTCCGGTTGCAGCGAGTGCCTAACGAATCGACGCTCTATCGAGGTCAGGCCCCAACAAAAAGCTCACTACCGCTCTCTGGCACAATTATAACATCGTGCAATGCTGCGTACAATTATGTCAAGGAATGAATGTTTTCTACTGATGCTGCACTACTTGCGCATCGTAACTTCTATTTAGAGCTGGTCTACATATTACCAGGAGGTCCATCATGTCTATTCAGTATGAATTTGCCGCTGCGTGTCGTGTGGTTATCGTTTTGAACCGAGGTCTATCAGGCTCTTCTGGATGGCATATTTCACCAAGCCGACAATCTCATGTATGTTCAACTTCTTCATCATGTTTGTCCTGTGGCTGTTAACCGTCGTTACGCTCAAGTTCAGCGTCTCTGCAATCTGCTTGCTCGTCATGCCTTCGGCTATCAACCTGAGGATTTCGGTCTCACGCTTCGTAAGCTTCGCCTCGTTGCTCAGATGGAAGGGGACTCTGTTCCGCGTGCTTCTGACCAACCCTTCAAGCAATGCCTTGGAAACGCTCGCGCTGAAGAATGTGGAACCGCTGGCGACTGCACGCACGCCGTCGAAAATCTCCTTCTTCTCGGCGTTCTTCAATACATAGCCGTCTGCACCCGCGAGTATCAATTCCCGGATGTATTCCTCATTTTCGTGAATAGTGAGTATCAGCACTTTTGTCTCTGGATACTTCTCCTTTATCATCCCGGTCGCTTCTATCCCGTTCACATTCGGCATCGAGATGTCGAGGACGGCAACGTGCGGCCGCCATTGCGCCACCAGTTTCACGGCTTCCGCTCCGTCGGACGCCTCTCCGACGATGACAAAACCGGAATCGCTCTTGAAAAGTGATCTCAAGCCGTCGCGAACGATGGCGTGGTCGTCAGCGAATAGTATTTTTATTTTCTGCATCTTCCTTCGTCAAAATTAATGGCACGGTTGCGGTGATTGATGTCCCGTTACCGGGGGACGACTGAATTTCGAATCTTCCCGCGAGCAGTTCTGTACGCTCGCGCATATTGATCAGCCCGAAATGTTGGCCAGAAGCTCTTACGTCGGGGTACGAGGAAAGCTCAAATCCCTCGCCGTCGTCCACCACGGTCAGCGTCAGCACGCAATCGTTCTCAATCATCCTCAGGCACGCGACGCCGGCATTTGAATGTTTGCCGAGGTTTGTAAATGCCTCCTGAGCGATGCGATACAGCGCGATTTCCATCTCGGGGTCGAGCCTCTTGTGCGGCTCGATATTCGTTTCGAAAAGTACCTCAATGTTATGGCGTTTTTCGAATTCCGAGCAGAGGAGGCGGAGCGCGGTTATCAGCCCGAAATGGTCGAGGGCCGACGGCCGAAGGTTGGACGATATTCTCCTTACTTCGGAGATGAGACTGTTTATCTCTTTCTTCACGGAGTGCAGGCGGCGCATGCTTATCTTCTTCTGCGACTCGACGGACTCTTCGACGACGTCCATTTGGAAATTAATGGCGGTTAGGCGCTGGCAGATATCGTCATGCAGCTCCCGCGAGATTCTCCGCCGCTCGTCCTCCTGTGCGCTTTGTGTAAGTTGCGCGTATCTCCTCAGGTCCTCCGACCGCTGTCTCTGGTGTTCTCTGACTTTGTCTTCGTTGGTCTTGCGCTCAGTAGCGTCGCGGACGATAACGACGGCATGCGTAACAGCCGAGCGCGTGTTGTGGTATGGGTTGCGATAAGGGTAGGAATCGATCTCAAGGTACTTCGTTCCCTGGCCGGCCAGATCGAACCATCCCTCGTCCCTCGGTTCGGCGCCTGAGAGGCACTTGTTTATGTTCGTTCTGAGAATAAAACGGAGATCCTTGTTGTCGAGAACCTCTTCGATTCGTTTCCCGATAATATCTTCTCTGTTCCTGGACAATGCGAGCCGGCAGGCTTCGTTGACAGCCTCCAGTCTGTAATCGACGTTCACGAGCAACATCAACTCCCTTGAGGCGTTTACAATGAATTCGTACTTCCGTCTGATTTCTTCAAGGTTTCGCCTGTAGGTAATGTCTCCCGCGTTGAGGATTATCAGCCCTTTGGCCATCGGGCTTTCGAGGAGCCTTTTTCCCGTCGACTCAAGGATGATCCACTCACCGTTCTTGTGCCTGAACCGGAATTCGGCTCGCACCGCCGTATAGTAGTTGTTCGTCCCTTCCTTGAAAAGTTCGAGAACGTGATCTACGTCGTCGGGATGGACGAACTCGAGTATATTCCTCCCTACGAAGTCCGCGTGAGTATATCCTATCACCCTCTCTCCAGATGGGCTCACATATTTTAGAGTCCCTTCGCCGTCAAGAATAATAACCATGTCGAGGGCGTTTTCGATAATGGATGCGTAATATTTCTCGCTCTGGGTCAGCGCTTCTTTTGCGATCTGACGTTCATCGATTACTGTTCTTAGAGACGATACCGTTTCCAGGAATCCGCTGAACGTCACCTGGAACGGGGATATGAACTCCGAAAAGAACGCGGCTGCGTCGGTAATGACCTTCTCCCGGGTCCCGTTATGGAGTCCGGCCAGTATCCTGAGCAGCGATTCTGTATGAAGCCGCGTCATATCCAAAACGGAATACCTGTCACTCAATGCCCTGCGGCCCAGCTCGTATGCCTTGTACAACGCCCTCTCATCGCTCCCAAGAACGAAGAACTCAAGCGCACTTCCGTACTCGGCTTCAAAATCTCTGTCAAGCGTAAGTATTGCGACTTCTATGTTTTCCATCTGCATCCTGCGACTAATGTTTTAGTTTCTTAGGTGGTTCCATACAGGCAAGCGCGACCGTTTCTGACGAATCAGGCGTGTGTACCTGTCAGTCCGGTCGGATCTTCATCCACGAGAGGGAAGAGGCACGAATGTGACCAGTCACCAGGGTAGTCTGTTGTGCCTGTGCCGAATAGAATCGTTCTCCTATGGCCCTCAGCAAAGCGGTCCTGGCCTGAGAAGTTTCCCGGATATCGAGCTCCATAGCTGAACCAAATTGAAGTTGTCGGTAGGTTCGCCTTGCCCCTGGTGGGTTTTTGGAAGCGGAATCTCCGAAAGATTATGGTTCTCCATCGCCATCACATAATGGTGCTTTAACATTTCAGTTCTTTCTCTCATTTAGGTCTATCTAAGATCCGCTTACGCATCAAGCGGAACAGCCTCTTCTGACGCATCTTCCACTGTTCCTGTGCAGGTTGTCACTGTTTGGATCCAGCGGAGCCTGACCATGAGTCATTCAGTCTTAATCAAAGAAGTCATTCTGGAACTGTCGGCGATCCTCAGCATGCTCGAAGCCGCGCCGTGTCCACGTGTTGTCTGCATCTGCCGCTAACCTGGATCGCCAGCAGACGCCGGCTCTGGCCCTTATTTAACACATCGAATCAGCTTAGGATTCCCTAAGTGCCTAATATATTTAATGTGTGTGGCCTCATTAAGTTCCCCAATTGTCTCATTATTTATTACTACTATAAGTTCATGGGAAAGAAAGAGGGAGTGAGTTGCCCACGCCGGTGGAGAGACCAACGCGCGAACACTCCGAGCGAAAGAATTGCAGAACTTATCAAAGACCGTCCATTTTCAAAGGCACTCGGGGAGAAAGAGATCAGGACAGTTGGCATCGCCTTTCGATAGTGGCTTAACTTCTTTTCCATTTTTCGGGGTGAACTCCAGACACTTGTTAAGCAGACAGTTTGTGGAGAATGATATGACAAACAGTCAACTTATATCTGTGTCTGCCGCCATGGTTAGGTGCAAACTTATGTGGCAGGGATGGGACGAACACAAGGATGAACTACTCAACCTTTAAGGAGCAATTTCATGATGGAAGCAATTGCAGCAGCGGCTAGCACTTTATAAAAGGTCAAAGTCCCCGCCGGAAGCGGGATCTCGCGAAAAGCGGTCATCAAAAGACAAATAGATTACGCGTCAATGCAGCGGCGTCGATGCAGTATTGTAAGCTGTTATGATTACGAGAGTCAGCACTAGGAGGCTGTTGCCGAATGAGCCATGATAGGAACAAGATGGATTCTTCGGTCTCTTCGCTCCCTCAGAATGACACAATTCAGTGGGTTTGTCATTCTGAACGAAGTGAAGAATCCATTTGGCAACACGCTCCTAGCGAAGAGTACAAAGCCGGGTTGGCCCGCGCAGACGGGCTAATGGATGCGGAGCCTGTTACGGTGGAAAGGGAGGGGCTGAGCTGGCTAGCTGAACTCGTTGACGGTCATGAAGAGGACCGTTTCCCGATCGAGCTGTCGAAGGAAATTTAAGTGGCCCACGACCCGGGGTAAATCCTTAATTTGTGTGCGCCTGGAGTGATTCTTCGCCGAAGGCGAATGAGCCTCCGGCTCAGAACCCCCAATCTTCGGATCGGCAGTTATTGGTCAATGTGCCGAACCGCAATCACTGTTTTCGGTTTGATATAGAATGACTGCGTAGACCCAATCAACCCGCCCACCTTCTTCATGTTGGGACTCCACAACAGGTGTTGTACCATGATAGCATCAAGTATAGCGGTCTAGAGCGAGACGGAACGGTGAGGTTTTCGTGGGAATCTTCGAGGAAGCCTTGAATTTTGTGCGCCTGGAGGGATTCGAACCCCCAACCCTCAGATCCGTAGTCTGATGCTCTATCCAATTGAGCTACAGGCGCGACATGATTAAATTAGCATTCGAAAAACGAATTTCAAAGAAGGTATTTCCGGTACCTGCGAGCTGTCGGACGGGCGGACGAGCGTTGCTTTTTTCATCGATGTGCTGAACCCCTGGCAGCTTTTTTGCATCAAAAAACATGAATGGAGAAGTTATGGCAGAAAAATCCGCAGTAGTAAGACAAGTCAGAGGCATGACGTTTGCCGGGCTGACGGAGTCGGGACACTGGGTCACTGTCGACGGCCCGCCGGAATTTGGTGGCAGCAGCGCGGCCATAAGGCCGAAGGAACTGATCCTGATCTCGCTCGGTGCATGTACCGGCAGCGACGTTGTTTCGATACTCCAGAAAAAGCGCGTGAAGCTCGGTGGCTTCGAGGTTAAGCTGAAAGCCCAGGTCGCAGATGAGCATCCGCAAGTCTATACTAAAATCCATATCGAGTACGTGTTTTACGGAGAGAATCTCGCCGCCGCCGATCTTGAACGCGCCATCGACCTGTCTCAGAACAAATACTGTCCGGTCAGCGCGATGCTGAAGAATTCAGTCGAAATTACAAATTCCTACGTCGTACTCCCACCGGACGATTTTCACTCTATTAAACCAGGAACCTGAGAGAAACCGAAATGATTACCCCGCAACCCAAAGTCATCATTTTTACCACCCCCACCTGCAGCTTCTGCAGGCTCGCGAAACAGTATTTCAATGAGAAGAGAGTTCGATACACGGAGATAGATGTCGCGCGAGACCAGCGTGCCGCGCAGGACATGCTGAGAAGAACCGGCCAGATGGGGGTTCCGGTTATCATGATTAACAACAGACCAATCGTCGGATTTGACAAACCAAAAATAAATCAACTGCTTGGCATAAAAGATTAAACAAAACTGGAGATCAAATGAAGATTCAACCGCTGGACGACAGAGTCCTTGTAGAATTTGAAGAAGAATCAGAAGAGCGAACCGCATCCGGCCTGATCATACCCGACACCGCGAAGGAAAAACCGCGCGCGGGTATGGTCGTCGCCGTCGGGACCGACGAAGACCTGCAGACTAAAGTGAAGGTCGGAGACAAAATCCTGTTCGCCAAGTATGGCGGAGAGGAGATCCAGATGGAAGGGAAGGACTTTCGCATAGTGCAACGCAGCGATATCCTCGCTGTCTTCAAGAACTAAGCGGACTTGCCGGGTGCGCGGCCTGGCCCGGTCAACTCACGGGACGCCGCCACCCAATTACCTCAGTTTCAGCTTCTTTATTACCCGGATAGCTTCGCCGGTGACTACGGCCGAAGAAATGTCTTGCGGGGAAGGCACCGGAATGTCGGCTCCGCACTTCGGCAGCCCGTTCACCGTATTTGTAAATGCGCGCAACGTGAAGAACTCCGAAAGGATCTCCTTGAGCTTCGCAGTCTCACCCTCACAACCTTCTATCGTGCTCCCCGCCTCGGCGAGATGAATAGCCATGAGGTTGCACGAGTGAGCCGGGCTTGCGCCGTGAGGCGGGTTCTCAAAAGATCGCAATAGACGTGAAGCAAGCTGCCTGAAGATTTTCCCGCGCTGTTTGTCGTCCAACGGGGTAAACGGAAGGATGAGTGGCAAAGCCATATCCGGGACGAGTTCGTCGGTTTGTTCAAACCCTTTGAATGCGCCTTCGTTGTTGAAGTAGGAATCGAAATAATCAGATTCGATCTCAGCCGTGATCTCGGAGTAATTGGCTGGCGATTCGGTCGCGGACTTCGCTTCGTCTGCGACTCTCAGGAGGTTATACCACAGCGCGTTGACCGCCGCATTTGTGACAACCGATTGGATGTTCGAAGGCTTTCCTGAAGTCACATCGAGAAGGTGTGTCCCCTTAATCTGTGACCCGACGAAATTATTCTGCGTGATGAACTCGACCGAGTTCTCAAGCATCGGGAGATATCGTCTCAGGCAATCGGCGCCGTTATCTTTCTGCGCGCATCTCTTCAAGGCAACGGAGAAATACAGGGGGATCGTCGGATCGTTGTAATTGACTTGAAAGGTTGCTTCATCTATTGTCGACGGCAGGGCTCCGCTCTGCTCGTTTGTCACCAGATCATTTAAGAATTCCTGCTCGTAATACCGTCTCCCGGAGGCAAAGGAGATGCCATCAACGGAAAGAAGGGAGTCTTTTATTGACAGGGCACTGTAAGGGTATCCCTCCAGAATTGCCAGGCTTCTTATCGCCCGGCTTCTCGCAAGGTGGTTCGATGCCATATCTGCGAGGTGAACATACCGCTTCGGCAACCCGCTGGATGCCCGGAGTCCTTCAATCTCTTCGATACAGTGGGCTTCGATTTCAGCATAGTCAAACTCAGCAAGATCCCTCGTGGAGGCCGCGAAAGTCAGTCCCTTTCCCGGCTCAAGCTCGGTCTCCCAGAAGCCTATGTTAAAAAGGTCCTCGCGGTCCTCGTTGTAGAGGTCCGTGTCATGTGTATAGATGAAATCATAGTACCAGTGCGATTCCGGGTTAGTAGCGTAGATTTGAGAGAGCTTAAGGTAAAGACGGGGAAGACTCATCTCAGATATAATCCGGACACCGTCCGGGAGCTCATCTACAAGAAACCCGTCGCCGGCTTTCCTGATCGAATCCTTCCATCTGAAGCTTATCAGAGGAAGGAGGCGAAGAGTCAGGGCCTTTCTCGATAAATTCTCGTAGTGAACGTAGACGGCGCTGGACCTCTTCGGCATCAGGACTTTCTTCGCGATCTGAGACCCACCAAGGTCGAAAGTGACCTGAGGGAAGTGGTCAAAGGTGAACTTGGATAGGAGTCTGTACCCTTCCGGGAAAACTGTGCCGGGGTACCGATTCGTTCCAAGCATGTAAGATTTCCCGTCAATGATGACCTCCTCATCGAGCTTGTTCAGAAGCGTGAATCGTTTGAGCGGAGAGTCTGTCGAAACGGTGAGGAGGGAGTGCTGCCGCCGGGAATTCAGAAATGATACCGTACTCGACGCGTAGCCGCCGTCCCCGTCCGTCAAAAGCCATTCTTTTGACGCTGAAATAGATAGGTCACGCAGTTGCTTTTGGCTGAAGCTGATCATCTTTGGTAATATAAACAAAGTCTCATCAAGTGAAAACCGGGTCGTCCTTCAAGTAAACTTATAAGTGAGCTTGATTAACTCGTTGTTTCACTATAAATTCCTACGAAATGAGGAACGCTAGAGCAGTCTTATTCATAATATTGTTGTTTGCAGCGCCGGTTGCATCCCTTTGTCAGGTCGCAGGCGGAACAGTCGCAGAGCAGCAGGATTACTCGTTCGCCGTCGGTCTATATCGTGACGGCCAATATCCGCTCGCTCTCCAGCAATTCAGGGCCTACTTGAAGAACTATCCCGGCTCTCAACGCACGGATGAGATCACATTCCTGGCAGGCGAGTGTCTACTCCAGGAGAAAATGTTTGATAGCGCGCTGAGCTACTACCAGAGGGTAATGGAGAAATTCCCCGGCTCCGGTTACTTCATGCGATCCCAGCTCCGTTCAGGGGAAATATACCTGCAGATTGAAAAACTCGACAGGTCGGAGAAGCTCCTGAAGGATGTCCTCTCCAATTCCAACGATAACGAGATCAAAGCGGAGGCTGCGTATAGGCTTGGTCAGCTTTTCACCGCGCGGACGGACTACAACAATGCGGTGAAGTACTTTGATCTGACGTACGAGGGTTATCCTTCTTCGCAATTCGCCGATTATGCCATGTACGGGACGGCCTGGTGTTATGGCAAGGAGTCGGATTTTGAGAGAAGCAAGAAAGTTTTCAACTCACTTCTCTCTCAATATCCTGCGACGAAGCTGAAACCGGATGCTACTGAGAAGATCGGCGAATGCGACTTCTTCCTCGGGCAATACAACGACGCAGTGGGAGAGTTTGCCAATGCCGCGGCAACGACTACCGGTGAGCAGATCGTGGAGCCGGCTCTTTACTACCAGGGAAGGAGTTATGTCGCAATCGGTCATCCGGACAGTGCCCGGGCCGTGTTTTCTGAGTATCTGGACAAGTTTCCCTCGGGCGCTCACATCCAGGAAGTGCGTGTTCTCTATTCAAGCCTCCTCATCGACGCAAAGTCCGATCTCCCGGAAGCGTTACGCCTGTTGGGCCATGTCAAGCCCGGTGATCCACTCTACTTCAACTCGAGGTTGGAGGTCGCGCGTGCATACGAGGCACAGGGGGCGGTCGACTCCGCGGAGTCAACTCTCCTCCAGCTGGCCGGTTCCACAAAAGTCGAAAGCGAGTCCGCCCGCGCATACTTCGAGCTTGGAAAGTTTTACTTCCAGAACAAATCATACAAGAGAAGTCAGGAGGCATTTCTACTCGCTTCCAAGGATTCCGGACTTTACGCGGAATCAATGAAGAACGCGGCGGTTTCCGCGGCCGCTGGAAACGATTACGCGAACGCAAAGCTTTATTTCCTGAATGCCATCTCGAGGCTCAAAGGCCCGGAGTCCATAAGTGCACACTTTGACTATGCCGCTGCCCTCTACGCCGCCGGCGATTACCAGGGCGCGGCTCAGATCTACACGACCGCTGCCGACATCGCATCTTCGGACACGGCGAAGGCACAGGCTCTGTACATGGCTGCCGAGTCATCTTACAGGGGAGGGCTCTACGCTCAGGCAATTGCCGATTATCAGAATTATATGAAGAAATACCCCGGCGGTTCTCACGTGGAAACCGCTCTTCTGGGGATCGGATACTCGCAGTATTTCTCGAACGATTTTCTTAAATCGGCTCAGACATTTCAGAATTTTATTGACCGTTATCCGGGCTCAGCGACCCTCTCCGACGCTTACCTGAGAATGGGGGACTGTTTCTACTATTACAAAGATTATCAGAAAGCGCTGGGCGTGTACCAGACTGCGGCATCAAGATTCGCCGGCGACACTTCATCGGCATACGCGTGGTACCAGGTAGGGCAGTCAGACTTCCGTCTTGGGCAGTACACCCAGGCTCTGAGCGCGTTCCAGTTCGTTTTGAACAGGTTCTCGAATTTGTCGATAGCCCCTGAAGCGCTCTACGCCATAGGATGGGTTTATTTCTCGGAGAAGGATTACACAGACGCGATAACGAACTTCAGCAAAGTCGCCGACAACTATCCTGGCACGGTGGTCGCCGCCCGGGCACTCTACAGCAAAGGCGATTCGTACTACAACGCCGGCAATTACCAGAGCGCGCTCATCAACTATCGAGCCCTTCTCGAAAAGTACCCGACGAGCATTTACGTGGACAACGCCATAGTGGGGATGCAATACTGCCTCACCGTGCTCGGCAGGACTGAGGAAGCAGAAAGCGTGATCGACAGCTTCGTCAAGGACCACCCCGATTTACCGAGCGTCGACAGGATATACTACAAGAAGGTCGAATACGCGCTCAACCAGAAACATTACGCCGAGGCGGAGCGGGCACTGAAGGAGTTTATGGTGAAGTTCCCGCAAAGCTCAATGGCTTCAAAGGCTCTCTACAATCTCGCCATTGTCGAGATCGATCTCGGTAAGGGCGGCTCGGCCATCGGGTTCCTGTCCGATCTGATCGCGAAAAGTCCGCGGACCGAATACACAACCGCCGGGCAGATAAAGCTCGCGGAGATTTATACCGCCCGGAAAAGCTACGGCGAGGCGGAGAAACTGCTGATAGAGGCCGCATCGGCCGCGGACGACTACAGTACCGGCGCACAGGTCGCGCTCGGGAAGTTGTACCTGCGGGAAGGCGACACGCTTAGAGCCGAATCGAATTTTTCCAAGGCTGCGCTATCGCAGACAGATTCCGTAAATGACGGCGATAAAGCTGAGGCCAAAATCTTTCTGAGCCGGATTTATTTCAGAAAGGGCCGCGTCAACGACGCTATCTCGCTGGCCAATTCAGTGGCAAAAACACGGGGGGACCTTATCGGGGCACAGGCCCAGCTGAACGTTGCGGAGTATTTTTGTGCGTCCGGCGATAGCTCCAATGCCGTCCTGGCTTTTCTTAGGGTAAAATACGTGTTCCCGAGCTTCGGCGATATCGTCGCAAAGTCTCAGCTTGAACTTGCCGATTGCCTTGCAAAATTCGGCAACATTAGCGACGCGAGGTCGCTCCTTCAGGAATTCATAAAGGGGAGGGGCGAAGACTCGTTTACGAAGGAAGCGAAGGAAAAATTGAAACAACTCAGATCGCATTAGGAGAATTAAATAGATGAACAAGACAGCGGTTGTCTACGGTGTCCTGGTAACGATAATTGTGCTTGCCCTTATCATATCCTCAGATCTGAACAAGACTCCGGATCTGCAGCCAAAGTATGCCGATTTTGTGACTGAGCAGATTCTATCGAAGGACACAGCGAACACCTTCGGTGACAATCTGAAGGTTTTGCACGGAATACATTCGCGTGATCAGCTCCTCAATGTCATGCGCGGGTTCACGGAAGCTCTCGGTGTGAAGTGCGAATTTTGTCACAACACCGATAATTTCGCGAGTGACGAGAAAATCCAGAAGAGGACCGCGCGGGTGATGATCAGGATGGTAGCGAATATTGATGGGAATTATCTCGATGGGCCGCAAATGGAAAAAGTCACATGCTTCACCTGCCATCGCGGCGCGAGTATCCCCAAGCTGGTTGTCGAAAGGTGAGATTAAAGGGCGTAACAATAATGCTCGCTTTGTGTTCTCTCGTGATGACGGCGAGAGCGCAGGGGGTGGAGTCTCCTCCCGTCACGAGTTTTAAGCCGGACAGTGCCATGCCAAGCGTCAATGTCCCCGAATTCGTCATCACCGGCAAGGCTCACATCGAACTTCCCAAAGCCGACAAACCAACAGTGGACATAGACTCCACTTACTTTCAGAACAGAGAGCTGACGGGAGTCGAAGTAAATGTCCCTGTCGATCGCTCGCTCAGCGAACGCGAGAGGGGATCGAACACCCAATCTTCCAGCTTATTCGCACGGATGTCGATCGGCCGCTATTCGACCGCCAATTATCTTGTCTCCGGGAATTCGGCATTTGGCGGTTTCAACATTAACGGCAGTGTGTCGGGAGATTATACTTCCGGCTTCATCCCGAACACGCTACAGAGGGACTTTTCCATCGACGGCGGGATTTCGAAGGACATCAACGTCGAAGGCGGAATCAAATCAAGCAACTCGATGAATCTCGGATATACCCGTTCCGGCTACTCCCTATACGGAGTAACGCAGCGTGTCCTGCAGAGGAGTACAAATGAAACGAGGCTGGGAATAAACTCGGACATGTTTCTCGGCGAGCTTCCGCTGGCATTCGCATTGAACTTCGACAGATTCTCTCTGTCCGATGATTGGGTCAACACACAATCGTCCTTGAGACTGAAGGCGAGCTCTCAGATCCAGCTGCCGTCGGGATGGATTGGATTGAGCGGCAGTTTCCTTTTTGGGGACCATACTCTCAGCGTCTCTCCTACTAATCCCATTCTGCTGTCCCAGTCTCCGTTTGCCGCGCCAAGCCTCAATCGCTCATTGTATAATTTCGCTGTGGGAGCGAGCTACGGCAACACCTTCTTGCTCGGGAGCCTTTCGTACTCGCTGGGTGTTACGTACATCCAATACCGCGACGATTCTTCGAGTACCGTCGCGAAGATATATCCGGACGTGAGAGCCAATTACAGGATCAACGGAACGGTCTCCTTGTTCGCCGGGTTCAATGGGACCGTTCGGGACGCCAGCCTGTCGGAATTCCTGTCGACGGACAGATACGTCAACGGGCTGGTGTCGCTTATCAACACGCAGGACAATGCCGATTTCACGCTTGGGAGCACTATTGCATTGGACAACGGTCTCAGGCTGATCCCTCGATTCGATCTCCGAAATTCAAAATACCTACCGATGTTCATCTCGGATCAGACAAATGAAACCCGGCTCGTATACGCCGGCAAGGCTACAATAACTTCTTTCTCACTCCGGGCTGAGTACAGGCTGGCGGGCTTTTCTTCCGGTATGACGATCCAGTATCAGAAGGGCACAGCCGATTCGCTCTCCTCGATACCCAACCTTCCTCCGTTCAATATCGAACTCGGGGCGGAATACGAGATTACGCCTCAGGTTGCCGCGAGTGCAAAGTTCCTTTTACTGTCGTCCCGTTATGCCGACCTGGCCCTTTCCGACAAGCTCGATCCTGTCGGATTGCTTGACCTTAGAGTGTCTGTACGATTTCGACATAGCTAGGCTGCCTATCGAAATTTTCGTGGGAGGAAATAATATACTTAACCAGAAGTATTTCATTTGGCAGGGATATCAGGAATTTCCCCTCACTCTCTATATAGGAGTCAGCAGCAGGATCTTATGATAAACAGACTCTCTCGGATTGTTAATTCGATCAATGGCGCTTGAAATGCGGTTGAATCAATTGAAAATATTTCGCACTTTGAGTGCGAAGATGTCCAACCAATCGAGGAGGAACGAACAATGGGTAATCTGAACTTCCAGGACGAACAGGACGAGAGTCAACAGAAAAACCAGCCGGATCCAGTACCTCAGAAAGGTGTCAGAGACCAGGACGCGTACATAGACGACCCCACCAGTAATTCCAGGGTCCTTTGGATCGCCATTATAGTCGTCCTGATCGCGGGTGTGGGAGGCGCGCTTTACATGCTTAACCGGGCGGGCTATCTCAATTTCCTGACCAAACATAAACCCGCGGTTACGACCATGACGGCCCCGGCTCCGTCTGCACCGTCTCGAATGGCAGAGGCAAAGCCTGCGCAGCCTGCAAAGTCACCTGCCACTCAGCAGGGGCCATTTGCCTTGCAGGTGTCTGCGTTCAGGACCCAAAGCCAGGCTGACCGGTACATCTCCGCACTTAGGAAACAAGGCATCGATGCACGGGTCCTCACAGGGGAGGGCGCAGCTGGCCACAAGTGGTACAGAGTCTGCACCGGAAATTTTGACACGAAACTCAGGGCGATTGCGGCTGTTGAGAATATGAAGAAAAAAGTTGGAACAGATGTCTGGGTTGTCCCCGCTCAATGACAGACCGAGCAGCGTAGCGGGCTCGTACTACTTCAGGCAGTACGAGCTCAAGCGAATATATAAGAAGAATTTCTACAACGGCATGTTGCTCGCTCTGGGTGTACATGCCGTCTTCTTTCTGCTCCTGATAATTTACGGCCCGGCCCTAAGTAAGCCGCCCGTTGTCAGGGTAGTGCTCCTTCCTCCCGTGAATGTCACCTACAAGGTCATGGACGTCAGGATTGTCGGGAGACAATCGTCAGGCATGGATGTGTCCGGCTCCGGCGGCGGAAATGGGACTATTCCGAGAAACGCGGATGCTGCGTTCGGTAACGCGAAGATAGTCAGCTCCGCCGGCCCGAAGAACACTATGAACCCGCAGGCTTCGATAGTGCCTCGATCGCTGCAGGGGCCGGGGATGAATGACATAGTTGGAATCAACCGGAAGCCGGTCTTCTTCGATACGGTGAAGGGTTATAGCGGCAACACTCAGAACGGGCAGGGCTCGGGAGGCGGAACGGGAACGACAATCGGAGATACGACGGGAGCCGGGTCAGGGCTTACCGGGAAGCCGGGATTCGGCGGCGGTTTCGGAGACAGATTCGTCCCAGGAAACCCCGCGAACAATTCTGCCGTCGGTACCCCTTACGCGATTTCGTGGAACGGCGTCTCGAGAGCTTTGTTGGCGGGAGACCGGCCGCAATTTCCTCCGGGAGTTCAGCACGGCGGTGTCGTGAAAATCAGTATTGTCGTCGACCCTGCTGGGAGCGTGGTTTCCATGGTCCCCGCGGAGAAGTCGGATTCCCGGCTTGAGGAATCCGCGATGGCCGCCATCAGAACGTGGCAGTTCAGCAGGCTCTCCAAGAATTATCCGCAGGTGAACCAGAGGGCAGTCGCCACCTTCGTGTTTAAACTCGAGTAATCCAGGGACAATTGGCAAAACCGAAAGAGCCGAAGCACCAGAAGAGCGGACGCGCTGCGTCTCACCTCGACGTTGTCGCTTCCAGATTCCGCGATCTTTTTGGAGTACCTCAAAGGAAACGGAAGCTTCCCGACCCGCTTGAGCTTCTCATCGCCACCGTCCTTTCCCAAAACACAAACGACGTGAACAGCCATAAGGCGTACGTTAACCTGAAGAGCAAATATCCGCATTTCCTCGATCTCGCGGACGCGAAACCTGGTGAGATAGTGCGCCTTATAAAGGTCGGGGGAATTGCCAACAAGAAGAGCCGGACCATCATCAATGTCGTGCGCGAGATACGGAAACGGTTCCCGCATTTTGACAGGAAGAGCCTGAAATCGGAAGAACGGAATTCTCTTATCGACCGCCTCAGGGAACTTAACGGCGTAGGATACAAGACGGCGTCGTGCCTGTCCCTTTTCGCTCTGGGAGATGATGATGCCTTTCCAGTGGATACACACGTTCACCGCGTGCTCAACAGGATCGGGATTGTCCGTGAGAAAACCCCCGACAAGACTTATCTGGCAGTCAGGGATTTCATTCCGCCGGGGAGGGGATACGAAATTCACATTAACCTCATTAGGTTCGGGAGGAAAGTCTGCACGGCTCAGCGGCCGAAATGTTATGATTGCGTTATCTTCGATCTTTGCGGGTGGAAAGAGAAATGCCTTGATCCCCCCGACGAGATCACATCCGTGGATGAATCAAAAGTAAGATTCATGCTCCTGGAAAAAGTGTGACGAGCGGCGCTGACATGCGATCCCGAAGAAGTCGTCCTGGAGAACCGGAATTCTCTCTATTGCGTCGGCAATATCTGGCCGGGAGAGAGTCGGAAAGTGCCGCACCTTCAGTGACTTCCGTCGTGAGGCCGATCGGGGCTGCGGACCTGTTATTGCATTTTATGATGGTTTTGCTTAAGTAGAAGCCATGGAGCCGAAGGAACAGGAAAGAGCGCCGCGCATCAGCGGCATCAACGTTGCCGGGGAAGCGGTTGAAGTGGATTACTCCGCCAACCTGATGAACGTAGTCGTGTTCTTCGAGCCAGTCTCGAAATACTCACTCGACACGGTTGAACATTTCCGTGTGATGGCGTCGCGGTACGAGAAGTTGTCGGCCGGTTTCTGGTACGTGATGGAGCCGCGGCTTTCCTGCATGCTCCGTTCAGAAGTCGCCCAGAGGACCCTCGACAGGCTGAGCCTGTTCACAAACACAATTTTCGATGCAAACAACATGATTGCGTTGCATTCGGGGATACGTTCCGTCCCTGCGGTGATGGCGATCGATTCCAACTCTTACGTTAACTCCAAATTTGAAGGGGAAGTGAGCCTCTCGGAAATTGAGAGAACGGTTCAAGCAAGAATTGCTTTGTCGGGATACAGGGACGAGCTTCCTCTGATGCGTGGACGTGAACAGACTTCCGCTTCACTTCGCCCGGCATCCACGACGAGGCAGATGGGGTACGCGACCGCGGATTACGTCTTCGGCAGTATGGTTGTCCCGGAGGCGGATCAGAACTTTCTGCTTCCCGATTTTTATATACTCAATACCATTTATCCGTTCGGAGCCTGGTTCGTGGGGAGAGACCTGATAGAGGGGAAGAGCGGCAGCACAGTTTACATAAGCTGTGCAAAGGATGAGGCTGTGTCCATCTTCGCAGGTGGAGAAAAGGGGACTCTCCTCCGTCTACACACTTCCATCGAATCTCCCAACCAACTTGCGCTGGGCAAAGACGTGAAAAAAAACCTCGGAATGACGCAGATCGATGTTGATGAGTACCGTCCTTATGAGATACTGGCCAACTCCGGTGACACGGATGTTCTAATCAGCCTACAGGTGACGTCAGGTTCATTAGATCTTTTTTCCGTGGAGTTTTACCCTGTGCGAGACTTGCCCCAAAGTGAGCAGGTTTTTCGCTCGGCCCGTTTCTGAGCCCTCTCTCCCGTATTCCTCCCCATTCCGGAAGTATTAATCCCCCGCGATGAGAGGTGTCCCTCACGCAACGCTTTCAGCCGGAAAAGTTCCGCGGGTCAATCTCTCCTGGGCGGAATTCCCTCGAACTCTGAGAGCTTCGATCTGACGTTATCGGCAATTTCTATGGTCGTTCGCGTGGAGTAATCGTAGGCTACCAGGACACTCGAACCCTCGGCAACCGTGCGGCCTGTGTCCGTATCGATGATCAGGTACGACATTTCAAAACTCTTGTTCTTCAGCCAGTTAACCTTCGTGTAAACCCTCAGAATCTCGCCGTAGAATGCGGGGGACTTGTAAGTGCAGTGCATGTCTAACACGATCAACCCCAGGGTTGAGGTGTTCTCCCACGGAAGATCGAACAGCTTTCTGAAGTAATGGACTCTGCCTTCCTCGAAATAGCTTATGTAAGCGGCGTTGTTGACGTGGCCCAGCGAATCCATGTCGGAGAATCGAACGCGGACATCGATGCTGAATTTGAAATCGTCTTGTTTCATATGTGAAAAGAATAAGCAATACTGGAAAGACAGTCAAGCAGGGACCCCAACGCCAGGCGTGGAAAAGGGCGCCGATTTCGAGCACAATTCATCCCAATGGCGATTATCTACTTCACAAAACATGATGATCCGACCGGAATCAACACGAATAGCACGAATGAAGGAACTTCGCAGAATTATCGAATGTCACGAATCAAGGTCGTATGATTCGTGTCTACGCGCGTGCCGTCGCCTAAGTGGCTTTGGTACGTCGGCGACCGAAGCGCTACGACGCGCAGGCGTGTAATTCGCAAGGGACCGGCCCGTAGCCAGCTGATTTAGATTCGTGTGATTCGTGTTCAGTGATTTGTTTTGTTAAGTATACGATCTCCATCCCAATACGTTGCCCTTTCCACATCCAAGGGTTAGATTAATAAAAGAAATTCCCAACAAAACCGCAGAAGACAATGGAAACCAAACTAATCGAGACAATTAAGTCAAAAGCAAAATTACTGAACCGCCATATCGTACTACCCGACGCAATGGATGAACGGGCAATACTTGCGGCACGTAAGATTACCGACCAGGCTATAGCGAAAGTTTCCCTGGTAGGCAACGATCAGGAAGTGCGAAGGAAGGCTGAAGAATCACACACGCAACTTAGCGGCATCGATATTGTCGATCCGGAGAGGAGCGAAAACCTTCAGCGCTATGCCGCATCATTCCATGAGCTCAGGAAGCTTAAAGGGCTAACACCCGCGCAGGCTCTCGAGGCTATGAAGCAGCCTTTGTTCTTCGGTGCGATGATGGTGAGAGAGGGAGCGGCTCACGGAAGCGTTGCCGGCTCGCTTTCGACCACCGGCGATGTGTTGAGGGCAGGGATTCAGGTTATCGGAATGAAAGAGGGTATATCGATCGTATCCAGCTTCTTCCTCATCGTGTTCCCGTCGAAGATTTATTCGTTTGCCGACTGCGCCGTGGTTCCTGACCCGACCGCCGAGCAGCTCGCCGACATAGCGATTACTACCGCAGACAATCACAGAAAGCTTGTCGGTAACGAACCAAGAGTGGCCATGCTGTCGTTCTCTACGAAGGGAAGCGCGAAGCATGAGCTTGTCGACAAGGTGGTTCATGCGACCGAGATCGCGAAGAAGAGAGCTCCGGGTCTGAAGATTGACGGCGAACTCCAACTCGATGCCGCTATTGTGCCCGACGTTGCTAAGAGAAAGGCGCCGGCCAGTGCGGTCGCAGGAGAGGCCAATGTACTCGTGTTCCCCGACCTCAACGCGGGCAACATCGGTTACAAGATGGCGCAACGCATGGGTGGTGCAGACGCCCTGGGTCCCATCGTGCAGGGATTGAAGAAACCGGCTTTCGACCTTTCCCGTGGCTGCAGCGTGCAGGATATAGTCGACGTTGTGGCCATTAACTGCGTTATGGGGGCCTGAAAGATCTGTCGTTTTGAATTGAGGCTGTCCAAAAAGTCTGCATTGTCATGCTGAGCGAAGCGAAGCATCCATCTTTCAGGCCAAAACAATGGATTTTCGCCAAAGGCGAATCTGCCTCCGGCATGACTTCAGTCACTTCGCTCCTTCAGAATGACAGTCCCCATGTTTTTCGACAGCCTCAATCGCGGTTACTTACTGATCGACGGTCGATTGCGGCCACGGCTGGTAACCGCTGCCAGCTTTTTTTCTCGCGATGCGTGTGCTAACTTCCAGTTTGAAAACCAGTTCTCACCATGTGGAGCAGCGTTTCGAGTGAATGATGACTAATGTTGTGGGCATCGGAAAAATAAAGATCGGCGGCGATAATCCGCTCGTGATAATTGCCGGACCATGCGTCATCGAGAGCCGCGACCTTATAATGAAAGTGGCAGGTAACGCGAGGAAAATCACACAGGCGCTCGGGTTCCCGTTTATTTTCAAGTCGAGCTATAAAAAGGCCAACAGGACGAGCGGCAAGTCGTTTGTAGGGATCGGCATGGATGAAGGGCTCAGGATACTCGCGGAAGTGAAGCGGGAATTTGACCTGCCCGTTCTCACCGACGTTCATTCCGAGATGGAAGTGGAAGCCGCCGCCGAAGTCGCTGACGTGCTTCAGATTCCGGCATTTCTCTGCAGGCAGACCGATCTCCTGCAGGCTGCGGGGAAAACCGGTAAGGTTGTGAACATCAAGAAGGGGCAGTTCATGGCCCCTGAAGATATGAAGCATCAGGCGGAGAAAGTTGAATCAGTCGGAAATCCAAAAGTCTTGCTTACCGAGCGCGGTACGAGCTTCGGTTACCATAATCTTGTGGTAGACATGCGGTCACTCGTGATTATGAAGGCGAGCGGTTACCCCGTGATACTCGACACGACGCACTCCCTCCAGCTCCCTGGCGGCGAGAAAGACAAAACCGGCGGCCAGCCGGAGTATATATTTCCTATCGCGCGGGCCGGCTCCGCGGTCGGCATCGACGGACTTTTCCTTGAAACCCATCCTGACCCCTCCAGAGCGCTCAGTGACGCCGCGACGCAGCTGTCGTTCGACCTCTTCGAGCCTCTGCTCAGGCAGGTCAAGAAGATCGATTCGGCGAGGCGAGAGCTCGCAATATGACGAAGCAACAGTCTGCAGTATCTTCCGGAAAACTCACGACGAAGCTGAAAAAGATCAAAGCAGTTCTTCTCGATGTCGACGGGGTGCTTACCGACGGAGCGATAATTTATGGAGCTGATGGGATCGAGCTGAAGATCTTCGATTCTCAGGACGGGTTCGGAATCGTGAACGCCATAAAGCAGGGAATAAGGGTAGGGATTATTACTGCCCGGAAATCGGAGGTCGTCGAAAGGCGGGCAGCTGATCTCGGGATTGTTGACCTTTATCAGGGTTCGATAGATAAGCTGACGCCATACGAGAAAGTGAAGAGGACCTACTCGCTCGGCGACGCAGAGGTCGCGTACATCGGCGACGATCTGCTTGACCTTCCTCTTCTCCAAAGAGTTGGATTCAGCGCCGCGCCGGCGAATGCGGTCAGGGATGTCAAGATGAAAGTCGATTATGTGGCGAAGGCGTCCGGCGGGCACGGCGCGGTTCGCGAAGTCATGGACGTCATTCTAAAGGCTCAAAAAAAGTGATACTGCCACCGGGCACTTTCAAATTAAGTGGGACGTATGGACGCAATTGAAAAGGGAAAAGAGGTCGTCAGAATCGAGGCGCAAGCCGTGCGGTCTCTCGAGGACAAAATCGGCAAGGAATTCGCCGGAGCTGTCGACCTCATCGCGAATATATCCGGACGTGTCGTCATAACCGGGATGGGGAAGTCGGGACTTATTGCTCGTAAGATTGTCGCAACCATGAATTCGACGGGAACTGCATCGATCTATATGCATCCGAGCGACGCCGTGCATGGTGACCTGGGGATGGTTCGACCGGAAGACGTCGTAGTCTGCATCTCGAAGAGCGGAGATACCGAAGAAGTAGTGCAGCTTCTCCCCATGTTTAAACGGATCGGAGTTCCGATCATTTCCATTTTGGGCAATAGGGACTCGAAGCTCGGCCGCGAGAGCGATTTCATACTTGACGCGGGCGTTGACCAGGAGGCCTGTCCCTATGACCTGGCTCCGACCGCTTCCACGACTGCGGCTTTGGTGATCGGCGACGCGCTTGCGATCGCGCTCCTCGAGAGGAAGAATTTCACGGAGCAGGAGTTCGCGATGTTCCATCCGGGCGGCAATCTCGGCAAAAGGCTCCTGCTCAAGGTTGAGGAACTTATGGTGAAAGGGAAAGACATGCCGACCGTCCTGAACACCGCGTCTCTTAGGGAGGCGATTCTCGTGATAACCTCAGGTCGGCTCGGCGCTACTTGCGTGGTCAGTTCAACCGGAGAGCTTGCCGGGATCATTACCGACGGCGACCTGCGAAGGCTTCTCCAGAAGAGCCTAAACTTTTCTGAGATGACCGCCGACGAAGTGATGACAAGGAATCCAAAGGTCGTGAAGTCAAACGTGCTCGCGGTTGCCGCGATAGAGCTCATGGAGAATTTCAATATCACTCAGCTTATTGTCATTAATGAATCTCGCAAGCCGGTCGGCATGCTGCACCTCCACGATCTCGTCAAGGCAGGACTGTCCCCTAA
>CAWEBD010000175.1:0-89853 GCA_963806435.1 uncultured Bacteroidota bacterium
AAAAACTATCGACCCCCAACTACCAGGTGTTGTACTCCCAGTAGAAGTGAAAGTGATTGGTTCGGCAGCGGTGCCAACTGCGTTGATCACCCCGCTGGCAGTTATCGAAACACCGCTCGCAAGGTGTACCACGGTACCTGGTTCAATGATCAAGGTTTCACCGGTCGGAATCGTGTAACTTGAATTCAACACTACCGTGCTGTCCCAAACCACGCCGGCAAGGAAATTAATGAGTGTTTGCCCGTTTTGGCCGTTTGGACTTCCCCATCCGGTGCAGAGATCATAACCGGGACCTGCACTGTATCCGATAGTGCCTGACGAACTGGTATAATAGTTATTGCCTGATTGAACGTCGTTGAAGCAAGAATTATATGAGTTCCCCTCGCCGAGTGAGTATAGCAGCGGATTAATAAAACCCACTCCTTTGGCATTCCCGTTAGCTGCTGCCTGCTGGTTTACAAGAGCCATATATCCTGCCCAAAGTGGAGTTGCAAAGCTGGTACCGTTCGAACCAAATACCTGGCCGTCCTTCGAGACCTCCATAATATTGCTTGCTACCATGGCGACGTCGGGTCCGTTCCGGTAAACGTTCGATGCACCATTAACACGGTTGAGGTCAAGTTGATAACTTGGTATATTTTCAGCAAATGTACCTTCTTCATAACCGCCTCCAGAACCTTTAACGTCGTTCCCTTCATTCCAAGCAGTCTCGGATGCGTATGAGCCGCCAGGTCCATTCGTTGATAATTGAGTTCCGCCAACAAGTGTAGCACCCGTGTCCGTTACGCCTGCGAAGGGAGGTACGTCAAATTGCCGGGGGTCATTTGGCCCCGGCCACGCCGAAGCCCAGACGAGCTCATCACCAGAACCGTTGAAAAAAGTTTGACCTTGGGCAGCCATTATCTTAAGCTGGCCGGGAGTGTTGCCGTTTGGCCATTCTATCCACGATGCGCTGAATTGCTTCACTGATGTATTCGCTAGCATCGCGTCAAGGATTTCATTGGGGCCCGATCCATAATACACAATTATCGAATCCATTCCAGGCGCCATTGCGTTCGCCATCTCAATGTCCACCGAAAATTCATCTACAGTCTCCGGGTTGGGAGTCTCGGAGTTGCCGTCAATATTATCGACTCCTAAAGGGACTTGAGGCACGCCAGATATTGAGTCATACATTGTGATATCGTGAGGATAGAACCCACCATCTATGGAGCCATTAGAAGCATCATACTGAGCGAGTTCAAATATTCCCACTTTTTGTCCATGTCCGTTAAGCGAAACATGCTGAAGGTAAGCAGCCCGGAGATCATTGCCATCATACGAGCCATTTATGGAACCTGAACTGATAGTTGGATAGGCTGTTTTCTTATTCACCGGATTAGTGACCAGTTCGGGACGAGGGACGTAAAAATTGCTTAGTCCTGTTATCGCTTGTATAGGGGTCGTGAGGTTGACCGATGGAACGGCGTCAGGTGCATAAAAATTTCTATTCTCCGTTGGATGTTTGTAAAGAAGCATCTTGATGTGTAGTGCTCTCTGAATAGCCGCTATGCTTCCTTTTACGCTGACAAGCATATGATCGGCATATTGCCGTGTGACCGAAAGGCCCTGTGATGTGATAAACGCCACGACAGTTTGATAATCAGCCTCAGTCGGACAAAATTCCTGAACGACCTGTTGATGAGAGAGAAATTTTCTGTACTCGGGACTTTGAGGATCGTACAAATTTTGCAGTAACTGATCAAGAGCCTGCCGATTTTGTAACTGGAGACCAATTGTGAAGTTCAATTGAGTAGTTGTGTCCATCTGACCGATTGGAGTCAACCCAATCCTCTTTACCAGAGCTGGAAAACGGCTTGGTATAGACTGAAGAGTTGTCGTAGTCTGCGCAAACACTTGAGATGATAATAGAATAAGCGCAGCAAACATGATGTGTTTTAAAAGTGCTTTCATAGCTCGTCCCTTTCAAAGTTTGAAGTTGTGAAAAGTATTGTTTAGATTAGTGCCAGCAAACGAAAAAGCCCACGTATCCCTTCCGGGATATGCACACAGGAGCCAATTGTTTGCCTTTTCTATTGTGGGAGACGTTGTAGCGTCTCCCACATCTTATATAAACTTCAGCAGGTATTCCCCTCCATTGGTTTTATTTTATGAGCATAAGCTTCTTTGTAACAGAAGAATTTCCATCTATAAGCTGGTACAAGTAAACTCCACTTGCCAATCTTGAGGCATTGAAATTCACGGTGTAATCGCCTGCGCCTTGGACAGCATCCACCAAAGTTGCGACCTTTTCTCCGAGTATATTGTATACCGTAAGTGTCACATGGGACCGCATCGGAATAGAATAATTGATCGTGGTTGTTGGGTTGAAAGGATTGGGATAATTCTGCTTGAGCTGAATCACTGTGGGAATAACGGGTACTCCCGGTTGATCTATCCCCGTCACTTGCGAAAGTGGAGCACGCCATATCCCTCCTCCATCACCGATTCCTACGAATATACTCGAATCGTTTATGTATATAGACGAGATTCCCAACCATGGCAAACCCTGCCCTGTATTAATCCAATCGTCGCGGTGTATCGTTGACGAATAAAACATCGACGGATAATTAGGGCCACCTTCGTCGTTCAAGCCGACAAGGGCATCCATACCATGGATCGCGACCGCCCATACTTGCGGGTACGGGTCCTGGAGACCATTTACATACGACGACCAGGTTTGGCCGCTATCCGTAGAGAGGAACAATCCTCCAGGTGGGGGCGGGATGCTATCCGAAACGGGGAACGGCTGCCGCCATCTTCCCGCCACGACAGTGGAGCCGCTTGCGGCGAGCGAGGTGATGTTTGTCATGTTGCTGTCGACGTCATCCCAGTCTTCACCGTTATCGGTAGATCGATAAATTCCAATGTCTCCAGCGGCGAATACATCTGTGCCCGTAGCTGCCAAACAAAAGATTCCCGAAGGGCCGCTATTTGAAGGGCTGTTATTTGCAAGCAACCAACTCACACCTCCATTTGTAGAAAAATACACTCGATTTGAAGCTAAGACTAAGTTGGTTCCACTTTTGACAATGGCCCTCGCCCACCCATAAAAGTGGCTCCAGGTTTTTCCAGAATCGGACGAGGTGAATATTCCACCCTCAGTTGGGACATAAACCTCTGTGCCTATCACAGTTACTCCCCATATGTAACCTGTACCTGTTAGGCCAGTGTCTGCGACCCATGTGTTGCCATCGTCTGTGGAAGAAAAAACTGAATCATAACTAAATACCGCATAAACATTTGATCCTTCTCCTGAGATCGCAGTAATATCTGGCCCGACGATTCCATTAGCCGCGTATGTCCAGTTGGCACCGTTATCAGTTGAAGCATATACTCCGTCACTGAAGCTTGTGGCATACAGGTCAGTGTCTGCAACGGCAATTGACAAGACTTTATTTGAAGGAAGTCCATTACTGATACTTTCCCATGTTACACCCCAGTCAGTGGAGAGCATTATTCCAACTTCCGTTCCTATATATGAGTAAGCGCTATCCATGACAATGTTGAAAACCGTATTAGAATACATTGGATATTGCGCACTTGGCCAGGTCCATGTATTGCCGTCATCTGTCGATCTGATTATTCCGCCACTCCATCCAACGAGTATGGTTGAGCCATAAGCAGCAATCGCATTCGTAACATCATCTACGGAGCCAGTACCGGTAACCGTTGACCAGCTATCTCCTCCGTCCGTAGATTTGACAACTCCAGCCCATGTTGAAGCGAATAGTTTGGTTCCGACCAATGCGAGGCCGGTCACCGTCGTTTGACCGTACCGCAATCCATTTTGTATCACTGTCCAGGTCGCTCCGTCGTCTGTCGATCGAAACATACCGCCTCCCGCGGCATAGATAACGGAATCCTCCACCACCATGTAGTCTATGTTGGAAGTTAAGGAAGAATCGGGGTTTGTCCATGTTATTCCACCATCGGTGGATTTGAGCACACCGTAATAGCATCCGGCAAAAATCTCCGAGCCTTTTTCCACAAAGCAATTCGCAAAGGCACCGTTTTCATTTGTCCAGCTTTGGCCCCCGTTGGTGGAACGATAGATACCCGCAGATGCGCCGGCGAACTCAGTGGAGCCGATTACTGCAACACCCCACACTTGCCATGGACTGCCAATATTCAGCTGCTTCCATTGAGCATCAATCGGAGCGGCGAAAAGTGGCAGGCAAAATGTAAAGGTAAGGAAGCATAGCCGCTTACTGAAGGCCACCTTTTTGAAAATGTCATGCGACTGCGAAAAGAGATGAGGAAATCGGCATACGATTCCTCTACCAAAACGACTTCCCCGACATGTAGTTTTCCGTCTCAAATTTTGCAAGTTGAGCTCTCCTTTTCCTAATGTTGCCCTGTTTCTCCCTTTCCGATCCAGAGTCCCTATCTGTCGGAATTCTCCCTCCTGAGGGCAACTTCTCTCTCTCCCGCTTCTTTGCGGAACATCGGTCATAAGAAAATCAAAAAACCTCTGCCGCCTCGGTGCTTCTGCCGTGGTGTTGCTCAAAGTTAGAACTTTATTCTTCGGATGTCAATAGACCGAGAGTTCCTGCAATCCGATGTAGGGGCATGAAAATTGAGGGGTAGAAGCGTGAGATGCTTGGGTAGGTGCTTGATTTATCGATACACGCTGGATCGGCGAGGAAAAATTGAGGAGGATCGGATTTACCACCTTCTGGGTGAAGAAAAAGAGAACAAGAAAAGTTAAACAGGCCGATCTATTTGACGGTGAATATTGTTACTGGATAGTTGCCACTAATTTCTCAAAGGAAGAGAAAAGTATCCAAGGGGTCATCCGCTTCCATGAAAAACGCGGGGAGATGGAACGAATGATCGGTGAACTTAAGAATAACTACAACATGGATCACTACAAGGATGTTTTCAAGAGGCACGGCATCACGGATCAGCATATCACTAACCTGACCGCCTTTTACACAGAGCTAAACCAGGCAGATGCCGATCAGGTAAATGCAATGAAGGATCAAAAAGAAGCCACGAAGGCGAGAAACATATCAATGAAGAGTCTCGGTAGAGCGATGCGGAGCATACGGCGGGATGCAAGGATAATTGTCAAGGATCAGCCGCTGGTGTTGATCGAGTTCGAGCGTATGTCGAGAGGACGCGGGCCCGGCGGGAAGGACAATCCCTCGCCGACTCCGCCGGCGAAATAGAAACGACCTGCGTAAAGGTTAACGGAGCCATGGTACAGAGAGGGCTCAGGTTTTCCTGAGCCCTTCCGATCGCTGTGACACTACGATGTCACTTGATCAATAGCATCTTCTTTGTCTGATTGTACGAACCAGCACTGATCCTGTAGAAGTAGACTCCACTTGCAAATTTGGAACCGTCGAAGGTCACTTCATGGTACCCGGCAGACACTTCACCATCTACGAGGGCAGCGACTTCACTTCCAAGAATATCGTACACTTTCAGCGTAACGTGGCTGTCCCTCGGAAGCTGGTAGTCGATAACGGTCGTAGGGTTGAAGGGATTCGGGTAATTCGGATACAATATAAATTGTGATGGAGGGCCGGAGACTGTCTGGGTCCCCGTAACAGGTTTGTAGTATCTCCAAAGCCCCTTGGTGGATGTGACGTACAAGTATCCTGTAACCCTGTCGATAAACACCCTTAGGTCGTACTGATTGGCGAACGTATCTATCGGTAAATATTGCGAGCCTTCTAGCTGTACCCAAGACTTCAGGCTGTCTGTGGAACGAAATACTCCAGTTGGATGTGGAAACGGTTGACTTGTACTATCAAAGTACTCGGCGGTTGCGTAGAAGGTTTGAGGAGCACTTGGCACATACTCCAGGTCGAAGATATTGAAATTATGATAATTGGCCATTATTGGTCCTCCCCACGTATACCCGCCATCTGTTGAACTGATAACCTGCGGTCCTCCCCAGCCTAAAATATCCCATGATGTACCTGTCTTGAAAAACCCAAGAAGCCCCGGGCATGGCGAGATACTTGTCCAGATTATCCCCCCATCGGTACTTATATAGAACAGGCAAGAGGCAAGATAGTCGTTCCCGGTCGCATACATCTTCATGCTGTCGGATGGATCGAAGGCAAACCCAATTGTCAATCCATGCTCTGAAACGGGAAAACCCGAAGTCACAAACGTCCAATTGCTTCCTCCGTCAGTCGAGCGGTAGAGCTCATCATCTGACAGAACTCCGACGCTAACATCTGCAAATACTATGCTCGTGTCGTAAGGCGAAACGGCAACCCGGCTTACTCCACTGTAATATTGAGATAGCGGCGTATTGTTGGTTGTGGTGTCAGTTAAGAGCTGCCATGTCTTTCCGGCGTCCGTGCTTTTATATAGCACTCCCCAAATCTTATTTATCCAGGAATTTTTCGATATGTAGATGACTGAGTTGTTGTCGCGAGCAACAGATAATGACAAAATCGCTGGCGCTATAACCGGTCCAGCGACAAGCCCGCTGTCTAGCTTACCCCAAGTTTTTCCACCGTCGAAACTGCCATAAAAACCTTCTTCAGTTCCAGCGTAAATAGTATCTCCTGAAGCGTAAATCTCGTCGACTTCAGCTGAGTCCGGTGGTCCGAGCCATTGCCAGTAGGGGTTAGATTGCGCTTTCGCTTGGCTAGCAAGCAAAAGCAGCGCAGAACATATGATAAATGATTTCATGATTCCTCCTCAAAATCTTTCGTGGTTATTTCAGCAACATGATTTTGATGATGCGATTTCCATAGTCTGTCTGAATTCTGAAGAGATAAGCCCCGCTCGGCAATCTGGACCCATCGAACGTTACCTCGTGCGTTCCAGCTTGCTCATTCTTATCTTCAAGCGTTTCTACCTTCTGTCCGAGTACATCATAAACTTCGATGAGGACTATAGAAGCTTTCGGCAAATCATATCGTACTACAGTTGAGGGATTGAATGGATTCGGGTAATTCGGATACAATATAAATTGTGATGGAGGGCCAGAGACTGTCTGGATTCCCGTGACAGGTTTATAATATCTGTAAAGCCCATGTGCAGATGTGACAAACAATGAACCCGAGAGTTTATCTATAAATACTCTAGAATGTTCATCCAACGTGTACTCAAAAAGGGGCAAGTCCTGTGAGCCTTCCAGCAACGTCCAGGATTTTAAAGAGTCGGTGGAACGATAAACTCCCCACTGGGTTGGGGCGTTGAGGCTGTCATAATGGTAACAGACAGCATAGTAGATTTGAGGGCTGTTTGGCGCAGGATACATGTCGAGAACACTAAAGTTATGGTAAGTGGCATTGACAAGACCATTCCACGTATATCCGCCATCTGAGGAACTGATAACCTGCGGTCCTCCCCAGCCTAATATGTCCCATGATGTGTCTGTCTTGAAAAACCCCAAATTCCCAGGGCAGTTGGACATGGTTGCCCAAGTCTGCCCTTGATCGGTGCTAGCGTAGAGCAAACAATTGGCCAGATGATCGTCGCCGGTCGCATACATCTTCATGCTATCAGATGGATCGAAGGCAAATTGAATAGTCAACCCATGATCTGAGACGGGGAAGCCAGAGGTGACGAATGTCCAACTCGCTCCTCCATCAGTCGACCGGTAGAGTTCATCATCTGACAGAACCCCCACACTAACGTCTGCAAACACGATGCTTGTATCGTAAGGGGAGACAGCGATTCGGCTCACACCGCTATAATATTGTGATAATGGGGAATTGTTATTGGTTGTATCAGTCAAAAGCGTCCAGCTTTTACCAGCGTTTGTACTCATGTACAGGAGCCCCCATATTGTTTTAACCCATGAAGCTTTCGACATGTAAATTAGGGAACTATTACTCGCCCCAACTGAGAGCCAATGTATAACCGCGTAGTTGGGCCGCCCACTTCCAAGCCCGCCGTCAAGCACCGCCCAGCTTTTTCCGGCATCGAAACTGCCCCAAAGGTGCCAGTTGGTTCCTGCATAGATTGTATCTCCTGAAGCATAAACTTGATCCACTTGCTCGGAATCAGATGGTCCAAGAAACTGCCAATAGGGATTGGACTGGGCTTGAGATTGTACTGTGGATAATAGTAGAATTGACAAAATCATTGCCTTCGTCATAGTCTCCTCCCTGGTATTGAGTCCCGATCTAACCATCTTCCTCAACAGATAGCTCTTGCAAGCCGTTCCCTTTGTCTCGACGAGTCGTCTACGGCCCTTCGGTCTGCGAGTCTATCGAGTCGAAGACTCGTAGAGGTCGATAGACCCGTAGGGAGTGGTCGACCTTGTTCCATGTTCCTTTCTCCGGTTTTCTTTCATGTATAGCTTCCATCATGGCTCGTCTTCTGCCGCTCTGCGGCATCCCGACATACAAATAATGTGGACGGAACACGCCCGTTACATGGTTGCCAGAATTGCTACATCCCTAGAATCCTTCAAGCAATTGGATCAAGCATACGTTAAGTTAATTCACTCCCCGGCTCCTGCTTCATCGTAAACCGTTTCTGTACCTCTATCTTCCACTGAAACCTATTCCGCCAAACTCCCCAAGCGACTGTGCGCAGTTGCCACCATTTATGGAATTAATCACTCTACCGGCATTCTAACGGACCCAACCAGTCCGCGAATTTTACCAGCCATCGCCGCTTATGAAAATCAACCCCCAGCAAACCCACGTCTTGAGCCGACTCCGCTTTCTACATCGGATTTCAGGTAAACCCTGCGAAGGTTTGCGCCCTTCGCAAGGTTACGAAGCCTTGTCCACTTCCGTCTTGGTGAGCTTTCCGAGCGATCTCGATTTCAACTTGCGTGTGAAGATGATCGCGAAGATCGAACCGACTATGGTGATGGCGATGTATCCGAAGAGGTGTGTGAGGGTCGCGTACGTCAGTGCCTCGTCCTTCGGCACGCCGGATATCGCGATCAGCGCTGCTGACACGAAGAGGTGATACACTCCCGTCCCGCCCGGGCTCGGTACCGACCAGGCTATACTGGTAATGAGGATAAGAAGAAAGGCGTCATAAAGCGTTAAGTGCAGTCTCGCTCCGAAACCGAAAGCGAAAAAGGGAATGTACATCGTGTAGATATAAGCGATCCAGATCAGCGCAGTGTAAATAGTCACGATGGCCACGCGTTTGCCGGAGCCGAGGAGCTTAAACGAAGTCAGGAACGAGAGGAATATGTTCTCCGCTTTTTTAGCGAGCTTTCCGGGAAGCACCGCTTCGGCCAATCGCAATATCGTTCTTTGAAATTTTTCCGAAATGGACGATACGTAGAGGACTGCGCCGAGGGCGACCGAACCAGCCACGAGTATCACACCGGCAACACGGAGGAATGGAAACGAAGCTATCAAATCGCCGTGGTAGAGGAAAAGCGCGACCCCGAAGAGTATCCCGGCTGAAAGCATGTCGAAGAGCCTCTCGAGCACGATTGTGCCGAGCACGCCGCTGACGCTTATCTCCTCGAGCCGCCCCGTGGCGTACGCGCGGACTATCTCGCCAAGCCGCGGGACGAAGTTGTTGAACAGATATCCGACCATGACGCTTCCCCACGTGTCGACCACGGAAATATCGCTTTTCAACTCTTGCAGTATTACCCGCCATCGCAGTGCGCGCAGAAAATGGCTTGCCAACACAACAAGTGTCGCCAGGAGGAGGATGTAAATATTGGCGCGAAGCGCGTCGTGGAGGAGTGATTTAAACGAAATTCCCCTGAAAGCGATGTAAACAAAGAAGGCCGCAATGACAAGCCCGATAAGGGTCCGCAGGAGATTGGATTTCTTCATTAGACCGTTGCTCCGGTGATTTTGCTCAAAGGAAGGTGAACCTTGTCAGTGCTGGCGGAGGTCGACGACCTGGGCGCCCTTCGGCGGGACGAATTCGAACTCGGAGTCGGGGAGACCCGTGTTTGTCTGCAGGCTGTCGACGGTGTAGGTATATCTCGTGTCGTTCATGTCCGAGACTTCCGCGCTGCTGACGGTCCAGTCGCCGCTAACTACGATCCTGATCGACCGGATGAACGAATTGTCGCTCTTCGGGGTGAGCCGCAGCGTGTACACGTCTCCTTTGTCTGCCTTCTTCGCCGAGAGAAGCACAGCGAAATAATCCGAAGGGATGCTGAGCAAAAATTTGTCCGGAGTTATCGTGTTCTTGTCGTTGCGGAAATTGTCGATCAGGACCTGCTGAGAACCGGGAAGGTAGACCCAGGAGGTCTTCCCGTCCGTGACTATCACCTTGTCATCGGTAGTGATCCGGTACATGTTGTTTTTCTTCAGGTAAAGCGTACCGGTGGTCGTTTTCGAAATCTTCGAAAGGGGATAGGCCACAGTCTGCGTGAATTGGATCGTGGCGTCTTTGGTTTGGTTATAACTTTCCTGGACGTTCTTGACTATTTCCGACGCCGTCGGAGTCCCCGCAATGGACGGTGACACCGCGAACGCCAGGAGTGCGAATATGACCAGGATTCTTTTCATATAGATCGTTTTTAAACTATACGGGGTACGGGGACAAAATTCAAGCTAAGATTTGCCGACCGGGAAAATGAAACCGGCGAGCCATGCCCGCACCGAAACTATTCATTGTCACACTTCGGCCGCCGACGTGCCAAAGCCACTTTGGCGACGGTGCGCGTGCAGGCACAGAGACGCAGAGAAATGAGCTCTTGCTTCGTCCGTGTGATTGTCTTGTCAGTTGAGAAAATGTGGAAATTGCAGATTGAGTCCCGTTAGGGACGAAATGATTACAGAAAAAGCAAAACCCGGAATGAAGCCCCGCAGGGGCGCAATATCACCGCGGTTCAAATCCCAAGTTCGCGGAGCTTGTCGTTCAAGGCCTCTTCATTCTCGAGCAGGACTTCTCTCCCTTTGCTTCCTTCGAACGGCCCGATTATGCCCGCCGACTCCAGCTCGTCTATTACGCGCGCGGCCCTGCCGTAACCAAGTTTCAGCCTTCGCTGGAGGAATGACGTCGAGGCCTGCTGGTGCCTGACGACGAGCAGAGCCGCTTCTTCAAACATGTCGTCGAACTCGGCCGACAGGGCGCCTCCGTTCTTCCTCCTGTTCAGAATCGATGGAAGCTGGTACGGTTTTGAAAAGCCTTTCTGCGCAGATATAAAATCGACGACCTTTTCTATTTCTTCGGTGGTCAGGAACGAGTTCTGCATCCGCTCCGGCTTGGAGCTTCCGGCCGCGAGGTAAAGCATGTCTCCGTTGCCGAGGAGTTGTTCCGCGCCGTTCTGGTCGAGTATGGTCCGCGAGTCGATGCGCGAGGCGACCTGGTAGGCGATGCGGGCGGGGAAGTTCGCCTTGATGAGGCCCGTTATGACGTCGACGGACGGCCGCTGCGTCGCGAGAACGAGATGAATCCCGACCGCCCGGGCGAGCTGAGCGAGACGGGTGATTGGATCTTCGACGTCATGCGCCGCAGTCAGCATCAGGTCCGCAAGCTCGTCGATGACTATCACGATGTACGGAAGCTTGATGAACCTTGCCTCTTCGGTGTCTTTGAGTTTCCCGTCGGCAAGTTTCTTGTTGTAGTCCTGGATGTTGCGGACTCCCGCTTTGGCGAGGAGATTGTACCTGCCGTCCATCTCCGCTTCCGCGCACTTGAGAGCTATGACCGCGTTGCTCGATTCTGTAATGATCTCTTCGGGCACGTCGGGTGAGACCGCCAGAAAATGCCGGTTAAGCTTGCGGTAGAGCGATAATTCTATCTTTTTGGGATCGATGATCATGAACTTGATTTCACTCGGGTGGAGCTTGTAGATCATACTCATCATGATCGTGTTGATCCCGACGCTCTTGCCGGATCCTGTCGCGCCGGCGATCAGCAGGTGCGGCATCCTCGAGAGGTCGTCCACAAAAATCTCGCCGGTAATTGTCTTGCCCATCGCGATTGGGAGGTTGAAGCGAAGATCCTGGAACTTGTTCGAAGAGACGACGGAACGGAAGTTCACGAGCTGGGGTTTGCGGTTCGGTATCTCGACGCCTACCGCGCCTTTGCCAGGAATCGGGGCGATGATTCTTATGCCGCGCGCCTGGAGTGCAAGCGCGAGGTCGTCCGCAAGGCTGGTGATGCGGCTGATTTTAACGCCGCTCGCCGGGACGAGTTCGTACAGTGTCACGACGGGGCCGGGGATAACGCTGACGCTCTCGATCTGGATATCGAAGACTTCCAGCTTCGAACGGAGGAGTTCAGCGTTAGCGCGGAGCTCTTCATCCGGAATCTTGTCGACCTGGATCGGTATATCGAGCAGGTCGAACGGCGGCGGCGTATATTCTATCTCCTCGTCGACATTTTCCGATTCGATCTCCCCGCCGGCGGAAGGCACGACCGCCCCAACTTTTCTCGAGTATGACTTCCGCTCTTCCTCTTCCTCGGTCTCCGGCTCGACTTCCTCTGACTCTTCATCTTCGGGAAGTTCGGGTTTGGTCATCGCGCGCTTCACGAGTTCCTTTGCCTCGTCGAGAAGGCTGGAGTCCTGCTTCGGCTTGACGTCTTCGCGGACGATCTTCACCGGGGCGGCTTCGCCTCTCGTCCCGTTTCCCGCTTCCGCGGTCGGCTTGGCGATCTTCACGGCCGCTCCCGCGCCGCTTCCGGCGCGACCCAGCGACGCAAAGAGTGACTTCACGGCATTGAAGAGCCATGCTCCCCCGGCGGCGAACATGTCGAGAAGCTCACGCGGAGAAAGCTTCAGAGTGAACACAATCAGGGCGAAGAACAAAAGAAATATTACTCCTGCACCTCCGACCGCGCCGAACGCGCGTACCAGGGCAAGCGCGGAGAACTGCCCGATCAAACCATACCATTCGCTCCCGAATTTGTCCGTCCCAAAGAGCGTCTTGAGGTACCCGGAGAGGATCGATATCATTATGGCGTAGAGGAGGACCATCGTGCTGGCGCGTGCTGCTTTCGAGTAGTCCCTTTTGAGCAGTGCGGTCCAGCTGAAAATAAGGAGTATGACAGGGAAAGCGATGGAGAAATAGCCCAACGTCGAGTTGACGAAAAAATGCGCGATGTAAGCACCGAAAATGCCGAGCCAGTTGTTTATCGTGTCGGCCTTTGACCGGATGCTTTCGTCGCCGAGAAGAAGCTTGAAAGTGTCGAAGAAGCCTATCTCCGATCTCGCATCGTCCGCCGGGGAGTAGGAAACGATGCTCAGGCCGATCAGGATGGAGATGATGATCAGTGAGAAATTAACGACTTCGGAACGAAGAGATTTCTTCTTCTGCTTCTTCTTCCCGTTTTTCTCGATTACCTCTTTCGCCTCAGCCATTTACAGTCACGTCGGTTGAACTGTTTTCGGCGGTGGTTCGGGAACCGCGTACTTCAGCTTCACGCTGACACCCGACACCACGGGGACCACCGGAACGCTGTCGACATCGGAACACAGCGCAAGGTCATCTTCGAACCCGATGGACATCAGGTATTTCCCATGCATAGACTTCTTCATCATTCCCAGAATACTTCTTTTGAAATTCTTGTACAAGATGACCGCGGTAAGGCCGGCATCCTCCGTGTCGACGTCGGTCAGGGCCCGGACTTCGGAGATGATCATTCCCGCGCAGGCCGCGTCCTCAACCGAGAAAGCTCCCTGGCGGCCCGAGCAGAGTATCGTCCAGGTTCCGCCGATCTCCACGATAGTCTGCACAATCGCGGACATGTTGACGAAACCTGCGACGAGTGCGGTGGCTGCATACCGGCATTTGTAGATGGCGCCGGCGCCGTTTGTCGTCGTGAATATGATCGACTTCCCCGTGACTTTTTCGGGGCTGTATTCGGACGGAGAGTTGCCCAGGTCGAACCCGTCGATCTTTTTCCCCTGCCTTTCGCCGCCGAGAAGACGCGCGTCGCTGCTGAGGTTCGACAATATCTTTGTCGCATTTTCTATGTCTGGAGCAGGGATGATTTCCCTCGCCCCGTTGCGGAGAGCCGTGCAGATGGTTGTGGTCGCACGAAGGACGTCTATTATCACGACGTTCCTTCCGCGCATACCCAGCTCATCCACCGCCGCGGGTGAAAAGAAAACTTCGAATTTCATCTATCCCCTCAATTCTTTTTCGCAACAAACGGAAGTTTTACGACGTGTGCACGCGTTTTCTTCCCGCGAATGTCTATCAGCAATTCCTTGTTTTCCGCCGCGTGAGATGCATCAACATAACCCATCCCGATTCCTACCTCCAGCGACGGCGAGAAAGTCCCGCTTGTCACAACGCCGATTTTCCCGCTCTCCGATGATTCCCCGGATGGGGCTGAATAAATAGCGTAAGCGTGCCGAGGGATGGCGCTCTCATCCATCCTGAAACCGACCAGTTTACGAGATACATTTTGTTTCGCCCTGACGATCGCTTCGCGACCGACGAAATCTCCCTTGTCTGTTTTCGTGATCCATCCGAGTCCTGCCTCGATGGGATTAGTGGTCTCGTCGATGTCATTTCCATAAAGGCAGTAGCCCATCTCGAGCCTCAGCGTGTCTCTCGCGCCGAGACCGATCGGGAGTATCCCGAAATCTTTCCCGGCATCGAAGATAGCATCCCACATGTTCACGCAGTCTTCGCTCTTGGCTCCAAAGAAAATTTCAAAACCAAGCTCACCGGTATAGCCCGTCCTGGAGATTATCGCGTCGATCCCGGCGATTTTCCCCTCGGCAAAATGATAGTACTGGATGGCCGAGAGATCCGTGTCGGTCAGTTTGCGGAGGGTCGCCGGGGCATCGGGTCCCTGGATCGAAAGCAGTGCCGTGGCGTCGCTGGCATTCTCGAGCTTCACATCTCCCGCCTTTCGGGAGGAAAACGCGCTGAAGTCCTTCTCGATGTTGGAGGCGTTGGCGACTATCATGTAGGCGCCGTCGAGCTTGTAGACGATAAGGTCGTCGAGGAGGAGCCCGTTTTCGTTGACGAGCGCGGTGTACTGTGCCCTCCCCGGTGTCAGATTAGTCACATCGTTGAGCGTGTTGCGCTGCAGGAACGATTCGGCATCCTTCCCGTGGACGAAAAACTCGCCCATGTGAGAAACGTCGAAGACTCCTACGCCAGTGCGGACTTGCTTGTGTTCCTTGACTATACCGGAATACTGGACAGGCATCTCATAACCCGCGAACTCAACCAGTTTCGCTCCGAGCTTGCTGTGAATTTCGTTGAACGGTGTTTTCTTCATTTGGGGTTCGCTTTTTTCCAGTCGGTGAGGAATTTCTGCAGTCCGATGTCGGTCAATGGATGCTTAATAAGCTGGTCGATGACTTTGAAAGGCATGGTCACAATGTCAGCTCCAAGCAGCGCTGCCTGCACGACGTGCATGGGGTGCCTGACGCTGGCAACGAGGACTTCGGTGTCGAAACCGTAGTTGCCGTAGATGGTGACTATCTGCTCGATGAGTTCCATCCCTTCGGTGCTGATGTCGTCAAGCCTGCCGATAAACGGGCTTATAAATGATGCGCCAGCCTTCGCGGCCATTAGTGCCTGGCTAGCCGAAAAGCAGAGCGTCACGTTCGTCTTGATTCCTTCGGCCTTCAGGCGCTTCACCGCTTTCAGTCCATCCTTCAGCAACGGGATCTTGACTACTACGTTCTTCGCGATCTTTGCGAGATCGTGTGCTTCGTTCATCATCCCCTCCACGTCGGTCGAAACGACTTCCGCGCTGACCGGGCCGGGGACAATCTTGCATATCTCGCCGATAAGTTCTTTGAAGCTGATGTCGTATTTCTCTTTAGCCACGAGGCTGGGATTCGTCGTCACGCCGTCAAGTATACCGAGTTCTGCGGCCTCTTTTATTTCGTCCAAATTCGCCGTGTCTATGAAAAATTTCATCCTGTTAACCTCCAATTGCTTTCATATAGTACTACGGAACAAGCTCAAACGATCATCACCGTGCATATTCGCCACTTGTCCTCTAATGTGATTTGTAGTCAAAAATTAGCAATCCGGGGGGTAAAATGAAAGTGGAGATTCTCCCCATTGGGACGTGCTGAGTTTGTCCTCCACATCCTTTAGATGTATATTCCTACCGGCATGCGGTCGATATCTGTTACATTTACAAGAAATCAGTCAGGGGGATTGCCATGAAAACTTTACTATCCGTTTTAACCCTCTCCTTTTTCTTCGTCGCGGCTTCAGCCTTGGCCCAGGAAGAATCTGTGAGCGGGAACGACGCCGACACTGTTGCCCGGCAGGCGCAGCCGACGGCTGCCCAACCGTCGCAGGAAGGGCTGAGAGCCTTCTCAAAGTACGATTTTATTCCGGGCGAACAGGTGATATTTTTTGACGATTTCTCCCAGGACAACATCGGTGACTTCCCGGCATTGTGGAACACCAACTCGTCGGGGGAAGTTGTCACCCTGAACACAATTCCGGGAAAATGGCTGAAGATGCAGCCTGACGGATATTTTGTGCCGGACCTGAAGAACAAGATGCCGGAGAACTTTACAGTCGAATATGACCTTGTGTACAGTTACACCAACGTAGGTGACGCTCCCGATTTTGGGATTGCGATTATTTCTAAAACCGAAGGGGACTTGATCAACTCACTGGTCCCGGGAAACGGAGGCTGTGAGTTCAGGATCAATCCGTACAGTGTCAGTACCATCGATTGGAAGGAAGGCGTGTACGGGGAAAACAACAAGTCCGTCGATAACTCATATTTGCAGGGTAAGAACAACCGGGTCGTCCGTATCTCAATTGCAGTCCAGAAGGAAAGGGTCCGGATCTACGTTGATCAGGAAAAGGTCTTTGACGTCCCGAGAATGCTATATAAAGGAATGGTCTACGACTGGATTAGGTTCTACTCCGGTTCTCAGGCGGAGGGTTATACTCCTTATATAAGCAACTTCAGAGTTGCGGTCGGTGCGCCGGACATGAGGAGCAAACTGATTACGGAAGGCAAGCTGGTGACTCGCGGCATACTGTTCGATTCCGGCTCGGACAGGATCAGGCCTGAATCGTACGGCACACTGAAAATGATAGCCGGCATACTCAGGGACAATGCTGCTGTCAGGGTCAAAATAATCGGGCACACCGACAGTGACGGGGACGAGAAAATGAATCTCGACCTCTCGAAGAGGCGGGCGGCTTCGGTTAAGAACGCGTTGTCGGGCGAGTTCGGGATAGATACGTCGAGGATGGAGGTTGACGGCAAGGGAGAAGGCGAGCCGGTCGACTCGAACACCACTCCCGAGGGGAAAGCGAATAACAGGAGAGTTGAGTTTGTGAAGCTGTAACCGAAGTATAACACCGGCGCAAAAACAAATCCCCACCAGTACGGTGGGGATTTTTGCAATTACTGAATAGTGGTGGAGCGGATATCAGTCTTTGAGCATGTGTTCCACTGCTGCTTTCACGAACTCGCGGAACAGCGGATGAGCTTTCGTAGCGCGCGATTTCAGTTCCGGGTGGAACTGGCAGCCCACAAACCACGGGTGCTCCGGAAGTTCAGCCATTTCAACAAGCTCGTTGTCAGGCGATAGACCGCTGAACTTCATCCCTTCTTCCGCGAGCTTGCGCCTGAACTTGTTGTTTACCTCGAACCGGTGCCTGTGGCGTTCGCTTATCACTTCCGTCCCGTAGGCCTGATACGCTTTGGTCCCTTTCTGCAGCATACATATGTATGCCCCAAGCCGCATCGTGCCCCCTTTTTCCTTCACGTTCTTCTGCCCGGGCATAATGTCTATCACGCTGTGAGCCGTCTTCTTAAACTCCGTTGAGTTAGCGTCCTTCCAGCCAACCACGTGGCGGGCGTACTCAATAATCGCAGTTTGCATTCCGAGGCAGATCCCGAAAAAGGGAAGTTTGTTTTCACGCGCGTACTGGATGGCTTTTATCATTCCCTCGATTCCGCGCTCGCCGAATCCTCCCGGTACGAGCAGTCCGTCGACATCGGAGAGATGGGTGTCAGCGCCTTCCTTCTCGACGTCTTCCGCTGCGACCCATTTCAGTTCCACCTTCGTCTCGTTCTCCGCGCCGGCATGTATGAACGACTCCCGGATACTCTTGTATGCGTCGAGAAGGTCCGTATACTTTCCGCAAATCCCGATCCTCACAGTATGCTTGGGATTTTTGATCCGCTGGACCAGCTCTTCCCAGTCGGAGAGAGCGGGTTCCTTCGCCTGGATGTTTAGTTTCTGCATCACGATCTGATCGAGACGCTGCTTCCGGAGGATGAGCGGCATTTCGTAGATGGTCTCCACGTCCCTACCCTCGATCACGGAATCGGGTTCGATGTTCGTAAACATAGCGATTTTCTCTTTGACATCGCGCGTGATCCGCTTTGAAGTCCTGCAGATCAGGATTTCGGGCTGTACCCCTATTGCCAGAAGGTTCTTCACGCTGTGCTGTGTCGGTTTGGTCTTGATTTCGCCGGCCGCCTCAATATACGGGATGAGCGTGACGTGTATGTTGATGGCGTTCTTCCTGCCGACCTTCAACATGAACTGCCTCATCGCCTCGAGGAAGGGGAGGCCTTCGATATCCCCGACCGTGCCGCCAATTTCAGTTATGACTACATCGTAATTGCCGTTCTCATAAGCGGCTGAGAACCGCCTCCTAATTTCGTCGGTAATATGCGGGACAACCTGGACACAGGCTCCGAGATAGTCTCCGCGCCTTTCCTTAGTAATAACTTCGTAATAAATCTGCCCGGTCGTCGTATTGCTGGCGCGTGTGGTGGTGATGTCGAGGAAGCGCTCGTAATGTCCGAGGTCGAGGTCGGCTTCCGCGCCGTCGTCGGTGACATATACTTCACCGTGCTGGAACGGGTTCATCGTTCCGGCATCGACGTTTATGTACGGATCGAATTTCTGGATCGCGACGCGCAACCCGCGCGACTTCAGAAGCAGCCCGAGTGACGCCGCCGCAATTCCTTTTCCGAGCGACGATACCACGCCGCCGGTCACAAAAATGTATTTGACGCTATGCTTTGCCAATTCCACTCCTTCTGTCTTTTTCGTTCGAACCGATTAGGAACTCTTCCACCGCGTGCATGTCGGAGGGGACGTCCACCGACATCGAATCTTCTTCTACAACAGCCACTTTTATATTATATCCGTTTTCCAGCACGCGAAGTTGTTCGAGCTTCTCCGCGGACTCGAGCGGCGTTTCTTTCAATTTCGTCAGCTTCTGTAGAAACTCTCTCCTATAAATGTATATCCCGAGATGCTTCAGAAATGGGAATCGCGAGATATATTCCCGGGACGGAACTCCACGGAGAAAGGGCATCACGGACCTGGTGAAATAGAGCGCGTTGCCGTTCTTTGCTACGACCACCTTGACCGTATTTTCCGATGCGAGAACGTCGGGGTCGGTTATCCGAACGGCCGCAGTCGACATCCCGACCTCCGGCGACTTTACCAGCTCGGAAATGGCGGCGTCGATGGTGGCCGGCGAGATCACAGGTTCATCTCCCTGCACGTTAGCTATGATGTCCGCCCTGATTTTACTTGCCGCGGCGGCGCACCGGTCGGTCCCGCTGCGGAGGGAGGGTGATGTCATAATGCATTTTCCTCCGAATCCCTCCACGACGTCGGCGATCCGTTTATCGTCGGTCGCGACGTACACTTCGCTCACTCTTTTCGCGTCGCTTACCCGCTCGTACACATGCTGTATCATCGGTGTGCCGGCGATGAGGGCGAGAGGCTTGCCTGGAAAACGCGTTGACGCGTAGCGTGCCGGGATGATGGCGATTGTTTTTAAGCTCTTAGTCATTAGCTCTTAGCTTCTTGAGAAATGCATTCAACATCTTCTTTACTTCATTCACTTGCGAATCAAGCTTGTTATACTTTTGGGGGTCGATAAAATCAAGATCACGAGCGAGGAGAATGTCATATTCCACTTCACTTGCTGACCCCGCCGCTATTTGCAGGAAGCGGGCGAGCTCTGCCTCACTGTTTCTTCCGCAACCTTCAGCAATGTTAGCTGGGATTGAGCCGGCTGCCCGCCTCAGTTGACTCACAAGACCATACATTTCAGATCTGGGAAAGGATTGGGTTACCTGATAGATGCCCAGTGTCAAATCGTGAGCCTTCTCCCAAACCACGAGTCGTTTGAAATCTCTCATCTCCCTTTCTAATACCTAATTGCTAAATGCTAATAGCTACCTGTCGATCACTTTCGGTACCTTGAAGAACCTGTCATCCTTGGCAGGTGCATTCTTGAGTGCGTCCTGCGTCGGAAGCGATGGTTTCACCCGGTCCTCTCGCAGAACATTTTGGAGCTCGATTACCTGTGACAACGGCTCGACGCTCGATGTGTCGAGCTCATTCAGCTTCTCCATGAAGGAGAGGATCTCATTGAACTGTTCCGTGAATTTTTCCTTCTCATCCTCGGAGAAACTGAGCTTTGCCAGCTTCGCGATATGTTCGACATCCTTTATGTTCACTGCCATTATTGTTCTCCTGTTTGGCGGTCAGCTATCGGTATTCAGCTGACCAGGGCCGACGGCTGAAAACCGACGTTTGTGCCTGATGTGTAATTTCTCTCAATGATCCCACGCACCCTGTTCATCAGAGTGATCGCGCCCTGTCTGTCGCGGTATTCGCATACCTCCACAGGCCGGTCAACTAATATGGTGATCACACCCTTGCGTACGCTCAACTTCCCCTTCCGCATGATGTCGTAACTTCCCAGTATCGTGAGGGGTACAACGGGGACTCCCGCCTGGATCGCCAGGGAGAATGCTCCCCTCTTGAAGGGGAGGAGGTTGCCGTCCCGCGTGCGCGTTCCCTCCGCGAAGACTATTACGCTCTCGCCCAATGCAATTCTCTTTGCCGCCCTCTCAATGCTGTGCGCCGAATCCGGCCCGCTCTTTCTGTCCACCATGATATGCGCCCTGGCCGTTGCCCATCCGAAGAGGGGTATTCTCGTGATCTCTTTCTTAGCTATGAATCGGACATATCTGTTGATTGCAACTACCACGGCGGTTATGTCGAAAACGCTCGCGTGGTTCGAGACGTAAACGTAGGGCTTCGACCTGTCTATCTGTTCGAGGCCTACCGCCTTCACTTTTATCCCGGTGACCGCGAACACCGCCTTTGACCACCAGTACGCCACGAAGGAAAAGGACCTGTTCTTTCTGTCGAAGGGTATTGAGAATAGAAGGAAGATGGAGGATAAGATGGTCATAATTCCAGCCGTAAGCGCGCCGAGCAGAAACCTCATTTAACCCGTCCCTCAGAGTCGTTTGCGATGGCCGGGTTTTCGAGAGGCATAGCCGATCTGATCCGTGCGCCTATAGAAGGATGGCTGAAGAATATTTTCTCGATCCATGCAGGCGGGTTTTCCGGCGTCATGTTAAGCCTCCCCAGTTTCCTCATCGATTCGGCGAACTCTCTCTTCATGCCGGTTGCCGACAACGCGAACATGTCTGCCTCGTGCTCGATCCTGCGCGAGTAGAAATTTCCGAGGGGCATGGCGGCTACGCCGAATATCGATACCAGGAATGCGAGGAAGGGAACTGCCGGGAGGCTGTAAACCGGAATACTCGCGGCGGCTGCATAAGCGGAATAGAGCTGTGCCATGATGAAGAAGCCGATTAAGCTGACAACGGCGCTGACTATTATACCCTTCATCATGTGATGTTTAACAAGGTGGCCGAGCTCATGTGACAAGACGACCTCGATCTCGGCGCCGGTGAAGTTCTCGAGTAGAGTGTCGCTTATGATTATCTTTCGCGTCCTGCCGAGCCCCGTCAGCGCCGCGTTTGCCTTTTTCGTCTCGCGGCTGAGGTCAAACGAAAACACGCCTCCCATTTTGTATCCGAACTTTCCAACCAGAGATTCCAGGCGGGAGTGCAGCTCCTCGTTCGCGAGAGGTTTTAGCTTGTAGAATAGCGGGAGGATCAGCGTCGGGAATAGCTGCGCGACAAGCACCTGAAACGCGAAGAAGAACGCGGCGAAGACCAGCCACCAGATTTTCGGAAAATGAACCAGCAGAAAATAGAAGACGATCAGAACTATGACCCCGAGGATGCCGCCGATGAAAGCTCCCTTTAGCTTCCGGCCCAGCCAAGCGCTGAAACTCTGGTTTGAAAGCGCAAAGCGATGTTCGAGGACAAAGTCAGCGTAGTAATCTAATGGAAATTTCGCCAGTGAAAAGAAAATCTCGAGGGCGAAGACAAATATGAGGAAGCTCAGGTAGATGTTCGTCGAAACCGCAGCGAGCATAAGGAACGGGGTCTTTGCCGCCGTGAACGCGAGAATTGCGAGATACGCAAGCGTCAGGAAGATGCTGACGAGCGACAGCGATATTTTTTTCTTGAGGTAAGTCTCCGATGAGGCCGGATTGTCCAAAGACAGTGGGTGTGTAAAGTAGAGAAACTCTCGATCCGAGAATGGGGTCCCGCTTTGCACTTGATAAAATAAAAATGAGAGGGGTGAAAAACAAGATTTTACACCGGAGTAGGCGTTTCAACTCCAAATAAACAGTTAGTAATTGAGATTATCATCGGACACGACACCATCTCTGACAAGAATCTGTACGTCTTCAAAAGATGTCGGGAAATTCAAAGTCTGATCCGCCGGTAGATGATTCTGAGATGATTCGAGGGTTTCACGGTCAATTCGGCCCTATCCGTCAAATGGAGAAGAACCGAGAGGGAATCTTGGTGCACGCACCGCGGTGGGCGGCCGGTGGTTCGCTCATTCTTTGACCAGCGGCTCCCCGAGTAGAATATATAGATGTAAACGCCGGCGCGTTTTCAATTCCTTTGTTAGGTTGCCCCCGGTGGACAAAACCCGGGATATCCGGTAAGGAAGAACGGCATCGGGAGTCGAATTGTTCGCGGGAGAGAAGGGTGAAGAGAGGGCTTCGGATTCCTGGCGTCTACACACGAAGGATGATTGAATCGGGTATATGTGAAATCAGCGGATATCCGGAAAGCAGGAGCATCGTGTCAAGTAAAGGTCGGAATCGACCTGAGCCCGGTGAGTTCGAGGCTCCGTGTGGAATTTGCTTCGCGCGAGACAGCCAGAAGAGTCACGTATTTGAAAGCGGCTGCCATCGAACCGGTTCAATACAGACCCGGAGATTAAGTTACCGGTAAAGTTGAGAGACGCGCCATTTCGATTATTTAAGCGTCCGCTTCTCTTTACTACCGGAATTTTGGGCGCGCGTATGGCCTGACGGCCGAGTTGTGATTTAGGTTGGCCGGAGAAACAAAAGACTTGCGTCATGAATTCTTAGTATGTATAATAGGGTTGTCGTGCTAGCGAAAAACCACAGTAATACTCTGTAAAGTTTTTCGTCCTTTCGTTCGAGGGACGAAAAGTTCTTTGGTGTCGGTCGGCGCGTTAAATGCGCGCTTAACATGTCAGGGAGGCAATGTTGACGATCCGGTCTAAGAACTTGTACAGGTACGAGGTCGGTGTCCTTAAACCATCGGCGTCCGGTCAGATTGTTTTGTTTGATGACCTGGCGGCTGACGGTTCACAGGCAGGCGGCCTGAGGGTCGCTTTCAGCAAGTCTCACTCGGCAAAATGTTGTTTGTGTTCCTGTGTTTTTCAAGATTATGCTTCATATGCGTGAGCGGGCTTGGCGATGGATTCTCCTATCAAGAGTTGTCTACCCTTGTTTTGCGACGAAGGTAATCCTTCTCCAACCTGACGAATTTATGAACGGGACGGAAAAGTCGTGCAGCGGTGTTTGTGGCGACGGAAACGCGGTTCGTGCATGCCGATCTCATATCGATACAGATCGAGTCTCATAGGGACAGAAGGGCACAATTGGACTCACATACTCTTTGTGTGACGCCGGGTGCAAATTTTGTTAGCGATAACATGAGGCCAAGGTGCCCGGATTCGGTCTTGTCGCGGCGAAAGATTAATGAGGAGGGTTCTGAATTTGCCGAAATAGAGTTTGTCAGAAATTCCTGATGACCTAATCCACAAAACCTTAAGGAGGAAAAATGAAAAAAGTAATACTCGCTCTGGCTGGCTTGTTGTTACTGAGTACCGGCGCTAGGGCTCAGGTAATAGCAAGCTTTGCCGATAGTAGCCTTGGCGGCATGGTCAAGAACAGCGGCGGTTCAGATTCGATCTATGTCGCCCCTGATCCGGCTGGTGTGTACAAGCATGTGCTGGGCTGGCACATGACACTGACCGGCTCCAACAACGCGCAGATTCAGACCGACAACGTATCGCTCAACGGGGCACAGTTGATCACGTATTGGATCTACATCCCGAGCAGCGAGAACATCCCGGATACGACGGTGATAGGGTTATGGACGATGGATCATAAGAATTGGAGTTGGAAAGAGGTGGACTTCAAAGCTTCCTCTATTCCGAAGAACCAATGGTATCCGTTATCTGAGCCCTTGAAACAGATTAGCCTGCAGAATCCTACTTCTTTTGACCCGGTGAATAATCAAATAAGGGTTGGATTGCAGATTCAAGGCGCGGTATGGAGCGGGAAATTCTATCTGGCCCAGGTGGCGTTGGTCGGCGCTCACCCGACACTCATCACTGATCCGATGACTGTCCAGTGGAGCAATGCCCATACTACGTCCATCAAGCAGGTAGATACCCTGGTTGGCGGTGTGACTGGTGCATGGGCGGATTCGTTGACCGGTGGAAACGACACCGGTGGCGGAGCGGCCTTCGGAGACCAGCCTACCGGCGCGGGACTTGCCGCTCAGATAGAGCATTACCTGGTTACATGGGTGTACGTTGACAGTACTTTCCCGGATTCGGCTACCATCCAGACCTGGGCACAGAGCGATCCGAGCTGGAATTGGCCCAGCCCGACAGGTCCGGTGTCATACGGCGGAAGCAGCATTCCAAGGAATGTCTGGTATCCTCTGTATTTCGATTTGGCGCAGGCCAGCATAGTGGACACAGCCTCAGGGAGCTACTTCAACACCATGAAGAGCAGCAACAATCTGAGGAAATTCGGAATACAGATATACGGTACGAATTGGGTCGGTAGAATCTTTATGGCGAAGGTATCGATGCTGCATGACACAGTTAAACTGGCGGCTCCGCCCCCGGTTTGGGTCGCGGCGAACTTCGAGAGTCAAACGGGGAACATGTTGCAGGGATTCCACGTCCCGAGTTACGCTAGCGGTAAACTCACAAACATCCCCGACTACAATACGTCTAACGGCACGTATGTACTCCAGGGAGCTGCGGATCTTTCTCAAGCCCCCCACAAATTTGCCGCGGTACGCGATACAATCCCGATGAAGGATAATCTCGATTCGATTGCGACTGGGGTGTCGTTCCAGGTTTACCTCCCGGCAGGTGTGCCACCTCACGGAAAGGTGCTCTTCTTCCTCTCCGGAGGAACGGGCGACAGTCTCTCCGTTGTCGACTCGATCGGCAGCATGGCGATGAGGCCGGGTCAGTGGAACACCGTGTCCATCATGAAACTGGATTCCCTCGCGGGTGTCGGCGCCTTTGACCCGACCATACCCGCGCAGGTTGGGATGGTGATCTGGTATCCCGCCCCATATGACACAACAAGCTGGAAGGGGAATTTCCTGTTCGACAACCTGACAGTCTACGGACTTACGTTCCCGAAGCAGCTTGTCGACGGCGTAAAGGGGGGTAATGTTGTTAAGGCGTTCAAGCTTTACAACAACTACCCGAATCCGTTCAACCCTTCGACGGTTGTCCAATACGACATACCGAAGACATCGAAGGTTGTAATCCAGGTTTACGATGTCCTCGGAAGAGAAGTCACGACGCTTGTGAACGCGAAGCAGGCCGCGGGCTCGTACAAAGTGAACCTCAACATGTCCAGGTATGCCAGCGGTGTGTATTTCGTTCGGATGAACGCCGGTAGTTATGTGAAGACACAAAAAATGATGCTGATGAAGTAACAGGCCGGACGCTGTTTGCGACAGGCGGGATCGGTGATCGATCCCGCCTGTTCCTTGCTCGGCGTCTTGCCTCGTGTTTTCGGATGCGACCAACGGAGTGTGGAAAGTATGTGTCGGTTTTGTAATTACGACAGCCTGAAACGAAAGTCTGATTCGGCCCGAGGCTTCAAGTCGGAGATGCTCGCGGATATCCTGTTGCTCGCGGAGGGAATTTACCGCCGCGAAACATCAGGACTGTCTGCAAGATGGAGCGGGGAGAAGTTCTTTTCTATGTGTGTAGTGGATCCGAGCGGCTGAATCTTTTTACAAATAGGGAGAAAGAAATGTCAAAACTTGGTTACCACATTCTAAAAGAGGCACTATTCGTTTCTATCTTGGTTTCCTTGCTTGCGACGCATCCTCTGATGGCCGCAGGAACGGGCACGATCAAAGGGAAAGTCTCTGATAAAGAAACGAAGGACGCTTTGCCCGGTGCAAGTGTCCTTGTGAAAGGGACCAGCACGGGCGCATCGACCGATCTGAACGGCACTTTCATCATACACAACGCTCCATCAGGTCAGCAAACGCTTGTGATCTCCTATGTCGGATATGTGTCCCTTACGGAAAATGTAGATGTCCCGGATGCACAGACGCTGGAGAAAGATTTTGAACTTGAACCTACCGCCGTTCAGGGTAAGCTAGTGGTTATAACGGCCCAGGCGCAGGGCCAGATGCAAGCCATAAACCAGCAGCTTGCATCAAACAAGATTGTAAACGTCGTGTCGGCAGCGAAGATACAAGAGCTGCCGGACTTCAACGCGGCTGAAGCGATAGGCCGCCTTCCAGGTATTTCCACCCTCCGGAGTTCGGGCGAAGCAAACCAGGTCGTGATCAGGGGAATTGCCCCGCAGTACAACCTGGTATCCATCGACGGGATTTCGCTCGGAGCCACAAGCAAGTATAACAGGGGTGTCGACCTTTCGATGATAACCCCGAATATGCTGCAATCAATCGAAGTCTATAAGTCTCTCACGCCGGATCAGGACGCGGACGCGATCGGCGGTATAGTGAACCTGCAGCTGCGTGAGGCGCCGTCCGGGGTACACACAGATTTGATGTGGCAGTCGGGTTACACGGCGAAAGACAACACGTATGGCAATTACAAGGCTGTGGCTGCCATAAGCGACAGGTTCTTCGGCGACAAGCTCGGCGCATACTTCCTTGTCAACTCGGAAAGCTATGACCGGAACGCCGATAATTTCAACGCGACGTATCGTATCGCGCGCGATCCGACCGGGACGCAGAAGTTTGCGGACATTGCCGTCTCCAATATGACACTCGACCGCCACCTGGAAACGAGAAGCCGTTACGGCGGGAACCTGATTTTGGATTACAAACTGCCGAACGGTTCAATTCAATCGATAAACATGCTCAGCCGGTTAACCTCCGCCTACCAGGACTACCAGACTCAATTCGATTACATCGGAAGGAACATTAACTGGAATTACGGGAGAGGGAACAGCAACACTGACCTAGCTGTCAATGCGCTGCAGGGTAAGTATGACTTTGGATTTATGTCTATGGATATTAGCGCCGCCAACTCCTACACCAGGAATTTCAATCCCCAGATAGCAAACTTCCAGTTCTCAGAAGGCGGAGGAATATCATCAACCGCACCGCTCAACACACCGCCACAGCAGCTTCTTAACCTCATACAATACGATTCAACAAAGTCTGCACTCGTAATCCTCGGTTACAACAGTTCTGATTACAAGGAGAACGATCAAAAATATTCGGGCAACTTCAAAATTCCTTTCAATGTGAGCAACTCTGTTTCCGGCTATTTCAAATTTGGGGGCGTTTACAGGTACAACTATCGCACGAACAATGAGACTGCCCCGACCGTACGTTTCAATTATGGAGGCCAGCAGGGTGTTAGGGATACTGTCATGGCGCACGAGGGGTCGTTGTGGCCGACCTTGCCCTACAGCACCAACATGCTTGACTTCTACTCCTATGGATTTTCCGACTACAATCCGGACCTGATGAAACCGATGCTGAACGGAGACTTCGGGTCATTGATTTGGGTTCCGCGGACTCCCGTGCTCGATCAGATAACTTCATACTTTGCGAGTCATTCCTACTTGAATCAACCGTATTATTGGTATGCCGGACCGTATCAAAATCTTATCAACGATTACCGGTACATCGAGAGATACTACGCGGGGTACGCGATGGCTGAAATAGACCTGGGACCCCAGCTGATGATAGTCGGCGGGGCGAGGTACGAGATGGACGCTTCACAGTATAGCGCCTATCGAATCAAAGACATAAATAACCCGTTGACAAATCCTTACATTTACTACACGGCTTATCCAAAGAATCATTATTGGCTGCCTATGATTCAAGCCAAGTACGATGTGGCAAGTTGGGCCGACATCAGGTATTCCTACACGCAGACACTCGCCAGGCCCGACTTTACCTCGCTTACACCAGGATATAGCATTGACCAGCCCGGTCAGCTCGTCAGCGCGGGTAATTCGAATCTGAAGCCTGCTGAATCGTTCAACCACGACCTGATGTTCACAATCCACAGCAATGACATAGGATTGATTTCGGTGGGAGCATTTTACAAGACGATTAAGGACTTCTCATACTTCACATCTTACTGGCTCCTTCCCAACCGAACCCTTCCCGGGTACGACACACTGGCGCAGTACACGGGCGCGCAGAGCGGAGCCACGATAAACACGTATTACAACAATCCCTACAAGGCGTACCTAAAGGGATTAGAGGGCGATTTCCAGACACGGCTCTGGTACTTGCCGGCTCCGTTGAACGGGATAGTATTGGGAATCAACTATACTCACATATGGTCGAGCACTTTGTACCCGTATATATTAAAGAAGACGACGCAGGTTATTCCTCCTGGAGGCGGCAGGCCATATAACGTCGACTCGTTGATCGCCGATTCGAGAGGTGGGCGGTTGCTGGATCAGCCGGACGACATATTGAACGCTTCGTTCGGATATGACTACAAGGGATTCTCCGGGAGGTTATCGTTCCTGTATCAGGGCTCGGCCGTGAGCGGTATAGGTGCGAGAGTGGAACAGGACGGCTATACTCACGATTACTTCAGGATGGACGCATCGTTCAGGCAGATGCTCCCCTGGCCGGGACTGCAGTTATATCTCGATATAAACAATATCAACCAACGGCCCGACATATCGGCGCAGCAGACGATCGGCGGATTCACATCCGAGCAGTACTACGGCCTGACCGCGGATCTGGGAATAAGGTATACATTGTAGCACTCGGCCAGGATGCCTGAAGCGGTGATACGAATATTGTTCAAGACTGACGACGTTTTGTGTTAGATCGAACTTTTCAAAATAGAACTCCATCTGCTGATGGAGGGCTCGGAAGGAGGGAGGTGAGTTCGGAAGTTTTTGAATCTAAGTCATCGAATTTTGTTAGATAATCAACCAAACAATCAGAAGGAGAAGCATAATGAGAAAGCTACTTTACGGAATGCTTTTGATGCTCATGGTCGTTCCGGTTGCAGTGTTTGCTCAGACGTACGGTGCTGACACGCTGTTCATACCGCCGGACGCGTCCGGGCAAATTGGAGCGATCAATGATGGAATCCAGGGCGATACCACGGCTAACGGCCAGGATTATAAGCATCATGTGTTCGTACTGCAACGCGGCTCGACCTATTACCTGAACGGTTGGCTGACCGTAAGGGCAGGGACGCATATTGAGATCATGGGCCAGCGGGCCCCGGCAACCGGAGCGGACTACGGCCCGGCCGCCATCGTAGAAGGCACCGTCTCGGGTCTGTACTACAATTATACGATCGATTGCTTCGGCGACCTCACTATGAAGAACGTGTGGATGCTCTATGCGACCGATTTGGGCACGAAAAACTGGACTTCCCTGCAGTTTGAGACAGACAGCGCAAAGACCTCAGGCGGTCCGGTTGGCGTGTTTGATAACTGCATCTTTGACTGGGCCACGGGCATTTCGGTCACGGCCAATTGTGCTCACCTCACTGTCACGTTCAACAATTGCATATTCAGAAACTGTATCGACCCGACCCAGTGGTGGGCAGGCAGGGCATTTGCCACGATAAATGCGAATGCAAGCGTGGATTCCATAGCTTATGTGAACTGCACGGCAGAGAACATGGGATTTGTCGACCAGGATGACTATGTCCCGCCAAAATCCGCGTGGTTCAACCATAATACCTTTGTCAACGTCTCCAAATTCTCGTTCAAGTACTATTGGTTCACCAAACTAGTGATTACCAACAGTGTTTTCGTGAACAACCATTTCACCGGCGAGCGATACGCCGACAGGATCGGACAGGATCCCGATAGGCAGCTCTATGGTGCCGTGGTGGACTGCGATACGATCCCCGATACGTTGACATACAACGGGGTGAACGCGGCGAACGAAGCCGGCAAACGCGTGTTCATCTTCATGAACAACAGCAACTACACCGACCCGATGTTCCAGACCTTCTACACGAGTTATAATGATACGGTCACAACGGGTCTTCAGGGCAAGATCCTCGGCGAGCCGATGATGAATCTCCGGACCCTTGATATGTTCAATTGGCACAAGTTGTTCAAGATGGGCAATGTTTACGACAGCACGGATCCGGGGTTTGTGGTTGCGCCTACAAATACAGACAGTATTTTGGCCTTCTTGCAGGCCCGCTATGTTAGCGGTGTTAACGTCGATTACTCGTTCCCGTCCTCCGACAGCGAGTTGTCTTTGCTGTGGCCGTTACGCGAAAATTTAGCGTACACGAACACGACGCTGCTGGCAGCCGGCATGGGTGGCTACCCGTTGGGCGATCTGTATCACTGGTTCCCGACACAGTATACCTCCTGGGCGGCACAGCAGGCCAATGAGAACGCGGCGATCGGCAAGCTCACGGCAGTCAAGGAGATCGGTGGTCAAGTGCCTCTGAATTACGCCCTTGCACAGAATTACCCGAATCCTTTCAACCCTACGACCGAGATTAATTACACAGTGCCCAAGAACGGCTTTGTTTCCTTGAAGGTCTACAATGTTCTTGGACAGGAAGTCACCACTCTCTTCTCGGGTATGGCACGCCAAGGCGTGTACAGAGCAACCTTCGATGGGAGCAAGTATGCCAGCGGAGTTTACTTCTACCGACTTGACGCAGGCAACGTTAAGATCACAAAGAAAATGATCTTGATGAAGTAAGATCGATGGGGCTGCTCCCGCGCCGGCGTAGCGGAGTAACCTCATAGAATTGCGGGCCGGGTACGTTCGTTGTTACCCGGCCCCCTTCTTTGCGATGAGAGGGCTAGTTTCGTCGCAGGAGGAAAGCAGATTATATCCCTCCTTTGGTTGCCGGGAATTGTTCTACCAATCAAGAATTAAAGATGAAAAACAAATTCAACAGACGAGCGTTTATTGAAAGAATTGCGGCGGCGACGGCAGGCCTCGGAGTCTTGCGTGCGACCAAGCCTGTTACAGCCCTCGCAACGGCAGTCGCTGCGGAAGCAGAGATCCAGGTGGCCCAGCCGGTGCCGGAAATTTTCGGAAACAAGATCACCGGGAAATACGATGTCCCGCCTAATTGCCCCAAGTGGGTGGATCACGCCGTGTTCTATCAGGTATATCCCCAATCGTTCTACGATTCTAACGGGGATGGCATAGGCGACCTTCGGGGGATCATCCGCAAGTTGGATTACATCAAGAGCCTGGGCGTTGACGCGGTTTGGGTCAACCCGTTTTTCCAATCCCCGTTTGGCGACGGCGGTTACGACATATCCGACTACTATAAGGTGGCGCCGCGCTACGGCACAAACAAAGATGCGAAGACTCTCTTCAAGGAAGCGCATAAACGAGGTCTCAAAATACTCTTCGACTTTGTCGCCAGCTATACTTCAATGGATCACCCGTGGTTCAAGGCTTCGGCGCAGCAGGAGAAGAACAAGCGTTCGAACTGGTACATCTGGACGGACAACATCTGGCTGAACCCTCCGCAAATGTACGAAGGTTCGTTCGTTAAAGGCTATGGGAGGAGAAACGGCCAGTACATGCTCAACTTCTACTACAGCGAGCCCGCTCTTAACTACGGATTCACATTGCCGGACCCAGAACAAAAATGGGAACTCCCCATCGACCATCCCGACGTGGTGGCGATGCGTGAGGAAATCAAGAATGTATTCCGGTACTGGATGGAAATGGGAGCCGATGGGTTTCGCGCAGACATGGCGGGGGCCCTCGTGAAGACGTCCGGCATGGAGGGAAAGCAATCCACCGGACAGTTCTACACGACGCATGATCAGGCTACACAGCAGTTCTGGAGAGAGATACGCGATATAATGAACAAGGAGTTTCCCGAAGCTTTCATGGTATCGGAGTGGTCATATCCAAAGGCGGCACTGGCCGGATGTTTCCACGCGGATTTTTTCCATTGGTTCGAAGGTTATAACGATCTCTTCCAGAAGGAGAGCTGGAGAATACTCAACGGTTATTCGGAGGGTCACAGTTACTTCGACAAAGAGGGAAAAGGCGACATCACTTTTTTCCTAAGTAAGTTCATGGAACAGTACGGCCTCACGAAGGCAGAGGGATATATTTCACTTCCGCTCGGGAATCACGACAACGCAAGGCTGGGCAACAAACGCAGCGACGACGATCTGGAAATTATCTACGCCTTCGGACTGACGATGCCCGGGGTGATTTTCATTTATTACGGCAACGAGATCGGCATGCGACAGTTGCCTGAGAACTGGCCCCAGGTGGAGGGTGCTTACCGCCCCCGGAACGGTGCGCGCACCCCGATGCAGTGGAAAAAGGGAAAGAACCTCGGTTTCTCGACGGCACCCGCCGCAGAGTTGTATCTTCCGGTAGACCCGGCACAAGATGCCCCGAATGTCGAAGCCCAGGAAAAGAATCCCGATTCATTGCTCAACAGGACCCGGAGGCTGATTCAGCTAAAGCACTCCGAGCCAGCACTGGCCGCTTACGCCGAATTTGTTCCTCTATACGCGAAAAAGAACGCTTACCCCTTCATCTACGCGAGAGCCCTCGGCAAGGATCTCGTGCTTGTTATACTGAATCCGGCCGAGAAGGAATCGAGCGCCGAGTTCACCGTAAATGTTCCGGTCTCGAAGAGAACACTACTGGCCGGTAAGGAGATGAAGATTGCGGAAACGGAAGGCAAAGTTTCCGTCACTGTACCCGGTCGGACATACGCGATATACAAGTTGGCATAGCGGCAATGCTGTTCGAAGATTGATTACTTGTTGACTGCAAAACCCGGGATGCAGGGAAAAGCAGGGCCGGATACCCGCACGGCGACGCACTGAGGCTCAGGGGAGACTATCCGCCGGTATGCAATGCAGGTTCCTCCCTGAAGACGTTTCGTTTTCAACTGTCATACGAGGAGTAGCATATGGAATTCAACGGTTACCACATTGCGAAGAGAGCTCTCTCTTTTTGCGGTGTTATTTTGCTTTTGGTTGCTCAGTCTGTCACGGCCGCGGCGACGGGGACGATCAAGGGAAAGGTGTTTGATAGGGAAACGAAGGATGCTTTGCCCGGTGCAAGTGTCCTCGTGAAAGGCACCAGTATAGGCGCATCGTCCGATCTGAACGGAACATTCACCGTATACAACGCCCCGTCAGGTCAGCAGACTCTGGTCATTTCGTACGTAGGGTATGTTTCCCTCACGGTAAATGTAGACGTGCCGGACGGCCAGACGCTGGAGAAGAATTTTGAACTTGAGCCTACCGCCGTACAGGGCAAGGCCGTGGTTATAACCGCCCAGGCCCAGGGCCAGATGCAGGCCATCAACCAGCAGCTGTCTTCCAACACAATCGTGAACGTCGTATCGGCAGCGAAGATACAGGAACTGCCGGACTTTAACGCGGCAGAAGCGGTTGGCCGCCTTCCAGGAATTTCGACGCTTCGGAGCTCGGGCGAAGCAAACCAGGTCGTTATCAGGGGAATTGCCCCGCAGTACAATCTTGTTTCTATCGACGGAATCGATCTTGGCGCGACTAACAGGTACAACAGGGGAGTCGATCTCACGATGATAACCCCCTATATGCTCCAGTCGATCGACGTCTACAAAGCGCTGACGCCCGATATGAACGGAGATGCGATCGGCGGTACGGTGAACATGCAGCTGCGTGAGGCGCCATCCGGACTCCACACCGACCTTATGTATCAGTCCGGCTACACGGCAAAAGACAACAAGTACGGAAACTATAAAGCGGTTGCCTCAGTGAGCGACAGGTTTTTCAACGACAAGTTCGGCGTGTACCTTCTTGCCAATGCCGAAAGCTATGACAGAAGCGCCGACAATTTCAACGCTTCGTATCGCCTTGTGAGCGACGTGACTTCCGGATACGCCCCGGTGGCTGTCGCAAACATGACACTCGACCGGCATCTGGAAACGAGGGGGCGTTACGGCGCGAATATTATATTAGACTACAAACTTCCGAACGGTTCTATCTCTTCGATCAACATGTTGAGCCGTTTAAATTCCAGATACCAGGACTACCAGACGAGCTTCGACTATATCGGACGGAACCTGAACTGGAATTACACCAGGGGCGACGCGAACACCGACCTCGCGGTCAACGCATTACAGGGTAAGTATGACTTTGGATTCATGTCGATGGATTTGACGGCCGCGAATTCCTACACGAGGAACAACAATCCCTGGATACCCACCTACAACTTCTCCGAGGGAAACGGCATCGCCTCAACTGCGCCCAACAATACGCCTCCCGAACAGCTCGTCGCCCTGACGCGATACGATTCCAATCAAGTGGCTTTCAATCAGATAACGACGAGCAGCGCCGACTACAAGGAAAACGATCAGTCGTACAAGGCAAATTTCAAGATACCTTTCAATTTCGGGTCTTCCGTCTCCGGCTATCTAAAATTTGGCGGCGACTACAGGTACAACTACCGGACAAACGATGAGAACGCTCCTTATTCCCATATAGACGGCCCCGCGCTGGGCGGAGTCAGGGACTCGTTGATCAACCTCTATCATCTCGCGTGGAGCAACCAAATCCTTCACTTCTACGGATGGAACTTCTCAGACTACAACCAGGCTTTGAGGACGAATTTCCTGGACGACAAGTTCGGAGACTTGATCTGGGTGCCGCGGACACCGGTCCTCGACCAGATAACGAACTTCATCGTAACGCACAAAGCCCTTATTCTGGGTCAGAACAGGGGATGGTACGAGAGTGCGTATACGGATCTACCGAACGATTACCGTTACATCGAAAGATACTACGCGGGATACGGTATGACTGAAGTTGACCTGGGACCTCAGCTGATGATAGTCGGCGGGGCGAGGTACGAGATGGACGCTTCGCAGTTCAGCGCCTACCGTATCAAAGACTCAGGGAACCCGTTCAACCAGACGTCCACTCCAATCACAGCCTATCCGAAGAACCACTATTGGCTCCCGATGGTCCAGGCGAAATACGACGTGGCCAGCTGGGGTGACATCAGGTATTCTTACACGCAGACCCTCGCCAGGCCGGACTTCAATTCCCTCGACCCGGGCTGGACCATCGATCAGCCGGGCCAGGGGGTCAACACCGGCAACCCGAATCTGAAGCCTGCTGAATCGTTCAACCACGACCTGATGTTCACGATCCACAGCAATGACATAGGATTGATTTCGGTGGGAGCGTTTTACAAGACGATTAAGGACTTCTCATACTTCACATCTTACTGGCTCCTTCCCAACCGAACCCTTCCCGGGTACGACACACTGGCGCAGTACACCGGCGCGCAGAGCGGAGCCACGATAAACACGTATTACAACAATCCCTACAAGGCGTACCTAAAGGGATTAGAGGGCGATTTCCAAACACGGCTCTGGTACCTGCCGGCTCCGTTGAACGGGATAGTATTGGGAATCAACTATACTCACATATGGTCGAGCACTTTGTACCCGTATATATTAAAGAAGACGACGCAGGTTATTCCTCCTGGAGGCGGCAGGCCATATAACGTCGATTCGTTGATCGCCGATTCGAGAGGCGGGCGGTTGCTGGATCAGCCGGACGACATATTGAACGCTTCGTTCGGATATGACTACAAGGGATTCTCCGGGAGGTTATCGTTCCTATATCAGGGCTCGGCCGTGAGCGGTATAGGTGCGAGAGTGGAACAGGACGGCTATACTCACGATTACTTCAGGATGGACGCATCGTTCAGGCAGATGCTCCCCTGGCCGGGACTGCAGATATACCTCGACATAAACAATATCAACCAACGGCCCGACATATCGGCACAGCAGACGATCGGCGGATTCACATCCGAGCAGTACTACGGCCTGACCGCGGATCTGGGAATAAGGTATACATTGTGAGCCATCATTTCACCCGGATGGTCTATGTGGACTTCATCTTCGTGCGGGCGCTTCGTTTGAGTAGTGGCTCAATTTGTGAGAAATATCTCGCAAAGACGCAAAGCTCGCAAAGAAAGGGATGAAATTGTTTCCCCTATGCGGTCGTTGCGGCTTTGCGAGAGAAAGAATCCTCAAACTGAGCCAATACCTTCGTTTGATTGAAATTGTGGCGAACCGTGTGCTATGTTAACTTTACCTTTTGATGGCCTTATCAGTTTCGCATTACCTCAGTAACTCGCGCCTCTGTTTAGCTCGCGCCCTTTACCGGCATAATTCAGATAAATTGGAGTCAAGTATGCGGAGAATTGTCCTTTCCCTGTTTTTTTTCTGTCTCTTAATTGTGACGGGTTCAGCCAGGACTGTTGTAACCGGAAGAGTAACCGGCGTCGATGGCGAACCGATGATCATGGCGAACGTGGTTCTCAGACAGCCGTTCGACACAACAAGGGTTGAAGTGGTAAAAGCCGATAGGGATGGGAGATTCAGGCTGACGATCCCATCGGATGGTGTTTGGATGCTCGTGTTCAAAGGGGTACACCACGCCGATCACATTGTTGCGCTCTACGTGAGCAAACCCCAGCCCATTGAAGTAAACGTCAAACTGACATCGTACACGTATTTGAAGGATTTCAGCGGGATCAAAGCAATCGGCACTTTTAATAATTGGTATTTCATAACAGGTGTTCCCTTGCACAAGCAGTCCGACGGCACGTACACAGCGGAGATCAGGACAAAGGCGCCGTCTATCGCATACAGGCTCATGGGTGTCAGAGAAGGTGGAGACGTAGAGGGAACACAGTCAGCTATATACTCATATAACCGGAATCTCGGATACGAAAGCATAATCGGGGCGATGGACGGAACTGCCAGGATCGTATTTGATCCTAAGAAACTTGTACGGTCGGATAATCCGGCAAAAGTCGAGTTTGTGCGCGGGGGAAGCCTGGTCGCGCGTTTCAATGAGATTTACGCCGAGCGGTTGGATATTGAGAATGCCTTCAGAGCCGCGTTCAGGGCGAACATGAGATCGCGCGGCAGGAACCCATCCGACATAAAATTCGATTTTTCGAAGGCTGCTTCCGCGATCCAGAAACAGCTCGAGACCGAGAAGGACCCGATTTTGCGGAGCGAGCTTCACATGAACTATCTTTCTATCTACGTCATGGGCCAGCGAATTGATCCGCCGTTCTACACGAGCGTTTTGAAAGAGATTCCACCGACTTCCATGGTCTGGTCCCTGGATCCGAACAGCATCTTCTTCACGCTGAACCATTCGAATCTTGGCGATGAACAGAAGGATGATTACGTACGAAAAGTCGTCGCGGAAAATCCCATAATAAGAGTCAAGTCCGCCCTCCTGTTCGATGAATTCCTGGCATCAAAGTCTATGGAGGACAAAGCGAAGGCGGCGCATTATTACGATCTCCTTGTGGAGAAATTCGGTGACACTCCGGAAGCCAAACTTGTTTCAAAGACCTATACGAGACCGCGTACGCTGGCCGACCGGGAATCGGTCCCGGCGTTTTCCGTCGTCTCTTTGGACAATTCGGCAAGATTGATTACCGACAAGTCGTTACGCGGGAAGTACGGTCTGATTTTCTTCTGGGCTGCGGAAGACCCGGGCTCAGTCGAACAGGTGAGCTATCTCCAGAAGGCATTCGCCAAATACAAAGACAGGAAATTTGAAATACTCACGCTTTCCGTTGACAGCGCGTACAGCGATGTCGTTAAATTCCGGGAGAAACATTTCAAGATGCCATGGCTCAATGGCTACCTGGGGAAAAACAGGGACAACAAGGTCGTGAAAGCCTTCGGCGCCTACCAGATTCCGAATGCTTATCTCGTTAACCCCAACGGAATAATTGTCGCCAGAGGGAAAGAACTTCTCGGGCCCGAGCTCGAAGAGACATTGAAGAAGTATCTCGGCGATTAAGTGCCGGCGGCGGGTGTTCACCTGCTGAGGAGCGAAATTAGGGCCGGCACAATCGAGTGTCGGCCTTCTTTTGTGTGCGCTCAGGTCTGCATGTGAGGGAGTAGGTCGGACGATTTCACGCTATTGGCAGGAAGTTGGAAACCTTTGTCGAGGAAAAACAGGCACGCGTTGAGATTCCACGGGCGCGGGCTTCCAAACAGCGTTTGCATATATAATCTCCATCCTGCGGCAGGAGTTAAAACGAAGAGGATGATTCTCCTGTCTCCTGTAATAATTGCGGAACGGCCCAAGGTTGAATATCTGATATTCGTAATATATGTTTGGACAGTGGTTCGGTTTTAAGCACGCTTGTTACCGACTGAAGCAGGTATTGAGACAGAGATCTGTACAGGGCCCGCAACAAAAATCGTTTCGATTTTCGCAACCTAACGCTCAAGATATCTTCGAGAGGTGATTCATGCTCAAAAGCTTCCGGCTTATTCCCGCGGCCATCCTTTTTTCGTTTTTCCCCATCATTTTATCGGCCCAGTCAAAGAATTCGGGCCAGGGCCTTGTCATCAACGACAAAGGCTATTATGATATGCCGGGGCTCAACGTCATGGTGTTTGACGATTTCTATCCGGAAGGCCACCAGGGAGGTGTAACTATAGTTCAGTTCGGTGAACGGGTCGCTGCCGATGGCGACGTGCGAATCGACCCGACCCCAGGGCAATGGTCTCCGGTCCCGAAGATGGGACCGCGTGTCGTCGACGCAAAGGACGGTATCATCAAAGTCACGTTGTGGTATCCCGACTCCAGCCAGGACGGAAAGGGTTATAATCCGCTCGTATATCCCGACCTCAATTCTAAATACACGGTTGAAACGGAGGCTGTCGGCTCCAGCATAAAGGTGACCGTGAACCTGGATAAGCCTCTCCCAGCGAAGTGGTCGAACAGAGTCGGCTTCAACATGGAGCTTTTTCCGGGGAGGTTTTTCGGACAGTATTACATGATGGACGGGAGGTCGGGTGCATTCCCAAGACAGGAGGACAGCCCTCTCTTCAGAGATGCCGAAGGCAAGCTGCAAGTAAAACCAATGGCGGTCGGGAAAGAACTCATTGTGGCGCCGGGGAGCGCGACGAAGGAGATGAAATTCGCGAGCCTTAAAGGCAACCTGGAGCTTATCGACGGGCGCGGGCTCTACAACAACGGCTGGTTCGTGGTGCGCTCGACCATTCCGGCCGGCGAAACCAGGAACGTAGTGGAATGGATAATAAGCCCGAAGACCGACACCAGCTGGAGATACACGCCTGTAGTCCAGGTATCGCAGGTCGGATACGCGCCGAAGCAACCTAAGTTTGCCGTCATCGAACTCGATGAGCTCACCGAGAATTTCCAGCCGATTCGGCTCGTCAGAGTGACTCCGGATTCGGAAATTGTGGTGAAATCCGAGAATAACCCGGCGCTATGGGGGGATTTCCTTCGCTATAAATATCTCCGGTTTGACTTCAGCGAGATTACGCAGCCGGGGATCTACAGTGTTCGTTACGGGAACGTCGAGTCCAACGAGTTTCAGATTTCGGACAGCGTCTTTGCGCAAAATGTATGGCAGCCTACGATCGAGTATTTCCTGGCGGAGCAAATGTGCCACATGAAGGTGGAGGACAGGTACAGGGTGTGGCACGGACTCTGCCACATGGACGACGCGACGATGGCGCCGACCAGCAAGGATCATTTCGACGGTTATTCTCAGGGGCCGTCGTCGCTGTCAAAGTTTAAATCGGGAGAGCACGTCCCGGACCTGAATATCGGCGGCTGGCATGACGCCGGCGACTACGACCTCCGCGTCGAATCTCAGGCAGGAACGGTGTACAAGCTTTCGCTCATGTACGAGTTTTGCAAAAACAATATCGATCAAACATCGATCGACGAGAAGACGAGATTAACGCAGATTCACGTTCCCGATGGAAAGCCGGACATCCTCGAACAGATGGAGCACGGCCTCCTCGCGGTTGTGGCGGGCTACAGCGAAATGGGAATACATTTCAGGGGAATCCAGGAAGCGACGCTTCAGCAATACACGCTGCTGGGAGACGGAGCCAACGCGACTGACAACCTGATCTACAAAGCTGGAGCGACAGATCCGATATTGCACCGTCCGCTCCAGCCCGACGACAGGATGGTATTCACGGAAATAAATCCGCGGCGGGAGCTGTACGTCGCGTCCGTACTGGCCGCCTCTTACAGAGTCATGAAAGACTTCGATCCACCGCTGGCGGAAAAGAGTCTCGCGCTGGCGGAGGAGGTGTACAAAACGGATGCCTCGGCGCCGGCACGATTCAGGATAAACGCCGCGGCTGAACTCTACCTTACCACCGGCAAGGTAGAGTACAGGAGTTTCCTACTGGCGAATGTTGACACGATCGCTGAGGACGTGATGCCGTACAGCATAGTCATTGGCAGGGTCGCAGCGAAACTGGACAACAAGGAATTCACGGCGAAGGTCGCGCACGGCGTTGAGAAGGCGTACGAGAAAGTGGTGGAGCTGCAGAAGGAAAATCCTTACGGCGTGCCTTACAGGCCGTATATCTGGGGAGCCGGCTGGCAGATACAGTCATTCGGAGTGGACATGCTTTTCCTCCACCTCGGTTTCCCGAAGATCGTCAGCGCTACATACGCTTGGAACGCTCTCAACTTCGTGCTCGGTTGTCATCCCGGCAGCAACACCGCCTCGTTCGTTTCGGGCGTCGGTGTGAATTCGATGACTGTGGCGTACGGCGCTAACAGGGCCGACTGGTCGTACATCCCAGGCGGGGTGGCGAGCGGCACGGCGCTGATCCGCCCGGACCTGCCGGAGTTGAAGGTCTGGCCGTATTTCTGGCAGCAGGGCGAATATGTCATGGGAGGCGGTGCGACGGATTTTATGCTACTTGCGATGGCGGCGGACAATCTGCTGAACAAGTAAAACAAAATCAGAGGCTTGTCGTGTCCGAAGGATTCGAAGACTTAGCGGGACAGCCATGAAAAGGCGGAATTTTCTCGCAGGCATTCCATTAGCCGGTTTGGCGGCGGGATACCCGGCAGGGCTGGTAAGATCGCTGCTGGGTCTGAAGGAGGTTGAGTCAGGAGAGGCGGGCATGATCGAGAAGGTTCGGACCGCAATGCTCAGCATGCAGCGGGCGACATGGGAACAGGGAGTCGCGATGCAGGCCATGCTCGAATCGGGTGAATCGGATATTGTGATACTCATGGCGAAGGATGCCGTCCTCCGACAGTCACAGGACGGAAGGCTGGCGATGCTCGGTGAAGAGTTCGCCCTTAGCGACGCGGCGTGCCCCGGCGAAGCGGTACTTTGGGCGGCGAAGAAGACCGGCGACCCGGTCCTCATGAACGGCTTCGAAAAGATGGTCGACTATGTAATGAACGAAGCGCCGCGGACAAAAGACGGAATAATCTACCATTTTACCAATATTCCGCAGGTGTGGAGCGACATCAATTACATGCTCCCGCCTTTTCTCGCGGTCGCCGGAAAGTATGACGAGGCGATGAAGCAGATCAGAGGCGTGCGCGGAATGTTGTGGAATTATGACAAGAAGATGTTGTCGCACATGTGGGACTGTGAAAAGAACGAGTTCGCCCGGAAGGAATTCTGGGGAGTCGGGAACGGCTGGACAGCCGCGGGGCTGGCCCGTGTCTTGCGCATTCTGCCGGAATCGATGAAAAGCGAGAAGGAGTATCTGGCAAGATATCACAAAGAACTTCTCGATGGCTGTCTTGTATACATGAGGCCCGACGGACTTTTCCACAATATAGTGGACAACCCCGGCTCGTTCGTCGAGACGAATCTTTCGCAGATGCTCGCTTACTCGATCTACCGCGGTGTCAAAGGAGGCTGGCTTGAAAAGAGTTACCTGGAAAGAGCCGACAGTATGCGCGCGGCAGCGCATGACAAAGTTGATAAGCGCGGCCTCGTGCAGGGAGTCTGTGGCTCGCCGGAGTTCGATCATCCGGGCACAGCGACTGAAGGGCAGGCTTTTTTCATCATGATGGAGACCGCACGCAGGGAATTATGAGTTTGAGATTTCAGGTTAGAAGCGGAAGGGCGCTGGAAAACGAGACTCACATCGCCTCAGTCCTCCCCAATCCCGAACGCGAAGTTCGGGATCCCGACCATATAATCGATGTTACGGAGTGGGACGAGGGGAGTAACCGCCGAAGTCAACAGCAGGGCTCTTCGGCGCGCCTAGCTGGCGACCGCTCGAGCCCCCTCTCCTTTCGGGAGAAGGTTAGGTCATCGACTCTGACGAGTCGCAGCCTCGTAGACGTGAGGTGAGTCGGGGAGTCAGACATGACCAAATATCGGTTAAAGTACGCGAAAGGAAGTATTGGGAAAGCGAGGGCGTTTCGATCGAGATTGACTCCAACGGAGCGAAAACTCTGGGCTGGACTTCGCGGGAATCAATTTGGCGCTCATTTCCGGAGACAAGTCCCGCAGGGTCCGTACTTTTGCGATTTCCTTTCAGTGAAGGCGATGTTGGTCGTTGAAGTCGATGGCAGTCAGCATTACACCAAGGAGGGGCTCGCACATGACGAGGAAAGAGATGCTTTTCTTCGGAGACGAGGCTTCACAGTCCTACGATTTACCGATACCGAAGTACTGAAGAACATAGATGGAGTTTTGCAGAGAATCTTTGAACAGGTTCAAGGAGGTGAATGAGACTCACCCCACCTCAGTCCTCCCCTATGAGGGGAGGAACCGGCGGCATCGACAGCAGGGCTCTTCGGCGCGCCTGACTGGCGATCGCTCAAGCCCCCTCTCCTTTCAGGAGAGGGTTAGGTCAACGACTCTGACGAGTCGCAGACTCGTAGAGGAGAGGTGAGTGCGGAAATAAATGATGGCTTGATAGATCCAGACAACGCAGACGGAAGAAATTACTTGTTCGATGATTGTCTTCCGAGACTTTCGCATTTGACAAATGTCGGAGGGAGAATGAAAGGGACATTGGCCGCTGCGGCGCTCGTAGTCCTCATGGTGGTGTCTTCGGCGCGCGCGCAGTTTGCCGACAATTTCAACGGGAATAAACTCGTCGGTGACAAGAGCGGCGTGAACGGCTGGGCTTACTTCACCGGTGACGGGACCGCGACTATGGATTTGTCCGAGTCGGGAAAGGGATACGCGTCCATATTAGTCGACGCGACAAAAGACAAACGCGGAATCTGGTGGGCACTCATCAAACGATGTGTTTCCAGGGACATGGACCTCGGGCTCCTCGCGAAGCCGAATTATGAGTTGAGGATCGAGTCGAAAATAAAAGTCAGCGATGCGCCGAAACGCGTGAACCTCAGCCTGAACACGAACCGGACCACCGACTTTCATACGAACCTGATGGAGTTCGATATTCCCGACACATCCCAATGGCATATCATCAGCATGACCACGCACGACTTCGACGCAGCTCCGGGTGACACCGTGTACGGCCAGCTGGCGCTGATGGATTGGGGATTGGAGAAGTACCATGTCGACATCGATTATTTCCGCGTCGATATCGTGAACACCGATACCATTGGCCCCGACGAGGGCGTCCAGGTCCCGTATCATCCTCCGATTCCCGATATCTCGACGTTCGCGTATCATGTGCCCGTCGCGCAGGACGCGATGATCGATCTCGAATATCACGACATGAATTTCGGGGATTGGATCGCGAACGATGGGGGCACGGCGACAAGGGTGATGACAGTCAGCGGGAGCCAGTATGTGATACTGAGGTGGAATCTCGATAAGTTCAAAGGTAAGAAAGTTGACGGGTCCGGGCTGCTGGAATTGACGACCTATTCGCTCCAGCGCTCGCCAAATTATCAGAAAGATTTCGGAATGATAAGAGTCGTGGAAATAACGGGAGGGGATCCTCAGTGGGATGAAGCAACCGTGACTTGCGAAGCTTTATGTGAAGGATTTCCTCTCACCAGAGTATTGAATTCCCAGATGGTCATCGACGTCGACGTGAATCCGGATCGCGGCGGGAAGAACCTCATCACGATTTCCAACCCGGTTCTTCAGCGAATGGTCGACGGCAAAACGCTCGGCATCGCGATAAAACCTCTCGGTGCCGTGGACGCGTCGTTCTACGACAGGCATGAGTTAAACGGAACCGTCGGTGCGGTGCTTCACCTGAATTTAGCCCTCGATTCTTCGTCAGATGGTTCACATTGAATCATGCGCGAAAGACTTCTCGCCGGATTCCGCCAATCATGCTCAACTGTGACTCACCCCACCTTAATCCTCCCCTACAAGGGGAGGATTCGTTGGGCGACGCGATTGCCGGGAGAGGTCCCTCTCCTCGTAGGAGAGGTTTAGGTCAACGACTCTGACGAGTCGCAGACTCGTAGAGGTGACGCGAGTCTTTCTAACTGCATCCCTCGAACCAGACATCAACGGAGCAACAAAGATGCAATACTTCAGCTACGATAGTAGAATGCGTGATTCCATTCTCGGAGTTCTCTTCCTTCTCCTTTTTGCAGTTCTAACTTCGGGGAGCGTCACGCACGCACAGATTATTGAGCCGCTCGGTTCGATGAAGTTTGCCGGCGAAACCAAAGTTGGGGATGTGAAGGTACCGGTGTCGGTTCAGTACGATGCCGCGAACGAGACGTACCGAATAACCGGCAGCGGCAACAACATGTGGCTCAGTGAGGACGACTTCTTCTACGTGTGGCGCAAAGCGAAGGGCGACCTCACAGTCGAGACCGATGTCACTTGGATCGGCAAAGGAAAGATTGACGACCGGAAAGCCGCGTGGGTTATCAGGGCCGGCCTGGCTGAAGACGATCCCTACATCGACGCGGTTGATCACGGTCGCGGACTTATCTGCATGCAATACAGGCTTGTCAAAGGCGGGACTACACTGGAGGTTAGGTCGCCCGTCTGGGCCCCCGCGAGAATGATACTCGAGCGGACCGGTAACCAGTTCACGATGTGGGTGGTGAAAGACGGGATACGTTACACGGTCGGAACGGTAAGCATAGATCTGCCGGAAGAAGTTTACGCAGGGCTCGGCGTCTGTTCTCACGACTCGACAATCTCCGAGACCGCAATATTTTCAAATTTGAAATTCCAAGAAACGGGAGTTGTACCGATGGATAAACGTGTAATCGAAAGCACACTCGAGACAGTCGAGATAGATCCGGGAATCCGGACTACGGTCTACAAGGCTAAGGAGCATTTTGAGGCACCAAACTGGAGCCGCGACGGAAAGATGCTTTACTACAATATGAACGGTAAAATCAATACGATTCCCGTAGCGGGCGGAACACCGAAGCTCATCAACACGGCTTTTGCGGACAAATGCAACAACGACCACGGGCTCTCGCCGGACGGGAAGGAGCTGGCGATAAGCGATCAGAGTAAAGACGGCAGCTCACGCATCTACATACTCCCGAGCGCCGGCGGCACACCGCGTCTCATCACCGAGCTCGCGCCGTCATACTGGCACGGCTGGTCGCCCGATGGAAAGACGCTCGCATACTGCGCGGAGCGTGGCGGCAACTACGATGTCTACACTATTTCGGTTAACGGCGGAACGGAGACCAGGCTGACGACCGCACCAGGCCTCGATGACGGACCCGATTACTCTCCAGACGGGAAGTACATCTATTTCAATTCGGAGCGGGCCGGCCGGATGAAGATCTGGCGGATGAATGCCGATGGCTCGGATCAAACCCAGGTTACGCCTAACGACGAGTACAACGACTGGTTCGCGCACCCGTCGCCCGACGGAAAGTGGATCGTGTTCGTTTCGTACGACAGGAGCGTCCAGGGACACCCTCCCAATAAAGATGTCGTACTGAGAATCATGTCCGCATCGGGTGGAGAGCCCAGGATCATCGCGACGCTCTTCGGCGGGCAGGGGACAATGAATGTGCCTTCATGGTCACCTGACAGCAAGAGAGTAGCCTTCGTAAGCTACAGGCTCAACCGTGAAAGGTGAAGGGACCACAAAAGATCTGGCTTCTTAAATTATCGGGAAGGGTATGCGCATGAATGATTTTAGATCTTCGAGACGGGATTTCCTGAAAGTTGTTGGGATGGGGGCTGCCGCGATGGCCCTCCCCCGTTTCAGGTTTTTTCGGGACTCCGACGAATACCGGGCGAAGGTCGGACTCCAGCTTTACACCGTGCGGAACGCGATTGTCGGCGATTTCGAAGGAACGATGAGAAAAGTCGCGGACATCGGTTACCTCGGAATAGAGAGCTATACTCTTCCGGAGAATATTACGCTTGAACGCGCCGCGAAAGTGTTCAGGGAACTTGGGCTCGAAGTATTCAGCATGCATTCCGAGCTTCCTGTCGGGGCCAGCAGGGAGCTGGCTCTCAGGATGGCCGACGCTTACAAGTGCGACACAGTAGTCTATCACGGCTGGCCGGAGGGCGACAAGTACACGAACGGGAAGAACATCCAACACATGGTTCACGTCCACAATGAGATCGCCGCATTTCTCAGGTCGAGGGGACTCCATTACGGCCTCCACAATCATTGGTGGGATTTCGAGAAGGACGACGACGGCATAGTGCCGTTCTATTACCTGCGCGATCATCTGGATGGTCACGTGTTCTTCGAGATCGACACATACTGGGCGAAGGTCGCCGGCCAGGACCCGGCGAAAGTGGTGGCCGACTTCGGGAAAAGGGCTCCGCTGCTTCATATCAAAGACGGGCCGGGAGTGCACGGTCAAAAAGGGTATGAGCAGGTGCCTGCAGGCGAAGGCGTAATGGATTTCCCGGCGATCGCGAAGGCCGGCGGCAGGAACATCAAGTGGATGATAGTGGAATTCGACGAATACGATAAGAGTATAGTCGATGGAATAGGCCGGAGTTATTCTTATCTTACGAAGAACAGACTCGCTGAAGGAAAAGCGTGAGTCGCAGGGTTTATTCGATATGAAAACGCAAGGATTGAAAACATGAAAGTACTATTCATAGGAGGCACCGGCAACATTAGCACGTCGGTGAGCAAGCTGTGCGTCGAGAGAGGGATCGATCTGTACCTCCTCAATCGCGGCAAGCGTGGAGTCAAGATCCGCGGCGCGAAGACAATTACGTCGGATATTTCCAATCCGAAGAGGCTGGCATCCGACCTCGGGAAGCACAGATGGGATGCAGTGGTCGACTGGATCGCTTTTGCGGAAGGCGATATAGAAAGGGATCTCGGCCTCTTCCGCGAGAAGACTGACCAGTTTGTCTTCATCAGTTCAGCGTCGGCGTACCAGAAGCCGCCTACATTTCCGATTATTACCGAGTCGACGCCGCTCTATAATCCCTACTGGGAATACTCGCGGAACAAGATAGCGTGCGAGGAGAGGCTCAACCGTGCCTACCGCGACGATGGGTTCCCGATCACGATCGTCCGCCCTTCCTTCACCTACGACACGGTCGTGCCGCTGGCTATAGGCGGGTGGAGCGAATACACCGCGGTCGACCGGATGAAGAGTGGCGAGAAAGTAATAGTCCATGGCGACGGGACGTCCCTCTGGACAATCACACATGCCGAGGATTTCGCGAAGGGATTTATCGGGCTCCTCGGGAACCAGCGCGCGATCGGACACCCGTTTACAATCACTTCAGACGAGGCTCTGACATGGGACCAGATTTACATGACCGTGGCGGAGGCCGTCGGAGTGGAGGCTAAGATTGTTCATATCGCCACGGATTTAATTATTCGAATCGATAATTCGCTGACCGGTACTCTTCTGGGAGACAAATCCCACTGCGCGATTTTCGACAACTCGAAGATCAAGTCGTTCGTCCCCGATTTCAAGGCGACCATCCCGTTCAGTGAGGGCGCGAGAAGAACGATGGCATGGTTCGACGCCGATCCCAAGCGAAAGGTCGTCAACAAGAGCACGAACGAAATGATGGACAAGATCATCCGGGCATACGAGAGAGCAACAGAGTAATTCGGATCGTGTGACGATGAGATAAACAATTCTGCAGTTTTCGTTTTTAAAGCCAGGGAGGCTGTAAATGAAAAACGGGGCATTGCTGATTTTGCTGCCTATTAGAGGCCGCGCGGTGAAAGTGATCTACAGAATGAAACGCCTGCTGCTGCCGGCCTTCTTGATCCTGCTTGCCTCTACCTTTCAGGTCCAAGCCGGTGTGAAGGGCGGCCACACGCAGCCCGTTACGGCGCGTCAGCACCTGCTGATGGATGTTGGATGGCGCTTCACCCTGGGCAACGCCTGCGACCCTTCTAAGGATTTCGGCACCAACACGGGGTACTTCTCGTATTTCGCGAAAGCCGGATACGGCGACGGAGCCGCGTCGCCTGCATTCGACGATAGGGCGTGGAGAGTCATAGATCTTCCGCACGATTGGGCAGTCGAGCTGCCTTTCGATCCAAACGGAAGTTCGAGTCACGGTTACAAGCCGCTCGGAAAGAGATTTCCGGCGACGAGCATCGGCTGGTACCGGAAGTCGTTCTTCATTCCAGATTCCGATTTCGGAAAGAGAGTCGGTATCCAGTTCGACGGTGTCTTCAGGAACTCGGAGGTATGGGTCAACGGGTTCTACCTCGGCCAGGAAAAGAGCGGGTACAGCAGTTTCCAATATGACATTACGGACTATCTCAATTACGGGGGAACCAACGTCGTTGCTGTCCGCGTCGACGCCACGATGGAGGAAGGCTGGTTCTATGAAGGGGCCGGCATTTACCGCGACGTTTGGTTGAACATTACCTCCCCGCTTCACATCGCGCCGTGGGGAATGTTCGTCTCATCCGACGTAAAAGAAAATTCCGCTGACGTTACGGCCCGTGCCACTATAACAAATGACGGAACAAATGAAGCCGTGTTCATCATCAGGCAGACGATTCTGGACGCGAAAGGAAAAGAAGTCGCGCACGGCGAGTTGAACAAGCTGACTCTTGAACCGCGCAACACCAAAGATTTTTCAACCGTCATGGCGGTCCGTGATCCGAATCTATGGTCGGTTGAATCACCATACCTTTATGAACTCGTCACGGACGTTTACTCGGGAGATTCTCTCGTCGACAACAGCACGACGAAGTTCGGGATGCGCACCCTCCGCTTCGATCCGAATAAAGGATTCTTTCTAAATGGAAAGCACATCGAGTTGAAAGGCACGAACGATCACCAGGACTTCGCCGGCGTGGGCACGGCCGTTCCGGATCCCCTCCAGGTCTTTCGCGTCGAGCGACTGAAGGCCATGGGAAGCAACGCAATACGGTGCTCGCACAATCCGCCGGCACCAGCGTTCCTGGACGTGTGCGACAGCCTCGGCATGCTCGTCATCGATGAGAACCGCCTCATGGGGACCAGTCCGGAACAGCTTAACCAGCTCGAGCGGATGATCATTCGCGACAGGAACCATCCATCCATCATTCTCTGGTCCATCGGCAACGAGGAATGGGCGATCGAAGGGAACGTGAAGGGCGCGCGCATAGCTTCGGACATGCAGGACTTCGCGCATCGCCTCGACCCTACTCGTCCGACCACTGCAGCCTGCAGCGGAGGATGGGGACACGGAATATCGAGAGTCATCCAGGTCATGGGATACAATTATATCTTCAACGGCAACATAGACGAGCACCATGGACAGTTCCCCAGCCAACCGGCCGTCGGGACCGAAGAGAGCACCTCTCCTTCTACGCGGGGGATATACATTACCGACGCCAAGCAGGGACACATGGAGCAAGGCGACCGTTCAGCCGGCGATAGAGGTATAGAAGTCGGCTTGAAATTCTATGAGGAGCGCCCGTTCCTCTCGGGGCTCTTCTTCTGGACCGGCTTCGACTACCGCGGCGAACCGAACCCGTTCGGCTGGCCGCAGGTGACTTCGCAATCTGGAATCCTCGACCTCTGCGGCTTTCCGAAAGACATCTTCTACTACCTGAAATCATGGTGGACCGACAAACCCGTGCTTCATCTACTTCCTTACTGGAACTGGGCGGGCAAAAACGGACAGGACATAGATGTTTGGGCCTACAGCAACTGCGATTCAGTCGGGCTATTCCTGAACGGTCAGAGCCTCGGAGGAAAACCTGTCCCGAAATATTCTCACGTCGACTGGAAAGTTAAGTACGAGCCGGGAACACTTCTCGCGAAAGGATACAAGGACGGAAAGGAGGTCGCCACAGACAAAGTCGAGACGACCGGCGAGCCGTATGCCGTCAAACTCGTGCCGGACCGGATTAACATAAATGCGGACGGCGAGGATGTGTCCACAGTGACAGTTGAGGTTGTCGACTCGAAAGGGAGGATCGTTCCGACGGCGGGCAACGAGATCGCGTTCACCATCAAGGGACCGGGAAAGATTATCGGCGTTGGGAATGGCGACCCTTCTTCGCATGAACCGGACAGATATTTCGAGAGTGTCAGCTCGGCGAAGATAAGTACACTGAGAATAAAACCTCTGAGCTCGGCCGAAAACCCGCCGGAAGTCGCGCCCGGTTATGACGATTCAAACTGGAGCCCAGCCTTTGTCCGGCGCGACCGGGAGAGCAGGATAGCGCAGGATTGTTCGAAATACGTCGCCATCCGCGGCTCATTCGATTTGCCCGCCTTCACGCCGGAAACAGGGATAACTCTGTTGACAAAAAGCATCGCCCAGGTGCAGGACATTTATGTGAACGGGCATCTGATCGCGAAAGGTGTCCAACGCGATGCGCCGGGCCAGACTTATAGACTTGACCATTCCATACTCCACGAGGGGACAAATGTGTATGCCGTGGTCGGACCCCCGCTGGTGAAACACGACAAGTGGGAAGCGCTCAACACCGATCCGGGTATGGTACAGATCTTAGATCCGGCAGCACAGTGGAAGCGATCGGCATTCAACGGGCTTGCCCAAGTGATCGTGCAATCGACAAAGCATCCCGGCGAAATAGTATTGACCGCTGCGTCGCAGGGACTTACCGGGTCGAGCGTGAAGATTCAGACCGAGCCGGCGGTAATTCAACCGGAAGTACCGGCAGCAGAGTCGGCGGTGCGGCCCTGATCCGTCAATCCCGAATTTCATTCATCACACCGGCAACTGAGACAGGAACTGGAAAATCATGAAGACCTTGCGGGCAACCGCGATGCTTTCGGCGCTCTTTTTTGCCTTCACGGGCGTGGCCGATTCATCTACCATCATTCCGGCGAACGATCTGAACATTCAATACTATGGGAGGTGGGATTTTTCCGACCCAACGTCGCCGACTCACTCATGGCCGGGGGTATACATCTACGCCGTGTTTCACGGAACGAGTATCGGTATAATGACAAACGACAATTTCAGTTACTACAATATCTTTATCGACGACACAACGTTCATCGATTTCCACGGCACATTGAGCGGAGTGGCGTCGTATACGCTCAAGACAGGGCTGAAGGACACGACTCATACGATCCTGATCACGCTCAGGAACGAGACCAACTGGACTAAATTTTCCTTCAATGGATTCATACTCGACAGCGGAAAGACTCTCGTCGCTCCGCCGGCGGAACCGGAGAAGAAGATTGAATTCATCGGCGATTCGTACAGTTGTGCCTCCGGAAACCTGTGGACCAGCAACAGCTCCGCACCGGCCGGCGATTGGACGGATCTCTACCACGGTTTCCCGTCGCTAATAGCGAGGCACTACGGGGCTCAATACATGGTGACCGCTTTTTCAGGATGGGGGCTTGTCCACGATTACCAGCAGCCACCCAATTATTCACACAACCTGCCGGGAAGCTTTGACCAGACGTTCGCCTACACGTCACTTCCAAAGTGGGACTTCTCAAAGTGGCAGCCCAATCTCGTCGTGATCTGTCTCGGGCTCAACGACTACGGCGGCTGGGGAGGCTACTCGACAAATATATCTGACACCAACACCGGAATCTTCAAGCAAGCCTATCACAACTTCATCGGCACCATAATGGACGTTTACCCCCGGGCGAAAATACTTGCAGTGGCTGAGAACGCGAACAATATCCCATGGCTGCGGACGACGATCAAGCAGGTCGTCGCGGAAGAAGACTCGATCGGACATGCAAACGTGTTTTATGTGGAGTTCCCGGGATACAGCTCCGGTTATGTGAACGGCGGCCACCCCGACACGACGAACCACCGCAAGATCGCGGACACGTTGATAGCGACGATCGATACTATTAACGCGTGGACTCCTTTTTCGGGAGTTACAACACTGCCGGCTATCGTCAGTTATCCGTCCACACCGTTTTTGCTTACAGATCCAACATATGTCTTGAATGTAAAGACCGACAGATACGCCACGGTGAGGTACAGCACGAATGACACGGCATTCAGCGACATGGACAGCGTATTCACGACTACCGGGACAAGGACGCATTCCGTGCTTCTCAACCTGCGGCAGGGAAGTTCTTACACATATTGCCTGAGAGCCATGGACGAATATGGCAACGTGATGGACACGTCGGCCGTAGTGCGCTTCAGCGTCGACACCACGAAGCTGCTCATGACGTGGAATTCTTCCCCGGCTTACAACGCGTCGGATTGGAAATCGGGCAAGGCCCCCTTCGGAAGCGGCAACTCATCCTCGGACAGCACGAAGTTGTCGGGTCCGGAAACTGTTTACTTCAGGCAGGTAATCTATCTCGACAGTGTGAGCTCAATAACAGATTTCAGCGTCCTCGTCAAAGGCGGCGACGGAGCGGTTGCTTACGTGAATGGTCTGGAAGTCGGCAGGTTGAACATGCGACCGTCCGGCGCGATCTCCTACTCGAGCCAGGCACTAAAGCGCGACACGCTCGAGGAACGCCTCCCGATGTCGATGATACAGCGCCAGAAATATCTGAAGAACGGGAAAAATGTGATCGCGGTGGAAATGCACGCCGCGGACAGTACAAGGCCGACAGTCTCATTCGACGCGAAGGTATACAGCATCGCAGGCCCCGTATATTACGCTCTCGGTCAGGAATGGTCCTATTACGACAAAGGCACGGCCCCGCCCGATCAGGTGGTGGATAAGTCGATTCTGTTCGTCGAGAAAGCTCCGGCCTTGCCCCGGGAGGTCCGGCTTTACCAGAACTATCCGAACCCGTTCAATCCGACAACAGCTATTAGCTATGAGCTATCAGCTAATAGCTATGTGACTTTGAAAGTGTACGATGTACTTGGCAGGGAGGTGGCGACTTTAGTGAACGCAGTTCAGAAGATCGGAAGTTACGAAGTTCTGTTTGAGGGCTCGCGACTGGCAAGCGGAGTTTACTTCTATCGGCTAATGGCGGAAGGGAATGTGATAACGAAGAAGATGGTGCTCGTGAAATAGCGACAAATGTCGTAATAGTAAATAGCATCGGATGATTCAAATACAGTATCGCCCGTTTTGTTGACAATCCTGCAATCAGAGACTAATTTGTAAGAAATTGTCCGGAACGAGCTCAAAGTGAGAAGGCAATATATAAATTGAGCACTGTTAGTCAACCATCCACATCGGCATAGCCACACCAGAGATGCAGTCAAGAAACTTAGGGAGAAACAATGAGTAAGCGCATTATCAGGAGCATAGTCTCGATTCCAGTCCTCTTGTTCTTTCTTTTCCCGCTTTTGCCTGTGTTGGCTAAGGGCAAAGAGTTGAAACAGACGAACGGGATTGAAACCAACAAGAAGGTTATTCTCGCGGAGCTGAAAGAACAGTTGAAGGTCGAGCTGGACCACTTCGGCCAGGCTACGATAGACACGGTTTACGGCGGCTACTTCACGGACATGAATTACAAGTGGGAGCTTGAGGGGCGTCAAAACAAGATGATCGTGACACAGGCCCGGCTTGTGTGGGCGAACGCGAACGCTTCGATGTATTTCAAAGAGAAGGAACCATACTACAGATATGCCCGCCACGGTTTCGCGTTTCTCAAGAATGTCATGTGGGACAAAGAATACGGCGGGTTCTATGATATGGTGAGCAGGGAAGGAAAGCCACTCGGATTCCGCGATCAGTACATAAAGACAGCGTACGGCAACGGTTTCGCGATATATGGTCTAGCCGCGTACTATAAGGCCTTCGGCGACACCTCAGCGCTCCATCTCGCCATCAGAACATACAAGTGGATGGACGAGCACAGCTACGATCCGAAGTACGGCGGATATTTCCAGAACATGTCGAGGGAAGGCGTGCCGTTCAAGGACGGCCTCGGCCAAACTCCCCCCAAAGACCAGAACTCGATGATTCACATCATGGAGGCGTTCACGGAGTTGTACCAGGTATGGCCAAACGCCGAGCTCAGGTTCCGCCTCGACTCGCTTTTTCACGACGTGAGAGACATCGCGATCGGAGACCATCCGTATCTCACGCTGTTCTTCAAACGCGACTGGACGCCGATATCTTACCGCGATTCCAACAACTACCTTCGCACCGCTCATTTCGAAGAAGACCACATTTCTTTCGGGCACAACGTCGAAACGGCCTGGCTCCTCCTCGAGACCTCAAAGGCGCTCGGTTTCATGAACGACACGAAAACGCTCAGGATCGCGAAGTGGATGGACGACTATGCCCTGGAGAACGGCTGGGACAAGGAGCTCGGAGGAATCTACGACGGCGGATATATTTTCCAGGGAGAGAAGAAAGTCACGATCATAATGCCGACGAAGCAGTGGTGGTCGGAAATCGAGGCGCTCAACTTGTTTCTAATGATGTCGGAGATATATCCGCACGACAAGATGAACTATTACATGAAGTTCTGCGAGCAGTGGAACTACATCAAGAATTATGTCCTCGACCACAAGTACGGCGGTTGGTACTGGGGAGGCATAGACAAGGCTTCCCAGAACGAGAAGGGACCGAAAGCCACTATCTGGAAGGTGGATTACCACACGACCAGAGGACTGATTAACTGTATCCTCAGGCTCGAAGGAAAAATGTAAAAAGGTTTCACCGGACCGGGAGCGACCCGTCGGTTTCCGGCGGTGCCTGTCGGAATTGAAACGGGAAGGATACAAAGCGTTCTTCCCGCCTCCCGATCAACCTCGATCAACTGCAACTAAATTAGCCTGTTCTTTAAGAAAACTCACCCAGAGGAAATTTCATGGCCAATGAAGGAACGCGTCAAGCGGTGATTGAGAACGACCAGAACATATTGAAGGAAATGTATGAGTATGTCGGGAAAAACCTTCTCGACAAGTGGTTCCCGCTTGCAATCGACAAGAAGAACGGCGGTTATTACACGGACATATCGTACGACTGGAAGATCGAACCCGTCCAGCACAAGATGATCGTCACGCAGGCAAGATATGTCTGGACCGCTTCGAAGGCGGCCATCATGTTCGGCAACAAGACTTACGCCGACGCCGCCAAACACGGTTTCGATTTTCTGAAGAACTCGATGTGGGATCAGAAACACGGCGGTTTCTACCAGATGCGGGATGGGGAAGGTAAGGTTTGCGACTATCTCGGTTTCTTCGACGAGAAGCGGACTTACGGCAACGCTTTCGCCATATACGCCCTCGCCGCTCTTTATGAACTTACGAAAGACAAGAAGGTGCTCGACTTCGCCGCGCAGGCATTCAAGTGGGTGGAAGAACACGCCTTCGATCCGGAGCAGAAGGGTTATTTCCAGTTCATATCTCCCGAGAGTGAGCCTTTCGACATATCCAGCTCGTACAAGACCAGGGCTTACGATGACGTCGAGCTCGGATACAAGGACCAGAACTCTTCGATACATCTCCTCGAGGCATATACTGAGCTGTACAATGTCTGGCCGGATCCGGTGCTGGAGGAGAGATTGTCCGCGCTCCTGTCGCTTATCAGGGACGTGATAACGACGAAGAAAGGTTACATGAATCTCTTCTTTCACAACGACTGGACTCCACTATCGTTCAGGGACGCGCCGAAAGAAATTCGGGAGAAAAATTACAGGCTGGATCACGTCTCGTTCGGACACGATTACGAAACCGGTTTCCTTATGCTCGAAGCCTCACACGCGCTCGGATTGCGCGACGATGTGGAGACGCTCAGGACCGCCAGGAGGATGGTCGACCACGCCATCGAGAACGGGTGGGAGAAGGAAGAAGGAGGGTTCTACGAAGTTGCATACTATTTCAAGGGGGATGACAAGTGTACCATAATCCAGTCCACAAAGAACTGGTGGGCGCAGGCCGAGGCGTTGAATATCCTCCTCATGATGTCGAAGATTTTTCCCCAAAGCACAATCTATCCGGAATACTTTGTGAAGCAATGGAATTACGTCAAGAAATATCTCCTCGACTACGAGCACGGCGACTGGTTCGAGGGCGGGCTTGACAAGGAGCCTCACTTCAAGACGGGTCCGAAAGGGCACATCTGGAAGTGCAATTACCACACCGGCCGGGCCATGATGAACTGTATTAAGATGCTCGCGAAGGACGATTTTAAACTCATTGAAGAAAGTAAGGGATTCAGAGAAACCAAAGAGGCGTCCGACAAATTCATAGCCCATTGGCGGAGAACGGCGGAAAAGATCCGTTAACCGTCGGCAGCCTGTCGGGACCCACGGCCGCGGCGAGTGAGGCGCTCCGGCGGCACCGTCACCGGGAAATTCGACGCGAACCGAGTTTAAAGGAGAATTACGTGACCGTCCGTCACCTGAGTCCCATCACAAAACTTCTGGAGATGCAATGAAGAAATCAGCAAGACTGTTGCTGCCGCTCCTGAGCCTGTTCCTGGTTCAATGCGCGAGCACAAGCCGGTTCGAAAATTTCATCACGACCGACAAAGACAAACTCATAGATGGGGGAAAGGTGTTCAGGTTCGTTTCCTACAACATCCCCAACCTGGCATATATAGAAGACTACGATGCGTTTACCGCCCAGAGCCCATGGCGCCTTCCCACTCCGTTTGAAATCAAGGACGCTCTCAGGACGATACGGATGGACGGCGGAAGAGTCGCCCGGATCTACACCTTCTCGGTTCGGAAAGCGGGCGAGTCGAGCGAGATTGTCCGCGCGGTCGAAGGCCCGGGCGAATTCAACGAGGCAGCATTCAGGACATTCGATAAGGTCCTCCAGATTGCCAACAAGGAGGGCGTGAGGCTGATCGTCCCCTTCGTCGATAACTGGTGGTGGTGGGGCGGGAGAGCGGAATACGCCGCGTTCCGCGGAAAGAAACCCAACGATTTCTGGACCGACCCTCAAATCATTGCGGATTTCGAGAAGACGATCAAATTCGTTCTCGACAGAAAGAACACGTACACAGGCGTGTTGTACAAAGACGACAAGGCAATACTCGGCTGGGAAACCGGGAACGAGCTCGAGGCGCCGCTTTCCTGGCAGGACACGATAGCTGCGTACATCAAGAGCATCGACAAGAACCATCTCGTGCTTGAAGGGACTTACAAGCAGCTCCTCACTGAAAAAGAGGTCGCGGATTCAAACTTCGATGTGCTTTCCACTCATTACTATACCACACTTAATAAGGCCGTTAAGGACGCGCTGCAGAACAGGGAATTGACAGAGGGGAAGAAGCCGTATTTCATAGGTGAGTTCGGCTTACGAAATCCTCTTGATACAAAGGCGCTGGTTGACACGGTCATCAACAACGGCATTTCAGGGATAATGATCTGGAGCCTGAGGGGGCACGCGAGAGACGGCGGGTTTTACCAGCACAGCCTTTCTTACCGCTTCCCCGGCTTTGCAGCCGACTCGATGTATCATGAGAAAGAGATCGTCGATATCATGAGGGCGGCGGCATACAGAATTAACGGCGAGCCTGAGCCTCCACTTCCCGTACCGGACTCGCCGCGCCTTCTCGATATCAAAGACGTTTACGACATTTCGTGGCAGGGATCGACGGGGGCGGCTTCTTACAAGATCCAGAGGCTTACCGAAGGCTCTGATAACTGGGTGACGATAGCCGACAGCGCGACCGACGCCGTTCCGGTGTTCCGTCCTCTGTACGACGACACGACCGCGGAGCTCGGGAAGAGTTACTTCTACAGGGTCATAGCCCAGAATTCCTCGGGGGCATCCGCGCCTTCGAATATTGTCGGGCCTGTCACGGTAGATTACAAGAAACTCGTGGATGAGCTGGCAGACACGTCGAAGATTTTGATCGCTTCCGATAGCCTGACATTTGCTTCCCCCTTCAGCGCCGTGAAGGCGAAATACGATGACAGCCGGCTCGAAGGCGCAAAGGGGGCATATGTTATATATGAAGTCCCGCAGCCGATCGATTCGATCATGGTAGAGGCTTTCTTCGCCAAGGGGGAGTGCGGTATGAGCTTCTTCGCGTCAGATTCGCTGAGCACCATGAAATCCATCTCCGCCAAGCTCGAAACTTTCCCGGCATATTCCAACTATTACGGGTTTTACATCCCGGCGATGTATACCTGCGGAGAATTCCCGGCCCACAGCAAGTATCTTAAAATTGAGTTCAACGGCGGATCCGAGCTGAGCAGGGTCGAGATAATTTATTCGAGAATTAAGGAGCCAAATCCCGACATCGTCACACTTCAACAGGAGCAAAGATGAACGGAATTCTTCCGAACCTGCGAAGTTTAATGCAAACAAGATTCGAGAGGATTGGAATGAAACTGCTGATTCTATTCTTTGCCTTGGTTTCAATTGCGAAACCTCAAACGAGCTCGTCTAAGTATCTTCTTATGCCATCGTTGTTTTCCGAGAACATGGTTCTCCAGCAGAAATCTGTCGTCCCGATCTGGGGAAAGGCAGAACCCGGTGAGAAGGTGATGGTGAGGGCGAGCTGGGGACAGAAATCCGGGACGACGGTGAAAACCGACAGCAGCTGGGAAGTCCACCTGAAAACCGTGAAGGCCGGCGGACCTTTCGAGATGACCGTCATCGCAGGCGATTCGACGATAACGTACAAGAACGTCATGCTTGGCGAGGTCTGGCTCTGTTCCGGGCAATCGAACATGGAGATTCCCCTCCAGGGCTGGCCGCCGGAAAACCCGATAAAGAATTCAGCGGAAGAAATCGCGGCGGCCAATTATGCGAACATAAGACTGTTCGGCGTCGCGAGGGCGGTGTCGGCGAGGCCGGAGTTTAACTGCGTCGGCACCTGGACCGAATGTTCACCACAAACGGCCGCGAAGTTCAGCGCCGTGGGGTATTTCTTCGGACGGAAGCTTTACGAAGAACTTCATGTCCCGATAGGACTCATCTGGTCGGTTTGGGGTGGCACGAAAATCCAGCCGTGGATCAGCGGGAAGTATTTATCCACGCTTCCCGAATTCAAAACCGATGTGGAGAAGATCGACAGCCTCAAGGGAGAAGTTGATTCTTTGAACCACTGGATCCGTTCACATCCGGTGATCGACGTCGGCGACCGGGATCCGCTTCATCAATATGACAATCTGAGCTTTGACGATAGCATGTGTTCCGAAAAGAACTTCAACGACAGCGGCTGGAAGAGCATGAAGCTCCCCACATACTGGGAGGCGACTTCCGTCGGCGACTTTGACGGCGCGGTCTGGTACAGGAAAACCATCGAGATTCCGAAAAGATGGGTCGACTCGACGCTCGTACTTCACCTCGGACCGGTTGACGACATGGACGAGACGTGGGTGAACGGAGTGAAAGTCGGCGGGCTTCTTGGCGGCGGTTTCTGGGCGACACCCAGAGTTTACACCGTTCCCGGTGGCATTGTGAAAGATACGAGCCTGACGATAGCGGTTAGAGTAATTGACACCGGCGGGGGCGGCGGTATCTGGGGCAACGGAGTGAAGATGCAGATCAGCCCCGAAACCGACACGCTGCAGGCAATTCCGCTGTCGGGAGATTGGAGGTATCTCCCCGTCGCGGAGTACATGAACAGCAAGTTCTACGTCTATGGCGCGAAGGGCGAGCCGTTTTATTCCCGGCCGAAGATCGCTTTGAGCGTCGGTCCCAACACGCCGACTATGCTTTTCAACGGGATGATCGCTCCGCTCATACCTTACCATCTGAAAGGAATCCTCTGGTACCAGGGCGAATCAAATTCAGATCTTCCGAGCGACTACAATAATTACAAATATCTTTTCCCGCTTCTGATAAAGAACTGGAGAGCCGACTGGAAAGAGGGGAACCTTCCGTTTTATTGGGTCCAGATCGCACCGTGGCCGTACGGCGCAAAGTCCAAGTCATATATGATCCGCGATGCGCAGAGGTTGACGATGTCGGTGCCGAACACCGGTATGGCGGTTACGCTCGACATCAGCAGCCTCACCACGATTCATCCGCCCGACAAGCAGGACGTGGGGCTTCGCCTCGCTTTGTGGGCGCTCGCGAAGAATTACGGCAAACACGTGATCTACTCCGGCCCCATCTACAAATCCATGAAGGTAAAGAACGGCAAGGCAATAATCTCGTTCGAGTATGCGGACGGCGGGTTGGTAATGAACCCGCTGAACGGCGAGACTAACTTCGTCATCGCCGGGAAAGACAGTAACTTCGTGAAGGCCGAAGTGAAAGTGGTCGGCAAGACTCTCGTGGTTTACAGCCCCGAGGTGAAGCATCCGGTCGCGGTGCGATACACCTGGGGAAATGCCGAGGAAGCTACGCTGTTCAACAAGTCGGGGCTTCCGGCCTCGACGTTCAGGACCGACAATTGGCCTCAATAAAGTAGGGACGTTTGGATTGAGAAGGAATCTGAAACACATAGGCACATTAGAACACATAGACTGATTTCCTATGTAACCTATGTGCCTGTGTGGTTAATTGATTCTTCCGGTCCGGCGAAATGACCGCCTAAAAAAGGAAATCGCATGAATAAGCCACTACAGTTGTGCACCGTACTTTCCATTTGTTTGATCTCGGCAAGCGCCTTCTCACAAGGCACAATAACAAGACCGCCTGCGGTCCCGCTTATGACGGCCGACCCGTACTTCAGCGTTTGGTCGTTCGCGAATAGTCCGGCCGATGACTACACGCGGCATTGGACCGGGAAAACGATGGGTATCTTCCTGATGGTGAAGATCGACGGCAAAACGTACAGTGTCGTCGGCGGGAGCGAGCGGCAGCTACCGGCTCTGGATCTCAAGCAAACGGTCGTCAATCCTACGCAGACTATATATGTATTCGACGGGGCCGGCGTCGAATTGAGACTCACGTTCACCACGCCGCTCCTTCCCGATTCGCTCGACCTCATTTCAGAAGACGCGTCTTATATCACGTGGCAGGTGAGATCCACCGACAACAAACTTCACCAGGTCGGCGTGTACTTCGACGGCGACGGCGAGTTCTGTGTTAACACGCCCGACCAGCGAATAGTGTGGGGAAGGCTGAAGCTCCCCGGCATCGAGGTGATGAAGATGGGTTCGCAGATGCAGCCGGTCCTGGAAAAGAAAGGAGACGATCTCCGGATTGACTGGGGGTACGTTTACTTCTGTTCGCCGCGCGGGCAGGATGGCATGAGCGTCATCGCGCCGGCCGACGAGGCGCGGAATGCGTTCATGCAAAGCGACACGCTGCCCGCTTCAGACGATTTCAACATGCCGAGGCAGGCGAGCGACGGGTGGCCTGTCTGCGCGTACGTGTTCAACCTTGGAAAAGTTGGGACTGAAGCGAAGGAAAGATTTGTCCTCGTCGCGTACGATGAAATATATTCCATTGAATATTTTCATCGGGAGCTGCCCGCATACTGGAAACGGAACGGGGCTTCCATCGCCGGCATGATTTCCGAAAGAGTCGGCGAGTACGGGAAACTCATGACAGAGTGCGAACGATTCGACAGCAGTCTGATCGCGAAGCTCGTGAAAAAAGGGGGAAAAGATTACGCCTCGATCTGCGCGCTGGCATACAGGCAGGTCTTCGGAGCTCACAAGCTCGTCGCGGACATCGACGGGACTCCGATGCTTTTCCCGAAGGAAGACTTCAGCAACGGCTGCATCAGTACAGTGGACGTGATCTATCCTTCGGCTCCGTTCTTCATGTACTTCAACAACGATTTGCTCAAGGCGATTCTCACTCCCGTCTTCAAATATTCTGAAATGCCCAGATGGAAATTCCCTTTCGCGCCGCATGACCTGGGGACGTACCCGAAGGCTAATGGGCAGGTCTACGGCGGCGGCGAGAAGAGCGCCGTCGACCAGATGCCGGTCGAAGAATCGGGCAACATGATAATACTCACGTATGGCATCTGCAGGAACGATCACAACGCCGATTACGCGATGAAGTATTGGAACAGCCTCGAGAAATGGGCGAACTACCTGAAGCAGGAGGGACTCGACCCGGCCAATCAGCTCTGCACAGACGATTTCACGGGTCACCTTGCTCATAACGCGAACCTTTCCGTGAAAGCGATCGTCGCGCTCGGTTGTTTCTCGAAAATCTGCGAGATGGCGGGGAAGCCGGAACTCGCTAAAGAATACTGGACGCTCGCCAGCGGTTACGCGAAGAAGTGGGCGGAGATGGATATCGACAATGACCACTACAAACTGGCGTTCGACAAACCGGGCACCTGGAGCATGAAATACAACATGGTGTGGGACAAGCTGTTCAACCTGGATCTCTTTTCACCGGATGTTATGAGCAGGGAATTGAGTTTCTATAAGACGAAGCTCAACAAGTGCGGACTGCCGCTCGACAACCGGGCGAGCTTCACGAAGCCGGAGTGGATGACGTGGGTAGCGACGATGTACCCGGATAAGAAAGACTTTGAGACTTACATGCACACGATCGTCGAGTATTTGAACGACACACCGGACAGGGTTCCCTTCAGCGATTGGTATGATACCAAGACCGCCCGCCAGGACGGGTTCCAGGCAAGAAGTGTTGTCGGCGGAATATTCATTAAATTGCTGGATAGATAATCGAGGCACGACGTGTCAAGTAATTTGAGTGTTTTCTTCATCCTACTGTTGACCGGTTCTTACGCTGCGTATGGACAGGGAGAAGATCTCAAGGCCAAATGCGTAGTCGGAACCGATAACAGAGGCATCAGTTGTTTACGACGGAAAGGTCAGGCTCGGCGACGGGATACCTGCTTTCCAATCGAAGCCGGTCCCTTTTGATCTGAACGGCTACGGCTGCAAGCTCTATTACGTCGTTCCGCTTGTAGGCGGAAACGCCGTGCTCAGTTTGATTGACAAATGCAACGCGCCTGCTGCGGTCCTCAAATCGAAAATCGATGCAGGTGAAATTACCGCTACTCTCCGTGAAGGAGGAGAGTTCGCCGCGGTGACCGCCGACATGCCCGTGATCGTGCAGGTGGACGGGAAGGAGACCGCCTTCAGATACGACAGGCATCTCGTCACGATTGATATTCCGGTATCCACCGGTTCGGCACATGTAAAAATTAAGATAAAGTTGTAGCTTCAGAGAACGCGGTACCGATCTTTAATAAGACTATGTCAGGGAGTCCCGGGCCCTTCAAGCTCCTCTTGTGAGCGGTCATCAATGTGGTCGACGAGAATCAGTACACGGCAGGGAGATCGTCCGACGGTTTGCTAGACTTATCTCTCGAGTGCCCGTCAATTTGACAAGATGTGCAACCCGGCTCTCATCAACTTACAAAAATCGTGAGGATATCATGAGCTCATTGAAAATCATCAGCGAGAAACCTGTTCCGAACATCCCGTGGGAAGAGAAGCCATCGGGATATAACAAGCCTCTATGGCGCTATTCGAAAAACCCGGTGATACCGAGGGATCTCCTCCCCACTTCTAACAGCATTTTCAACAGCGCCGTCGTCGCGCGCAACGGGGAGTTTGCAGGCGTATTCAGGTGTGACAACTGGGCGAGGCAGATGAGACTCCATCGCGGCTTCAGCAAGGACGGGCTCAGCTGGAAGCTCGACCCGGAGCCGCTGAAGTTTCAGTGCGATGACGAGGAGATAGGAAACTTCGTTTACGGCTACGACCCGCGCGTAGTGTGGATTGAGGACAGGTACTACGTAACATGGTGCAATTACTATCACGGCCCTACGATAGGGATTGGCTGGACTAAGGATTTCGAGAAATTTCACCAGGTCGAGAACGCGCTGCTACCTTACAACAGGAATGGAGTGTTGTTTCCCAGAAAGATAAACGGGAAATATGTTTTGCTGTCGAGGCCGTCCGACAGGGGACACACGCCGTTCGGCGACATATTCCTCAGCGAAAGCCCGGATCTTACTTACTGGGGCAAGCACAGATTTGTTATGGGGACTGTCGGCGACTCGTGGCAATACACCAAGATCGGGAGCGGACCCATTCCTATCGAGACTTCTGAGGGATGGCTTCTGATATATCATGGTGTCCTTCAGTCATGCAACGGTTTTGTCTACAGCGCCGGCGCAGTCCTGCTCGACCTCGACAAGCCCTGGAAGGTAATTGTCCGGGGCGAGCCGTATTTGCTTTCGCCTCAGACGCAGTACGAATGTATGGGAGATGTTCCAAATGTGGTCTTTCCGTGCGCCATGTTGTGCGACGCGCCGACGGGGAGGCTGGCGATTTATTACGGTGCTGCCGATACCGTTACAGGGCTTGCCTTTGGAAAACTCGACGAGATCGTGGATTTCATAAAGAGACATCCGCAGCGCTAGAAGGCGGCAGAATCAACGTGCTGGAGTCGTGACTTCGGCGGAGAAATGGATGAAGGGATATTCCGTCCCTACGGGACGGGATTTCTATTTTGTTGATGCTTTTACAAATATTGCGTGCCTAACGGCACGCGAAGACACGTTATTGATCAAGAGTCAGGGAGTGTCCCGCCAGGTCTATGACCTTGTAGAGGGACATGATCTTCGTAGGAAGATGAGAAACATGGTTCCGTCGTGTAGGGACGGAATTGTTCTGTGTCTGAATGTCCGGAACCATTCAGTGCCTAACCACACGCTGGAAGATCTTATTACTGTGGGATAAGGCTTGTCCCGTTAGGGACAAAATATTTGTAGTAGTAGAAATGGGAATGTGAAAATGGATTACGTCCCGTAGGGACGAGATATTTATTGGAATCAGGAATTGATGCACCGGGCGCATGACATGCGTGGAAGAATGATTTGAAACGGTCATTGTGTTGAAGCCGCACCTGTCTCGTTAGGGACAAGATATTTTTAGAAAAGGTGAAATTATGAACGCGTCCCGTAGGGACGAGATAGGAGGGGACATGGCAAATACGTACACGCAGATTTATCTGCAATTCGTCTTCGCGGTTCAGAACAGAATATCCCTGATTAATCCGCAATGGAAGGACGAGCTCTGTAAATACATAACAGGTATCGTTCAGAACAACGGACACAAATTGATTGCGATAAACGGAATACCAAACCATCTTCATGTGTTCGTGGGTTATAAGCCGCACCAGCTGATACCGGAGCTGCTGCAGGACATTAAGGGCTCTTCCTCCGCGTGGATAAACGAAAGGAAGCTCACAACTGGCAAATTCAGGTGGCAGGAAGGATACGGTGCGTTTTCATATTCCCATTCAGAGATCGATCGTGTAGTGCAATACATAATAAATCAGGAACAACACCATAAGAAGCAAACATTCCGCGACGAGTACATGGATCTTCTGAAGAGATTTGACATCTCTTTTGACGGGGAATATATCCTCCGTGAAATTCTGTAAAAGATATTCCGTCCCTACGGGACGGCATCGTTCTCCGGTTAGATTTCTAGAAATATTCCGTGCCTAACGGCACGGAAGAGCCAGATATGATCATGACAGACAGAGTGTCCCGATAGGTCTATGACCTTGTAGATGGACACGATATTTGTAGCTGGGAAAACAGATAAATGGTTGCGTCCCTACGGGACGAAATGTTCTTTGTCTGGCTTTCTAAAAATATTGCGTGCCTGACGGCACGCTGTAACCTCGGGCTCTCATCAAATTGCCGCTGTCCCGCTGGGTCTACGACCTCGTAGAGGGCCGTGATGATTGCAAAAATGGAAACGAGAAACATGGTTCCGTCCCTACGGGATGGGATGTCTATTTTGTTGATCCTTTTGCAAATATTGCCTGCCAACGGCACGCTGTAACCTCGGGCTCGCATCAAATTGCCCCTGTCCCGCTGGGTCTACGACCTCGCAGAGGGCCATGATGATTGCAAAAATGGAAACGAGAAACATGGTTCCGTCCCTACGGGACGGGATGTCTGTTTTGTAAATCCTCTTGCAAGTATTACGTGCCTGACGGTACGATCAAACGCCAGGTTCGCATGAGATTTCCCGTGTCCCCTTAGGTCTACGACCTCGTAGAGGGACAAGATATTTTTAGAAAAGGTGAAATTATGAACGCGTCCCGTAGGGACGAGATATTTCGTTAGCATTGGCAAAAATGGATAATCATCCATATTTTAGGACAATTGTGGCTGTTTCGCGTCCGCGGTGTCGCTCCGCGGCATGGTTTCATTCGCATCAAAATAGGGCTCAGGTATGCAGTTTGGTCACTTCGACGATTATCAAAAAGAACATGTAATCACCCGTCCCGATGTGCCGAGTTTGTCGAGAAACGAAGAAGGCATCGGGAGAAAATCGCCGCGAATCGGACACGTGGGATCCGAAGAAGTCGCGAAGATAGCGATTGAATTCCCGGCTAATGGAAATTCACCTGACGGCGACTTTAACTCCTTAGGCATGTGAATAATGCCATTGTGGTTTGCGTCGTGCTGGGACATCGGATGAATGAATTCATATTTTACGAAGATGGGCCGGGTCCCGTGACCTTGTCTTAACTCAAAGGAGCTGTTATGACCACGGAGAACACAAAGCTTTCGTTCTGGGAAAAGGCCGGGTACGGATGCGGCGATTTCGCTTCTGTGCTTTTCTGGCAAACGATTATGGTTTACCTCCTCTTTTTCTACACTGATGTATTCGGCCTGGCCGCGGCTGCCGCGGGGACGATGACCGCGATCTCTAGAGCACTGGACGCGTTCTTCGACGTAGGCATCGGCATGACTGCCGATCGCACCAGGACGAGATGGGGTAAGTTCAGGCCGTACCTGATCTGGATGGCGCTGCCGCTCGCGATCACCGCCGTTCTCGCTTTTTCGACACCGAATTTCTCTCCGGGCGGTAAACTAGTCTACGCTTACGTAACCTTCATCGCGTTCATGTTCTTCTATTCCGCGATAAATATTCCTTACACCTCCCTTCTCGGCGTGATAAGCAGCGAACCCAACGAAAGGACGAGCGCTTCTTCGTTTAAATTTGTCGGCGCTTACTCGGCCGGAATAATCGTCTCCGCGACAGCGCTCCCGCTCGCTGAATACTTCGGCGGGGGAAGCAGTGCGAAGGGATGGCAAACCACGATGTCGCTCTACGCCGTCGTGGCAATCATCTTTTTCGTGATCACATTCCTCTCAACTCACGAGCGCATACAACCCATCGCCAAGGAGAGAACGTCGATAAAGAACGACCTGAAAGACATATCGAAGAATATTCCATGGGTTGTCCTCTTCTCGGTGACGATACTCCTCATCCTTTTCGTCTGCATAAGGCTCAGCATAACAGTCCACTACTTTAAGTACTATATCGGCACACAGCAGATCTCGTTCTTCGGGACGACGCACAGTTTCGATTTCGAATGGTTGGCGTCCGCGTTCAACGTGGCCGGCCAGGCAGCCTCGCTGCTCGGAGTCGTACTGGTCCCCTGGTTTTCCCGTTTGCTCGGGCGAAAGAAGGCCGTGATCGTCCTCTTTGCCACGTCGATAGTCTCCACGGCTTTGTTCTTCGTCCTGAGACCTGGCGACCTGGTCTGGATATTCGCTCTTCAGTTTCTGGCTTCGGTGTCGGGCGGACCGATTTCCGCGCTACTATGGGCGATGTATGCCGATACGGCCGACTACTCGGAGTGGAAGACGGGGAGGAGAGCGACGGGGCTTGTATACTCTGCTTCCATTATGTCGAACAAGCTGGGCTGGGCTCTCGGGACGATGGTCGCGGGCGGGATACTCGCTATGACCGGCTTTCAGGCGAACGTCGTTCAGAACATCCAGGTCCTCACCGGGCTGAAGTCGATGATGAGTATAATACCCGCTGTCCCTGGTGTAATTGCGCTCCTGCTGCTTATCTTCTTCTACAAGCTGGATGAACCGACGATGAACAAAATCAAGGGAGAGATCAGCGCGCGCCGCGAAGCAGCCGGAATTTCGGAAGGTCGTTAAAGAAGAATTTTGAATTCTCAATTTTAAATTTTGAATTGAGAATTGTGCGCACCGAGTGCAGATCTCTGCCCGGAACAATGCGATCGTATTAAAACATGGATTCCGGATTTTTAATTTAGAATTAAGAATTTAAAATTGAGAGTTTCTTATGCAGTACGGTGAATTTGACGACAAGAAGAAAGAATACGTAATAACCCGCCCGGACACACCGAAACCGTGGAGCAACTACCTCGGCTCGACCGAATACGGCGCCATAATAACCAACAATGCCGGCGGCTACAGTTTCTACAAATCGGGCGGGATGGGACGCTTTGTCCGCTTCAGGTTCAACTCGATCCCTGCCGACCAGCCGGGAAGGTACATCTACTTCCACGACCACGGAGAGAAGGATTTCTGGTCCGCCTCCTGGCAGCCCGTCGGAAAGCGCCTGGGCAAATACAAATCGGTCTGCCGCCACGGCACCGCGTACACCGTGATCGAGTCCCAATATAGCGGCATTAAGTCAGAGGTGACTTACTTCGTCCCGCTGGGGCGAACGTTCGAGATATGGAAAGTAAAAGTAACGAACGCGTCCAAGAAGAAGCGCACGCTCAGCGCGTTTACCTATCTCGAATATGCCGGCAACTGGAACGCGATAGATGACCTGTTGAATATACAATACGTCCAGTACATCGCCCAGATGAAAGTCGTCGACGGCATTATCGACCACGGTACCAACCTGAGTATTCCTCCACAGCCCGACAATTTCAAGGAGAAGGATCAGGCACGCCACACTTTCCAGGCGATTGCCGGCGCGAAAGTAGTCGGCTTTGACACCGACCGGGAGGCGTTCCTCGGACCGTACCGGACTTATGCGAATCCGATCGCCGTCGACAGCGGGAAGTGTTCCGGCAGCCTGGCTTACGGCGATAACCCCTGCGGCGCGCTGCAGGTGAAGTTCACCCTCTCGCCCGGGCAGTCAAAAGAGTTTCTCGTGATTGCGGGCATAGGGAGCGCGGAGGAAGAGGGGAAACGCGCCGTCGAGGAATTCGGCGACGTCTCGAAGGCGGACGAAGAGCTCGAGAAACTGAAATCATTCTGGCACGAGAAACTCGAGAAATTTTCCGTACACACCCCCGACCCGGAGTTGAACGCCACCGTGAACACATGGGGAATCTATAACTCGCTCATCACGTATGCATGGTCGCGTTCGGCAAGTCTCATCTATTCCGGCATCGACCGCGACGGCCTCGGTTACCGCGATACCATGCAGGATTTCCTCGGTGTGGTGCACGCCATTCCGGACGAAGCCAGGAAAAGGCTCGAGCTCATGATCACCGGCCAGGTCTCCACGGGCGGAGCGATGCCGGTGATTCTCCCTTTCAGCCACACGCCCGGGAAGGAAACCGCGCCTAAGGAAGATGAGTACCGTTCCGATGACGCGCTATGGATGTTCGACGCGATACCCGCGTATGTCAACGAAAGCGGCGACGTCGCTTTCTACCATAAAGTCCTGCCGTTCGCCGATAAGGGAGGGGAATCGGTTTTCGGACATATGAAGCGCGCTATACAGTTCAATCTCAGCAGGTCGGGTGCGCACGGCCTGCCGAGCGGTTTGCAGGCGGACTGGAACGACACTCTACGCTTCGGAAGGAAAGGTGAATCTATTTTCGTTTCGATGCAGCTCCGGCATGCGCTTAAGGTCTATGTCGATGTGGCGCTTATCCTCCGCAGAGCGGACGAATCGTCCTGGGCCAAGCTGACCCTCGAGCGGCTCGACAGCAACATAAAACGGTATTCGTGGGACGGTGAATGGTTCATGCGAGGCTATAGAAACGATGGTCTGAAGTTGGGTTCGAAGGAGTGCGCCGAGGGGCAAATATTCCTCAATCCACAGACATGGGCGGTGATCTCGGGCCTCGCGACCAGGGACCAGGCGGAAACCGCGATGGAGCAGGTGCACGAACGTCTCGCGACAAAATATGGACTCGCCCTTTGCGATCCTCCCTTTGTGAAGACAGACCATAATATTGTACGGGCATCTTTCTTCAATCCCGGCCTGAAAGAGAATGCCGGTATCTTCATTCACACACAGGGCTGGGCCGTCATGGCGGAGGCGATTCTCGGGCATGGAGACCAGGCCTATGAATACTTGCGTGCGTATTTGCCGGCGGCCTACAATAAGAAGGCGGAGGTCCGCGAGATAGAACCTTATGTTGTGTGCCAGTCTACTCACGCGAAACAGAGTCCGAAGCACGGCGCCTCCCGCATTCCGTGGCTTTCCGGCTCGGCCGCGTGGACCTATCATGCTATCACTCAATATGTTCTTGGAATCAGGCCGGAGGTAAACGGCGTCCGGATCGATCCATGCATACCGTCGAAGTGGAAATCGTTCAGCGTCAGGCGCGTCTTCCGCGGAAACGTGCTCGATATCCGGGTGGAAAACCCGAAAGGTGCCGAGAAAGGCGTAAGGAAGGTCGTGCTGAACGGCGAGACGATAGAAGGGAATCTCATTCCCGCGTCAAAGATGTCGGCAGAAAATGAAATCCACGTGACGATGGGTTAAAGGCTGAGCAGTCCTTTCCCAGGGTGCCGGATACGGGCAGGTCGGTGCCGGATTTCAACTTGTAAATTGTTTTCCGCAGTCAGGAGGGATCAGAATGAAAAGGCATCTCATATCAGTTTCGTTCACTCTATTTTTCCTTGTGTATGCTCAGTGCGCCTTCGCGCAGGGTTCTCCCCAGAAGGGCCGGGCGAAGGGATATGATTGGCGCGGTGGAGGCCGCCCCGCGCCCCCGGTCTGGGCAAAAAGCGCCACGTTCCTTCCACTTGTCGAAGTGAAGGGGAACCGGTTGGTGAACGCGAACGGAGACACCGTCCTGTTCCGCGGCGTTTCGATCGCCGACCCGGACAAGCTCGAGCAAGAGGGGGTGTGGAACAAGAAACTTTTCATCAAGGCGAAAGAGTTCGGCGCGACGCTCATCAGGATACCGGTGCACCCCGGCGCCTGGCGCGCGCGGACACCCGGTAAGTATATGACGCTGCTCGACCAGGCGGTACAGTGGTGCACTGAAGAGAGCCTCTACGTCATCATAGACTGGCATTCAATAGGGAACCTCGAGCAGGGCCTTTACGAAGATCCATCGTACTTCACCTCGCTGCAGGAGACATTTAATTTCTGGCTCACGATGGCGCGCCACTTTGCCGGAAATAACACAGTCGCTTTCTTCGAGCTGTTCAACGAGCCGACATCCAATTTTGGTCAGCTCGGCAATTTGTCGTGGGAAGAATGGAAGACGATAAACGAGGACCTGATAAAACTCATAAGAGCCAATCGCAATAACAGCATCCCACTGGTCGCGGGGTTCGACTGGGCCTACGACCTTACTCCGCTTAATTACGCTCCCATCGACGCGGAAGGAATTGCTTACACAGTCCATCCCTACCCGCACAAGCGCACCCCGCCGTACGAACCGAAATGGGACGAGGATTTTGGTTTTGCCGCGGAAAAGTATCCCATCGTTGTCACGGAATTGGGCTTCACGTTGGGGAAGGGCGGAATGGAAGACAACCGGGAGTATGGCAAGGCGATAGTCAATTACATGGAAGGGAAGCATATAAGCTGGGTCTGGTGGGTATTCGATCCGTTGTGGCGTCCGACTATGCTTCAATCGTGGAAGACATTCGAGCCGACAGACAACGGGAAATTCTTCGAGGCGGCGGCACACGGCAGAATTCAGCACCCTGACTCAACCGCGGGGAAATAGCCCGCTTTCCGGAGTTTAATCGCCCCGCTGGAAATCTGAACCACACCCGGCGATTTCCTCCGTGCTATTTCAAATACGCCGAAATCTCATTACAATAGGTAACACGTTTTCAAGACCCGCTGCGTTAGATGGATGCACGGTATCGTGCGCGAGTTTGTTAACCGGAAGGAGAAGCTATGAAGAAGTGGTTTACACCGTTCTTAATGCTGATGGCCTTTATCGTGATGACAAGCGTGGTCATGGCGCAGGAAGGAAACGCAGACCAGTCCAATGTTCACCGGGAATGGTGGAATGAGCGCTTCCCGGGATTCCCGCCGAACAGAAACCAGACGCTCCCCTTAATAAGAGTAGAAGGGAACAGGTTCGTCAATTCACTCGGTGATACGGTTCTTTTCAAGGGATTGTCAATTGCGGATCCGACAAAAATTCTCGGCGACGGGCACTGGGACAAGGCTTTCTTCGTGAAGATAAAGGAGACGGGCGCGATGATAGTCCGCATCCCGGTTCATCCGGTCGCCTGGCGCGGCGAAACTCCCGCGAAGTACCTGAAGTTTCTCGACCAGGCGGTCGACTGGTGCACCGAAAGAGCCGAAAACGTCAAGCCGGTCCGACGGAGTTGAGAGAACATTCGTTTTCAATCACGGAGAAAAAGACATGGGTGATAAGGGAAGCAAAGACAAATGCAAAAGAGAACAACAGAAAAAGGCCCAGCGGACCCCAGAGGAAAAACGAAAATTGAAAAAAGAGAAGAAGAATAAATAAATACGCACCGTTATGCACCGTCAAGTTCCAATTGCAGCGTAGTTGCTTGATGAAGATCTCAAAGGTGGTGTGTTAAAGGGAGCCAATCGACGTTTTCATTTCACGCTGAACCAGGACACTTATTTGGAGTGGTTTTCGCAAGTTCGTCCACTAATAGTCGTCGGAAACAGCCATGTCAATCAGTCCACGTCCCGTTGAACAAGCCGCCAACTTTCTGAAGAGCAGTTCAGCCACCCCGAAGGAAAAGCTCGTCATCGGTGGCAAGTTGCTCTGGGCAGCCACGATGCTCTCGGAAGACTGGACGCCGGAACTGCTGGACCGGGCAAGGACGGCGTACAAGTTTCTCTTCAATCACGGCAACATGAAGAGAACCGTGGAGCAGATGGACGAGAAGGACGCAAGCCGATGTCTCACACAATTCACAAAAGATGTAACGCAACTGGCGACCGACATTGAGCAGGCCAGGAGCCAGCACCCACTCCCACGCAAGTCGTAGTGTCCCTTCCCGGCCCCCACACCACCAGCATCCGGGTCGGCACTAGACGGTTCGACGCAAGGGAGCTTGCTCCATGGCGAGTGTCCAAAGTACTCGCACATTTGGGAATCCGAAATATCCACCGGTTGACGGAACTCTATGAAATTGTCAGAGACGGGGAGCGTTTGTCCCGCACCCGCAAGAAAAGTGGCGACGGTCGCCACTGAATTGGGGATTACAAAATGGGTTCAGTAGGGTCGCTTGGTTTCGTCTCGGCGGTCGAAGCGGGCGGTACCGAATTCAAGGAGGAATAGCCGATGCGTCTTCAAGAATGGGAAGTGACCATCCAGAAAATTATTGATGCATGCCATCACGAGCAAACGCGACGTGGACACGGTCTTGTTGGCATGGCGTGCAAAGCTGGAAAAGGAACCGACCCTTTTGCAGCCATTCCAAATCGACGAAATCGTGCGAGAGGTCCAACAAAGGCTCAGCAACCTTAGCCGATGACACAAAGAAAAAGGCTCACTCATGCCCGGCGTCTGTGCAGCTTCGAATGCTACCCGATAGAAATGGTGGCCGAACAGACCCTGGAGGCGCTGATGGGGAGAAGTTTTGGAGGGAAAGACCTGAAGATCAGAGACTTGGCGAGATCAGTAATCCGTTGGCCCGCCTCGCTCGCAGCTTTGGATTTTTGTATTGCCTCGTAGACCTCCCTGCGGTGGATCCTCGCCCGGCCTTGACCTTGGCGAGGCTATTCATTTGAGTGTGCCGGAAACTCGTGCCGCGTGAGACGCGTCAGAAATCGACCTTTATCATTCGACACAAGAGGCAATCACTACACTTGAGCGCGCTTTACCACAAATTAAGAATCGAAGATTCTTAATTGCAAAACTGGCAAAGCTAGATCAAAGGATGGCGTTATTAAGGGATGAATTACATACACAAACCCAGAAGTAAAGTTCCTATCTGGGGTTTGTAACTTTTCGTTTCGCTTTTCGTTTTGCTTTTCGTGTGATTTTTCATCTTTGGCTATTCACCATTGAGGCGCAACCATGAAAACTGTTTTTAAAACTACCGAGATAGCCCATATATGGGCGCATGAATCGGCACCACAAGGCAGGTGTAGGGGCAATGAATCTTTCGACGGCCGTAAGGTCATGCGCTTCGGGATCGTTTATCATTCGATCCTTATAGGCTTCAAATCGTACCGCTTGTTTCACCTTCAGGTCGGCTAGCTTTCCCACGGCCGCATATATCAGCCGATCTAGGTCGCGGCCGATGAACCGGGTATCCGAAAAAGAAACCTCTCTCATGGTCGGGGCAACACCGGAAGTAATCAGGAAGCATTACGAAAAGTTGGATGCAATGGTGATTGCTAAACGGTCTGTTTTGAGACGTTTGCAAGCCGATGGATCGGGTAAAACAAACGATGAAAAAATGCAGGTCTTAGCGCGCCGGTTGCGCACGGAGCAAAAACCGGCACTTGACAGCGTTGAAATTTTGACGCAAACTATTGGAGCGTAACATTATGCGAGAGTGGCGGAATTGGCAGACGCGCTGGACTTAGGATCCAGTCCCGAAAGGGGTCGGGGTTCAAATCCCCGCTCTCGCATCTTTTTTAACCTCTTACTAGACATAAGCTTATTCGATTCTCACATTTTCCCGTCTTTCCCTCACAAAGCATAGTATCACCCAAAGCGTCACCCTTTATTTCCGAACAGTCCTCACTGCAAACCTACTGTATATCATCCACAGCGACGGCCCTTGTGATCCGGCGGGGGAATAAAACGTTCTCTATCTGTCTCGGTAAGCCTGGTCATTCGCACAATAATACGAAGTCCCTTGCAGGCGTTCCTTTCATTTGTCCCACCGGCTGCTTTAGACTGCGGTAAAAACCTATTTCCTCCAATGCGGCATAGACGGTCTCCACTGTCTTCTCTCCCAGATTGGGGATCTGCAGCAGCCGTTCCCGCGTGCATTGCAGAAGATCGAAAACCGTGAAGATTTTATCCTCTTCCAGACAGTTTATTGTCCGAACAGAAAGGTCGATTTCAGCCAGACTGAGTTCCAACCGTTTATCCGCCTTTTTCGTTCTTGCCCAAGTTGGAATGGGAATCCGCGTGACAGCCATGTGACCATCCGTGGTTTGAGTTTGACCGCGAAAGAAGGCATTATACCAGAAAGCGGCATTGAATTAGCAGAATTTTTTGCGAATGGTAACCGCCTATTTTCACCACATAATATGTAAGTTTCGGCCAATTTTCTAGAAATCGGTAATGTTAATGGGTTTGGGGTATAACGTATTATGCTAATTCATGCGGTTCGATTGTGTATCTTTAATTGAGGATAATTGGAGTAAGACAAGCATGAAAAATGAGAGTTATTGCAAGGCCATAGTGGCATCTTCTTCTTCCGCCAAAACTTCATCTATCGCTTTTTCAAACTGCTTGGAATGCTTCCCGGCGCCTACATGTTGGGCGATGTCGATGTCCGCCACAGAGTCGAGATATGCCCACCGAGAATTTGACTGTAATACGGCAATATGGGCATGCCGGCTGTTTATGACTGGGATTGTGAAATGCTTATCAATCTTTCCCACGGCGGATGGCAATTCGTTGCGCAATGAACCAAATATCGGTGCACTTGTAATGTTTTCATTTCTTGTGGTAAGAGATTGTTCCAGCCCGCTATCGATGAGCTTGTGCAACGCGGTCGAATCGATCCGTAAATATATCGGCGATTGTGGCAGGAGGCGATTGAAATCTGTGTCGATTCGTCTTTCCTCGGTAGATTCTACTAAACACACGGGTAAGGCTGTATCGGCAATAATTCCTGTTGGCTCGGTAACCGTATCGAGGACAGTATTAGATAAACTATCGGACAATGCCTGTGCTGTCGCCGCTTCGCTAGATACTGGAAGCGGCGTTGCGGAAACAGTGCTAGCGGCAAGCGGCTCTGTCGCGACGGTAGTTGTGTTCGACGAAGATGGTGCAATTGCGTTGGCAGCCGTTGGTTGCGTAACGGTTTTAGGCTGATTTGGCAGCAAAGCATCGGCGGCAAGGGGCGTTATGGGGGTATTTGCTGCATGCCAGCCGCCGGAGATGGGCGTGATGTTAATAACAGAGCCCGCGCCGATGGTCAATGTGTCGGTAAAGAGCGAATTCGTCTCCAGCGTAGTGCCGGATGCCACTGTTATACTTGTTGAAGTCGCCTCGCCGTTGATAATATGGTAACCGCTGCCGGAAACGGTGATAGAACTAAAGACAGTTGTGGATGGATAGTCATTAACATTTACCAATTGTGCCGCGCCTGCGGGAAAGATCAAATTATCGCCGGCGGATGGCGCTACGTCGCCGACCCAGTTTTCCGGTGCGGTCCATAGATTATTAACCAGGCTGCCGCCGTTCCAGGTATGTGTAGGGGTAGTTGGGGTAGTAATTGAGACGTTCTGGAAGGTGGAGATGTCCAGTTGGTTGTTGTCGGAGGCGGTGACCGCCAGGCCGATGTCGACGGTGGTCCCCATGGTGACGATGGCGGTGCCGACCAGGGTCCAGGTGTTGCCGTCGGCGGAGCAATAGGCGGTGAAGGTATTGCCGATGCGGGTGAGGCGCACCCAGTAGGGGCTCCAGATGCCGGGGTCGGTACTGATGGTGGTGGTGCCGCCGATGGAGGAGCGATACTGGAAGAAGGCGCCGTTGACCGAGCCGGGACTCATGGCCAGCAGCACGTTGGCGGCGAGGATAGCGACGCCGTCGCGGATCATGACCCCGGCCTTGGCGTTATGGTTGGAGGGGTTATCGCTGGGGACTCCCATGACGCGGGCGGTGATGGAACCGTCGCCGGTGAGGCTGGTGTAGGCGAAGCGGAAGGAGTCGGTGAGGCCGGTGATGCCGGCGCCGCCGCCGATAAGTTCCCAAGTGCCGTCGGAGGGCGAGCCGGCCGAGCCGGTGGAGCCGGGCGCGCCGATGTCCAGCGTGCTCCAGCCGGTGGGCAGATATGTTTGCGGGGTGTGGATGTCGGCGTAGAGGATGCCGCGGCCGTTGGTGCCCACATACAGCCGGCCGTACACGCGGGGATCGCCTTGGATGACGGTGACCCATCCGTACATGGTGGGCCAGGTCCGAGATCTCGACCCAAGTGGCGCCTTGGTCGTCGGAGCGGAAAAATCCGTTTTGGCCGTTGACCGTGCCGCCGACGAAGATGGAGGATAACTGCCGGAGGTGGGTCCCATGCCGACGCCGACCTGGTTGACGGTGGTGACAGCGGCGCTGTTGACACGCGTCCAGGTTGCGCCACTGTTGGTGGATCGGTACAAGCCGCTGCTGCCACAGCTCATCCATAAATAGCCTTCATTGCCCGGGACAGCCCGAATCCAAGTTCCACCGCTGGGTGCGCCTGTCTGGGCGGTCCAACTAGCCCCGCCGTTGGTGCTCAGATAGACCGTAGTGCTGCGATAGGCGTAGAACTTATTGGGGTTCACCAGATCGGCGACTATCTTCATATCGCTGGATGAACCACCGGTGGAGGTTGTCCAGGCACTCCAGGTCGAGCCGGTCCGGGTAGCATAGGCGACTTTGACCCCTCCGGCGTCCCAGACGACCTTGGTGCCGTCGGCGGAGATGGCGATGTTGCCGGCGCCGTTAGCGCCGGTCAGTCGCGGCGAACCAGTTCCACGTGGTTCCTCCATCGAGCGAGTACTGCGCATAGGGCGCAGTGCCACCGACGCGCACGACATAATTCGAGTTGGTGACGGCAACATCAATGTCGTTGCTCGTGCCTATCATGCGGCCCTGGCTTTGGCCTAAGCGTCCGCCGACAGGGGAGATGCTGAAATCGTCATGCTTGTACCCGTCGCGATCGCCGATGGCGCTGAGCAGATGGGTGGAGCCGGTGTAGGGGCTGGCCAGCTCCAACGCCGCCGATTGCTCAAAGCCGTCATTGAAGAACGACCAGGTGGGGGTAGCGGCCGTGAGATTCGTGGTCCGGTAGAGCCCGTAGCCGGTGGTGAACATGGCCACATCGCGGTTGAACGGATCGATCTCCAGATCGCCCATCCAGTGGATGTTCATGGAACTGGCATAGGGAGCGGAGGAGTCGTCACGGTTGCTGTTGGGTGTGATCACGCTCCAGGAACTGCCGCCGTTGGTGGAAAGCCAGATGCGGTCGGCGGGATTATAGTCGTTTAACTCGCTGACATAAACGATGTTGGGGTTGGTTGGATCGATGGCGACGCCGGAGAAGCCGTAGGTGACGTTGGGGGAGATATCGGTCCACGTGGGAGTAGCGGAATCCGGATTAGTTACTTTCTCGACCATGCCCTCGGTAATGCCATAGGGGCCGGGGTAGCTAGTGGAATACCCGTAGGTGATATACAACGAATTGCCGTCGGGTGTGAGCGCCGCGCGCTGGGGGAAATAATCGAGGGTAGTGGGCTGTCCGCCGGGGAGTGCGCTCCAGGTGTTTCCGCCGTCGGTGGTGCGGTAGATTCTCGTTTCGCCCGCATCGACGTTCTCGACGCCGGCATATATCGTTTGCGTGGGGGTCCCGGAGGTGGAGCTACTCTTGTCGAACAGGGTCCAGACGATGCCGGTATTGGCAAAGTTGCCCGAGGTTTCACCGACGGAGGGGAAGGCGGAGACCTGGGCCCAGGAGGCGCCGTAGTCGGTGCTCTTCCACAACCCGGCGGTACGGGTGCCGTAGAAGAGAATATTGGGCGAGTTGGGATCCACATTCATGCGTTCGCCCGCGTTGCGGGCCGAGCCATTGCCGTTGGATAGGATGCCGCTGACGTCGGTGCGGAGCCAGGTGCGGCCGCCGTCGGTGGATCGCAATGATGGCGGTGGGGCTATTGTAGGTGCCGCAGACCATATAGACGCGGTTGGCGTCGGTGGGATCGACCGCCAGGGTCTCGACGCCCAGATTCTGTGGAGACCAGTCGTTGTACTGCGACCAGTCGTTCATGGGCATCCACTTGCTGGCGGATTGGTCCCAGCGATATGCCCCGCCCATGTCGGTGTGGATGTAGACTGTGTTGGGAGCGGCGGGATTATAAACGATGCCGTCGATAAAACCGTTGGCTTTGATGGTGACGCTGTTCCAGTCGTAAGCCTGGGCACTCAATAACATCCGAGGCTCCAACTGCTCAAACCGATACCGGCATGTTTCGTTTGGTCTTTTTTTTGTAGACTTTTTTTCCGGTCGAATACTCTTTAACAATATCCCGAGTGAATTTAGACATAATACAGCGATGCTTTGAGTTGGTTTTTGTTCCGCAATGTTGTGTTTTCGTTTAGATCATTCCGTTTGGGACTAGAAGCAAATTTTCAAAACCCATGGGTGTCGTGTGAACTTAAATCGTAATGGTTGAAAATGATTTAAAAAGCGAGACGATCCTATTTTCTTGATCCAAATACATTTCTGTGTATTGCTGACGTTTTGATCCATGACGCTAAGAGCTTATCTCAAAAGGCTTGGCCGTTCTCCCGAACGCAGTGAAGGATCTCAAAACAGTTTTGGATTCTTCGCTTCGCTCAGGATGACAACAGTGTCTTGGGATAAGTTCTAAATACTGGTTAAATTCGGTATTTTCCATGGAGTGTAAGCCGGACACGATCCGAGCGTCAATTGCGCCATTTTAACAAAAAGTTTCGAAAAAATCCAGTTTGCTACAGTGATTTCTTTCCGCCGAGAATCTGGTTTCATAGACCATAAGGATGCCAGACGCCCCTGCCAAAGAGTTGGTTCTGTAGCAGTTTTCTGCCGGAAGGCCATACATTCTACGTCGCTGTCGCTAAAACCTCTTTGTACTTCTGCCAAATCGGCATCTTCACTGCAACGACACATCGTAAGTGGATTCGCCAGTCGTCCGATCACCTCCAGAATCGCTGCGAAAGCCCGCACTGGTCGGTGCTCCAAGATAGGTTAGGTTCTGTTTCTCGCGGATGTTCACTTCCAAAAGTCATGAACCACGCGTTCCCATTCATCGGCCATGAGCTGGTGCCCCCGATAGGTCGGATGCACGTTGTCCCAAATCCAGTAATCGGCGGAGCGCGCTTTGCGGCCTCGTCGAAGACCTGTTGGAAATGTACAAGCGCCGCCCCATGCTTCTGTGCGAGCCTGGCAACGATTTCCTGCCGCTTGCGGATGTCGTCGTTGATCTTGTCCGCGGGCTTCACGAATGGCTCGCAGAGCACCAACTTGAGCTTCGGATTCACCGCTTTAGCTTCGGTGATAAGCTTGTCATAGACCTGCTCATATTGATCGAGCGAGACGCCTTTGCTGCTATCATTTCGTCGACAGCCGGCATTACCATGTGATTTCAAAACCCGCGGTGGCCCCGTGATAGAAAAGACCCCCGGATATCGCGATGTCCGCAGTGCCGGCAATCAGGTTGGTGACGGGAATCTGTCTCGTGGCAAGTGCCACGCCTTCAATCCACATTACTTGGTAACCGCCGCGCAATGCAACGTGTTGGGAGAGATGATACGAGCCGATCAGACCTAGCTCGCACAGGAAGGCAGTGTGGCTCCCGTTGGCTACAACCGATAATTCGCCGAGATTGGCAGGATCATTGAGATTGCTGTTCTGGTCGGCCGTGTTATGGAAAATGCCGATCTTAGCAAAGCCATTTATGCGCAGTCGGCCGGTACCGCTCGAATAATAGCGCGTCTTCTCCGATCTGGAAGCCATACAAGTGATTGTGGGTGTTGATTGCCTGGGAAAAAGGCATTGATACAACGGATTCGACGCCTTGTACTGAATAACTATCATAAAACTCCACCCACCTGAAACCGACCAACGTAGTCAGCCACTCATTAACGGGTCGCTGGAGGTTCAGTTCGCTGCTATAAAGCCTGAAGCGTTCCCCAAAGACAATTTCATTCACCGGCAGAAGGATCGTATTATCCACAATCACACCTCCGATACCGCTAGGCATTGCACTAGCGGGGAATTCGGCGCTTGCTCTCGAACCGACATTATCGAAGAAGTTCAACTCTAAATCCCAGCCGCATTGTCCGTGTCGCATCAGGCTCAGTCGCGGACCGGATTCGCAAGAAAATGCCATATCAGAGGAATTTAATATAGTAGTTCCTTGTAAAGGATCAAACAAAAGCTGTTGCCTCGTGGTCGCGGACGGGCGAAGAAATAAGGCATCTGCCGTAACCGTCCAATGGGGGTTGCAACACTCGCTATAGCCTGCACAGCAATTATTGGAATAACATCTGCAAGGACGTCTGTAGCAGAGATCGGAACAATTCCCTAAATAATCAGCTTCAGGAGGATAGGGAGCTGTTTCTGCTGTCAAGCTGTCTTCGCTATATGCGACTCTGTGATGTTTTGTCAGGGACGGAATCAAGCGGATTTACTAAGTCTGCTCCCCATGCAGCCATTGACAGGCTTAATACCACCAATAAGGATTGTATGAGGCTATAACAGTCCGCCATCGATGAGTTCCTAATACTATAGCCCCTCTTATCAGATCGGCTGGAAAAATCATTACACGAAGAATACTTTACCCTGTAGACAATCTCAGCCTATCTTACGCATTTTGCAATTCTAAAAAACCACAAGAGGAAACACCGTCATGGTGTCAAAGTGGTTTGATATCAATGAGTTATGAAGTCGGGAGTAATTCAGAATACCCGATTCCACCTGATAGCATCACCGGTTTAAGGTAATCAATGTTTCCAGGATTTTTTTCTTGCCCACAATGTCACAGAATCCCCGGAAGTACAGGTCCATTGCCGAGCTGCCGATCATAGTGTCTTTGTAGATGTCATTGCGAATCGTTGTGGCGTTGAGGAAGCACGAGCCGTTCAGGCCGCCTGACTTGCCGGTGATATGACCTGCGCGGGTAGCGTAATTCGCAGCCGAATTCCACTCGTTCATGAGCGCCAAAAGGGCCGCATCGTTGGCATCGAAGTTGGTGTTTTTACCGATCAAGAGCGCATCGCCGATGCCGCCTGCCAGTGTATCGCTATCAGCGCCTCCGATAAGCAGGCTGCGACCCATACCGCCGTAAAGATTGTCTTTTCCCGCGCCCCCCATCATGATATTTGGGCCTCCGCCGCCCCAAAGCACGTCGTTTCCATCATCGCCGTAAAGCCATGACGGCATAGCGATCAGTTTAGATATGCCAATATAGTCATTACCCGCAAGACCATGGGCAATGATGCGGCTGGTAGGCTTGAATGTACCGAGGGACTTGCCATTCATGGAAACCGTCACATATCCGGAGGCGAAACCGGGGTTGATCAGAATGAGATCATTGGCTGATGTGCCAAACACATATAACGTCTGTTTCGTGGTATTTATGGGATCGGGCATCAGGAAGGTTGCGTTCTGGGTCGGATACACAGTCAGGGTACCGGACAAGAATTGAATCGTGTAGTCTGGTGAAGATGCACCCCTTACTGTTATAGGATAGTTGTTTATGGGGCTGGCAGCGGTGGCCGTGGTCGATAGAGCGGCCTGCGTTGTCAGATTGGCCGCCGTATCGCCGTTGACAAAGCCCGTGTAACTGGCAGTCAAGGTTGGCAAAGCCGCCCCGTACAGCTTCGTCTTGTTGTCGGCCGTGATTGTCAAGGAGGCCGGGGTGACATTCAGCGTACCGCTTACATAGCTGATGGTGTAATCCGCGTCCACCGCGCCACTGGCGGTAATTGTATATGGATTGCCGGAAACGTGGCTGGCAGCGGTGGCCGCGGTCGATAGAGCGGCCTGCGTTGTCAGATTGGCCGCCGTATCGCCGTTGACAAAGCCCGTGTAACTGGCAGTCAAGGTTGGCAAAGCCGCCCCGTACAGCTTCGTCTTGTTGTCGGCCGTGATTGTCAAGGAGGCCGGGGTGACACTCAGCGTACCGCTTACATAGCTGATGGTGTAATCCGCGTCCACCGCGCCCGAGGCCGTGATTGTATATGGATTGCCGGAAACGTGGCTGGCAGCGGTGGCCGTGGTCGATAGAGCGGCCTGCGTTGTCAGATTGGCCGCCGTATCGCCGTTGACAAAGCCCGTGTAACTGGCAGTCAAGGTTGGCAAAGCCGCCCCGTACAGCTTCGTCTTGTTGTCGGCCGTGATTGTCAAGGAGGCCGGGGTGACATTCAGCGTACCGCTTACATAGCTGATGGTGTAATCCGCGTCCACCGCGCCACTGGCGGTAATTGTATATGGATTGCCGGAAACGTGGCTGGCAGCGGTGGCCGCGGTCGATAGAGCGGCCTGCGTTGTCAGATTGGCCGCCGTATCGCCGTTGACAAAGCCCGTGTAACTGGCAGTCAAGGTTGGCAAAGCCGCCCCGTACAGCTTCGTCTTGTTGTCGGCCGTGATTGTCAAGGAGGCCGGGGTGACACTCAGCGTACCGCTTACATAGCTGATGGTGTAATCCGCGTCCACCGCGCCCGAGGCCGTGATTGTATATGGATTGCCGGAAACGTGGCTGGCAGCGGTGGCCGTGGTCGATAGAGCGGCCTGCGTTGTCAGATTGGCCGCCGTATCGCTGTTGACAAAGCCCGTGTAACTGGCAGTCAAGGTTGGCAAAGCCGCCCCGTACAGCTTCGTCTTGTTGTCGGCCGTGATTGTCAAGGAGGCCGGGGTGACACTCAGCGTACCGCTTACATAGCTGATGGTGTAATCCGCGTCCACCGCGCCCGAGGCCGTGATTGTATATGGATTGCCGGAAACGTGGCTGGCAGCGGTGGCCGTGGTCGATAGAGCGGCCTGCGTTGTCAGATTGGCCGCCGTATCGCTGTTGACAAAGCCCGTGTAACTGGCAGTCAAGGTTGGCAAAGCCGCCCCGTACAGCTTCGTCTTGTTGTCGGCCGTGATTGTCAAGGAGGCCGGGGTGACATTCAGCGTACCGCTTACATAGCTGATGGTGTAATCCGCGTCCACCGCGCCCGAGGCCGTGATTGTATATGGATTGCCGGAAACGTGGCTGGCAGCGGTGGCCGTGGTCGATAGAGCGGCCTGCGTTGTCAGATTGGCCGCCGTATCGCCGTTGACAAAGCCCGTGTAACTGGCAGTCAAGGTTGGCAAGGCCGCCCCGTACAGCTTCGTCTTGTTGTCGGCCGTGATTGTCAAGGAGGCCGGGGTGACACTCAGCGTACCGCTTACATAGCTGATAGTGTAATCCGCGTCCACCGCGCCACTGGCGGTAATTGTATATGGATTGCCGGAAACGTGGCTGGCAGCGGTGGCCGTGGTCGATAGAGCGGCCTGCGTTGTCAGATTGGCCGCCGTATCGCCGTTGACAAAGCCCGTGTAACTGGCAGTCAAGGTTGGCAAAGCCGCCCCGTACAGCTTCGTCTTGTTGTCGGCCGTGATTGTCAAGGAGGCCGGGGTGACACTCAGCGTACCGCTTACATAGCTGATGGTGTAATCCGCGTCCACCGCGCCCGAGGCCGTGATTGTATATGGATTGCCGGAAACGTGGCTGGCAGCGGTGGCCGTGGTCGATAGAGCGGCCTGCGTTGTCAGATTGGCCGCCGTATCGCTGTTGACAAAGCCCGTGTAACTGGCAGTCAAGGTTGGCAAAGCCGCCCCGTACAGCTTCGTCTTGTTGTCGGCCGTGATTGTCAAGGAGGCCGGGGTGACATCGGCTTCAACTGGTGAATCGGTTTGGCTATTTTGAAAAGTGGGAGCATTATCACTTGCATAAGTTGCTGTCACACTATGAGAATTTGCTCTAAGCGAATTTACGGCAATGCTTGCCATCCCATCGTGCAACAAAACGGTTGAACCGAAGTTACTGCCGTCTATCTGGAACTGTACAGTGCCGGTTGCCGTGCCGGCCCCCAAGCTGGCACTGACTGTGGCCGTTAAGCAGATCGTCTGGCCATATATAGAACCTGCCGGATGGTCGGTGGCGACAATTGTGGTTGTATCATTGTCGATGTTGGTGAGCGAGACGTCCGAGGCATCCAGGCCGTTGTAATTAAGATCAGCGCTAGCGGCAGACGCGGTGATGATGCTGTATGCAATATCGCCGTCGGCCACCAGGTCGTCCATGCCGGTAACGGTCACTGATTGGGCCAGGTTCCAATTGGCCGAGGTAAATGTAAGCGAAGGCACATTTACCGTGCCCTCGGTTATATCGCTCGAGGATATACCGATGATCACATCCGCCGTGGGTTGACTATCCAGCACCACGGTAAACTGTACCGTGCCGCCGGTTTCGGTAGTGGTCAATCCGCTGACAGGCGTAATCGTGATGCCCGCGGTTACGATGTTGGGTCCGAATTCCGACGTGTTATTGCCCGCGTCCGTGGCCGTGGCCGTGATTTTGTCGCCTTTCGCAATTCCGCTGACTGTGAGCGTGCCGTTGAAGTTGCCGTTGGCATCAGTGGTCAGGCACCCCAGATATCTGCGGCCTTGGCCGTAGCCGCTCGGGCTGTTATCGCTTTGGAAGAACTCGACTATTGCATTGGCAAATGTACTCTGATTCGTGGCACTACCCACGTAACCGTTCAAGGTTAATGAAGTGCCGTTCAGCCTTGCATAAATAATAACCGGGAAGTCCATGCCATAGTTTGGCAGACCGGAGTTTTTTGTGCCGTTGTTGGCGGTTACGCCGTCGGAGCCCAGGTCGATTCCCAGCCCGGCATTGCCATAAATCGAATTATGCAGTATTGCGACGCCTGACGACGTACCGATTATCTCCACGCCGTTGTGGCCGACCGTGCCGAATTTGGAGTTGGCAATTATGTTGCCCGTGCCGGTGCTTGTGCCGCCGATGGTGGTGTTAGTGGCGTTTTGCAGCCACACTGCATCGCCGGTGTTGCCCAGCGGAGTTGTGCCATTTGCACCGACGCCAATGGAATTTCCTTGGACAACGGTACCGCTGACTCCGTCGAGCCTGATGCCCTGATCGCTGCCGGCGGCAATCACATTGCCCGCGCCAGGCGCACCGATCACATTGTTGTTGCTACTGGCATCAACGCATAAAGTACTTCCAACATTTCCAATCGCCACGTTGCCGGTATAGTCGGTCCCAATGTAGTTGCCTTCAACAGTATTGTTATTGGAACTGCTATTGATGTGAATTCCGTGATTTAAATTGCCGGAAATAACGTTGCGGTCGGCCGCGTCCGTGCCACCGATTAAGGTGTTGGTGGAGTTCTTTAAATATATGCCTCTATCGGAGTTGCTTAATGCCGCGGTGCCGGCGGCATTGAGGCCGACGTAATTTCCTTGAATTATCGTTCCATCGGAATTCGCAATCATGATGCCTGCCACGCCGGCGGAAACGACATTGCCCGCGTTGGGATCGCCGATGACGTTGTTGTTTGCGGCACTAATATAAATACCATAGCCCCCGGTATTGGGGATTGCTGCTGTGCCGGTATAGTCTGTACCCACATAATTTCCGATGATTGTGTTGCTGGCGGAGGAAATGTAGATGGCGTGGTTTGAATTGCCGGAAATTATGTTGCGGTCGGCCGCGGTTGTGCCGCCGATGATATTACCCGTGCCTGAACTGATTCGCACGCCATAGCCGTTGCCAATTGCGGACATGCCGGTGGGATCAGTGCCAATGAAGTTGCCGGCTATGGTGTTGCCGTTCGCAATATTCCCGAAATAAACGCCTGCCGTGTTCCCGGAAAGCACGTTGTGCACGATGTTATTCGTGCTGCTGGAAATGTAAATACCGTAGCGGTTGGCCGATGCCACGGAACCCGTATTGTCCAAGCCGACCCAGTTATTGCTGATCGTATTGCCATCCGATTGGATCCACACGCCATAATTGCCGCAACGATTGATGGTCAAACCCTTGATTGTGCTGCCGCCACTGGTGGTGTAAAGCTTCAGCGCAGTCCCGCCGGTTCCGGTCCCGTTGATTTCAATCAGCGGCGTGCCGGCATAGCCGGGCTGCGTGGTGGCATCAATTATGGTTGCACCGTTAATGAAAGGCAACGCTGTGGCGGGAGCAATGGTATGCACTCCCGCCCCCGCGATGGAGAATGCAATCGTATCCAAGCCGGCATTGGTGTTCGCATCGGTAATGGCCTGGCGCAGCGAGCCGATGCCGGAATCTGCCGTGTTCGTGACCGTATAGGTGCTAAGCAGGACGCGTACTTCTAGCGGCTCAATACGCAGAAGCCGCCGATGCACGTGTCGATCGCGCTTAAGCGAAGCACCCTGAAGACATCCGTAGCGGCCGGCTAATTTGCGTATGCCGCTGGCAAATGTACCGCAAAGGCTCATGATTGTGGAATCAGGACTATTTCCAATCATTTTATATTCCGTAATGTGAGGGGCAAACAAAGCCAAATCAAAAAATCAAGCCGAGGCACAAATAGCGCCGGACATGGATTGCCGCAAATGAATTGCTTTGCTCTTTTTAAGAGTTTTGCGGGAACGTTGATACTGACAAGATCTTTTAAGAATTCTTCCATCCTTCTTAGTAAGTTTGGGTTATGGTAACGTGCTCTTAAAGATATAACGTAAACCGCCCCAAAACTTCTTCTGAAAAGGAATTGCCAGTTATGATATAGGCGTTAAAAGTATGTGTCAAAAACGAGAGGCAGTCAAACAAGATCAATCATTTAGAGAGTATCCATTTATAGGAGAATCCTAAACCTTCTTGCGTACAATACAAAGCATGCAATCGATACCGCATAACCACTACAATCATTTCAGGAAATTTTGTGTGTGGTATTATTACTACATAGATGGTTACAAAGCTATTCAAAATAATCCTCAGAAACCTGATGCGATCGCTCCAATGTCATGCAACGTAGCCAGCCTTGTACCACGGCAAAACCAAATTGCCATCTAATCATTAAAAGATCTGAGAACTCGTGAAACGGCAGGATTTTCGGATTCCAATCAGACCGGTTATTAGGTATGAATGAAAGCTGGTTTGCAACCTGACTGGAATCGGAAACCCTGGCGGAAAGCTTGTTAAAGGCATATAATGATTTCGTTCTGTCAAGATCGTTGTTTACCAAATATAATTTAGTTCTCCAACAACGAAGGAAACCTTATGCACGCGACGAAAAAAACAATCTTACTCAGTGCTATCTTGATCGGATTGGCGGTTTCAGCCGCCTTGGCGCAGACGCCGCAAAACACGGAGCCGGCCGGCGAGAAGCCGCCGAAGTTTTATCAGTGGGCTTTAACGCCTCCCATGGGTTGGAATTCCTGGGATTGTTACGGTGCGGGCATCAACCAGCAAGACACGCTCGCCAGATGCCGATTACATGGAGAAAAATTTAAAATCTCACGGCTGGAATATCATTACAATCGACATACAGTGGTATGAACCCAAAGCCCACACCACCGAGTATCGTAAGGGAGCCAATTCTCGAGACGGACGCCAATGGCCGGTTGCTCCCGGCGGCAAACCGGTTCGCCAATGACCAAGGACATTCGCTCGTTTAAGCCCATCGCCGATTATCTGCACGCAAAAGGCCTTAAATTCGGTCTCCACCTGCTTCGCGGCATCCCCCGCCAGGCGGTTGATCGCGATCAATACGCCGATCCTCGGCACAAACTACAAAGCAGCGGACATCGCCGACAAAAAATCCGTATGCTTATGGAACGGCGACATGTACGGTGTTGATATGTCGAAACCGGGCGCTCAGGAGTATTACGACTCGGTCTTTGCCCTGCTGGCATCGTGGGACATCGATTTTATCAAGGTAGACGACCTTTCAAGCCCGTATCACAGTCCGAGATCGAGGCCATTCGCAAGGCAATTGACAAGACCAGCCGGCCCATTGTTTTTTCCACCTCGCCCGACGCCCCACGCCCATCAACCAGGCAGATCATATTAAGGTCCACGCCAATATGTGGCGGATCAGCGATGATTTCTGGGACAACTGGGGCACTCTTTACGCCCAATTCGCGCGTCTGGACAATTGGTCCAAACACAACGGCCCCGGACACTGGCCCGACGCAGACATGCTGCCGTTGGGCAACGTTGAGCCTGGCAGGAAAAAAACGCCTGGACGCATTTTACCCACGATGAGCAAATCACTCTGATGACGCTTTGGTCGATTGCCCGTTCTCCATTAATCATGGGTGGAAATATGCCCGAGAATGACTAATTTACCCTCTCGCTGTTGACGAACGACGAAGTAATTGCCGTCAATCAACAATCCACGAACAACAAGCCGTTGTTTGCCGCCAAAAACAAATCTCAATTTGCATGGGCGGCCGATGTGCCTGGCTCCAAGGACAAATATGTTGCGATTTTCAATGCCTTACCCCTGCCCGTAGTCGGACGTCGCCGCGGTGGTCCGCCGGCTGAAACTCCACCGCCCGCTGCGGAGCCTGTGCCGACCGCCAACAATCCGGCGGCAACTGAACCTGCCCGCATAACAGTTTCGCTGGCCGACATCGGCCTCTCCGGCCCATGCAAGTAGGCCTGCGCGATCTCTGGGCAAAAAAGGACATTGGCGCAGTCAACGGCGAGATTACCACCACGGTCAATTCCCACGGTGCCGTCCTATACCGTGTACAGCCTGTAGATTAAAAGCCTGTCCGAAAAGCCCCCTCATTCGACCAACTGACCATTCCGACCAATAATACGCATCGGTGCCCGGCGGTTCCCGGAAAATTCATTTTCCAGTGATTGAAGAAATAAAACACGACGCCATGCGATTATTGCATTGCTATGTAGTATGATTTAAACTGGCGTATATGGAAAATCCCTAAAACGCTCTTATTATCGAGGATATTTATGCACATTCATTCCGCACATGCTCTGGTAGCAACCGCGGCGGCACTGCTTTTTG
>CAWEBD010000176.1:0-26061 GCA_963806435.1 uncultured Bacteroidota bacterium
CGCCCGGCAACGTGGCGCTCCTATCGCAGTTTCTTGTCGCTGTCCAACTGGCCGTCCAGGATGTGGAGTATTCGCCTGGTTTCCGACGCGAAACGTTCGTCGTGCGTTACTACAACAATCGTCTGGCCAGTCTCCTTCTTCAGTTTGGCGAAGAGCCGGTAAGTAACTTCGGCGCTCTTAGAATCGGGATTTCCCGTCGGTTCGTCGGCGAGGAGAACCATCGGGTGATTCGCGAGGGCGCGGGCGACCGCAACACGCTGTTGCTGCCCACCGGATAGCTGATTAGGCTTGTTGTGAATTTTGTCCGACAGACCCAGCTGAGACAGAAGCTCCGCGGCGCGCTTTCTTGCCTCACCTATCGTAGCCCGCCCCCTGTCCAGCATCAGCATCATGACGTTTTCGACTGCGCTGAACTCAGGGAGCAGGAAGTGAAACTGGTAGACAAAACCAAGCTTCTCGTTCCTCATCTCTGCCAGCTCTTCCTCCGTCATCGCGCTGATTTCTTCCTTATCGAGAAACACGCTCCCCGAGTTCGGTTTGTCCAGTCCGCCCATCAGGTAGAGAAGAGTGGTTTTCCCCGAGCCGCTGGGACCGGTTATTGCCGTGAACTTGCCGCGCTTGATATCGAAACTGATATCGGGAAGAATCGTCGTGACTACCTCTTCACCGCCGTTTCGTATGGAGAGTTCTTTCCTTCTGTGCCGCAGTTCTATTACAGAGTCTTCCATTATCTTTCACCACGAAGGATTTCTAGATGATATATTTCTTCTTCATTTCGCTTTGCCTTTCACTCCAATCCCGTCAAAGAACACCGACACCAGGAACTCAACCGCGTCTTTCTTCATCTTCTGGTCGTGCTCAAAGAAAAGGTTGTTCATGTGATACGCGTAAACCATGTGATTGAATACCTGTCCTGCCCGCAGGGCATCAACCTTCTTGATCTGTTTCAGTTTTATGCCCCGTTCCAGTTCCCTTGCGAGGATCTCATTCAGTTGCTCGTGGATCATCGCGTGCGGGCTTCCCTTCCAACCAGCCATGTTGACGCGCCCGATTTCCCTCATCAGCAGCCTGAAGAAATCCGCGTGATCGGAGAAATGTGTGATCAGCCTCTCGATGAAGAGCGCAAACTTGTCACGCACGGGAAGATCTTCAGCCATTGCCTTTTCGGCGATCTCGTTTATCTCTTTGAATACGTCCTCGACGACGCTCATGTACAATTCTTCCTTCGTGCGGAAGAACTTGTACAGGGTCGCTTTCGCGAACTCCGATCTCTCCGCCACATTATCTATCGTGGTTCCGTTGTACCCTTTCTCGGAAAACACTTCCCTGGCGGCGTCGACGATCGTCTTCCGCCGGAACTCGATCTCCCGTCCTTTTATTGGCACCATATTACCAACCATTCTAATAATTGAACTGAGCAGTTCAAAAATTGGAACGACCGGTCATTTTTGCAATTCCTCACCTGGTATCGGTTTGCGGAAAAGGCGAGATACTGCGGTTCTAAAGGAGGGTTACGGAGACCTGGGATGGGAGAGCAAGTGCACGGCAGGAGCCCGGCTTCAGGCCGGGCTCCTCCCGGCCTAATCAATCGGTGTCATACTCGATCAGCGAAAACACATCTTTACCTGGAATTGCCTTCCGGCCGTTCAGCGGGGTCAGCTCGATCAAGAAGCAGATGCCTTCAACTTTCCCCTGGAGTTTCTCAATGAGCTTACACGCGGCAGCTACGGTCCCGCCCGTGGCCAAAAGGTCGTCGTGTAAGAGCACGCGCTCTCCCGGCTTTATCGCGTCCTTGTGTATCTCCATGGAATCGGTTCCGTATTCGAGCTGATATTCCTGTTTTATCACTTCCGCAGGGAGCTTGCCCGGTTTACGAATCGGGACAAAACCGGCTCCGAGCTTGTAAGCGAGCACACTCCCGAAAATAAAACCGCGGGATTCGACCGACACCACCTTGTCGATCTTCTTGTCCTTGTAATGTTCATAGAACTTGTCCACCACATAGTTGAAGGCATCCTTATCTTTCAACAGCGTAGTAATGTCGCGAAACATGATCCCCTTTTTCGGGAAATCGGGAACCGTCCTGATGCTGCTTTTGATGTCCACTATTGCCACTCCAGTTTTTCCTTGTTCAAAAATGATTTGACCCCCTTCTGAAAATCTTCAGTCGAGCGGGCTGTAACGTTCATTGCCGAGCTATACCTTAAAGCCTCCTCGAGGGGCATCTCTTTGATATCCGAAAGTATCTGCTTGGTGAGAGCGACTGCCACCGCGCTCGTTCCGGATATGAAATCTTTGAGGAACTGACGGCTGTAAGCCTCAATTTCACTATCGGGCACGATCTGGGAGAAGAGCCCCATCCGAAGGGCGGATGAAGCTTCAATTATTTTCCCTGTCAGGACCAATTCCCTCACGTCGGATTCCCTGAGTTTCCTGGCCGCGAAATTCAGAACGACCGCGGGGACAAAACCGATCTTAACTTCCGTGAAACCGAACCTGGCTTTGTCCGACGCGATGACGATATCGCACGCCAGCGTGAGGCCGAACGCGCCCGCGAGCGCGGGACCTCTGACGACTGCACATGTCAATTTCCTGCTCCTGTACACACTGAGCAGGAAGTCTTTCAGCGCACACGAGTCCTCGAGATTCGCCGAGGAGGAATTTTGGGAGAGCCTTTGAAGGTACTCCAGATCCGCGCCGGCCGAGAACGCGCTTCCTTCTCCACGGAACACGATCGCACGCACGCCGTCGTCAGAGTTCGCGCTTCCGAAAAACTCCGTGAGTTCAGAAACCGCTATGTCGTCGATCGCATTCCTCTTCTCGGGACGGTTAAGCGTCAAAAACGCAACCTTGTCCCTGATCTCAAAGTCAACCCTCTTGCCCACTTTTCACTCCCCTTTCGACAGTTCGAGAATGAGATCCCATATTTTCTTCGGCACCTCCATAACGGACAACCGCGGGAGCCTGATGAGATCAAAGCTCTTCAGCTCACTCCGGGTCTTCAATTCGGAGAGCGAGACCGGCCTCTTGAGTTTGCTTACAGCCTTAAGGTTGACAACAGCCAATTTCTCGTCTCTTTTCTTCGGATTAGGATACGCGGACTTAACCACCTTCGCTATACCGGCTATCGCGCGTTCATCACCGGAATGGTATATGAAACAGCTGTCCCCCGTCTGCATCAGCCTGATATTCTTCAAAGCGAGACTGTTGGTCACTCCGTCCCAGACCGTTTCGCCCTCGCGGGCGAGATCATCGAATGAATAAACCGACGGCTCCGTCTTTAGAAGAAAAAAGGCCAAAGTGTACTCCAGTCATCTTCAGTAAACAACCGAATGGATAAATCACGCGGGATTCTGCCCGGGTTCGGCACCGATTTGAATATGGTCAACTTCCATGAAAGCGTCAACTTCAGGCTTTTTCCGGAGTCGAACAAGAAAATTGATTTTGTTCCGTTTACAGAATATTTTTCGTGTGATGACTGAATCTCTCTTTCTGGGTTTCGACGGTGGTGCGACAAAGACAACCGGGGTTGCCATCGACTCGAGCCGTAATGTCGTTGCTGAAGAGACCGGTGGACCATCAAACTTTCAAATCATAGGGACAGAGAAAGCCTCGGAAAACATCGTCGCGACGGCGGAGCTTATTCTCACGAAAGCCGGCGCTGACTTCTCATGTATCAAGACGGTGTACCTCGGCCTCACGGGGGCCGGAAGGATCGGAGACGCCGACAGGATGCGCGACGCGTTCATCAGTTACCTGGAAAAGAGGCACTACCCCGTTCCGGTGGTCAAAATAGGAAGCGATGCGATTGCCGCATTGGAAGGAGCCTTCTCCGGAAGGCCGGGCATGATCCTCATCTCCGGAACCGGATCCATACTCTTTGCCAAAGATGATGATGAAAGAATCCACAGGGTCGGTGGATGGGGACGTCTCATCGGTGACGAAGGGAGCGGCTACGCGATAGGTCGAGCCTGCCTTGCAGCAGTCTCCAGGGAAATGGACGGCCGTGGCAGGAAGACATTGATGTCCAGCCTGCTCAAAGAACAAAAACTGATAGAGAACCAGCGGACGATGATAGCCGCGGTATACCAGGACAATCTCGATATCGCGTCCCTCGCGACGATCGTGATCGAAGCCGCCGAGAGAGAAGATGAAGCCGCACTTGAGATAGTGGCAAATGCAGTTCGGGAGCTGACAGCTCACGTGCGCGCGGCGTTGCCGAAGCTAAATAAAGCGGTTCCACTCGCGCTTATCGGAAGCGTCCTCTCGACAGATAACTTCCTGTCGAGAAATGTGAAGCAGGTAATAAAAACAGAATTCCCACAAATCAGTATCCAGAAGCCCGATCACCCCCCGGCGCTCGGCGCAGCGCTGTTGGCTCTGAAGATAGAAGGACCTAAATGAAACATATTCTCCCGTTTTTCCTCGCCTCTGTGCTCCTCGTGTCATGCTCAACGGGACACTTCCAGACCAAAGAACCGTCAACGCCCCCTGTCTCCGGACAGAGCTCCGCTGTGCCGGAAGAATCCAACGAAATTCTGGAAGGTACGACCAGCTACCGCTGGGTCGCCGATACATCATGGGTTGACAGCACCCTTCAGTCCCTCTCGCTGAGGGACAAGGTCGCTCAGATGGTTGTCCCTTTCACGTATGCGCCCTACACAAGCCACAGCGGAGAGATGTATCAAAGACTCGTCCACCTGGTGAAGGATCTCCACGTGGGAGGCTTCGTGGTCTCGCTTGGAGACGTCTACGAGCAGGCCATGCTGCTGAACAAGCTGCAAAAGATATCCAGTGTTCCACTTCTCTTCTCATCAGACTACGAGTACGGACTCGGCATGCGCCTGCAGAACGGCCTTTCGTTTCCCAGCAACATGGCGCTCGGCGCGACGCGGGACTCATCCCTGGTGTACCGAATCGGACACGCCATCGGTGAAGAGGCCCGTGCGGTCGGCATTCTGGAGAACTATGCCCCGGTGTCCGACGTGAACGATAATCCCGAGAATCCCATAATCAATGTAAGATCGTTCGGCGAAAATCCGCGGCTTGTCGGGAAGCTCGCCGTGGCTTTCTTAAAGGGCACTCAGGATGCCGGTGTATTAGCCACGGCAAAACATTTCCCGGGCCACGGCGACACGCAGGTCGACTCTCATTCTGAACTCCCGACGATAAACTACGGATATGACAGGCTCGACACGCTTGAGCTGATCCCTTTTCGTGACGATATCGCCGCCGGAGTCAGGTCGGTCATGATCGCACATATCGCCTTTCCAAAATTCCAGAATGAAACCGGAGTGCCGGCAACATTATCAAACAAGATAACTACGGGGTTGCTTCGCGATTCACTCGGATTCCACGGCCTGATCGTTACCGACGCCCTTACGATGGGCGGCGTGACGAAGAAGTATTCGACCGCGGATGCGGCTATACGGGCCGTGAAGGCAGGTGCCGACATCCTACTGATGCCGCCGGACGAGGAAATTGCCATTAACGCTATAACGAGGGCCGTGGAGCGGGGCGAAATCAATCCCGCCGTCATCGACGCAGCAGTCCGAAGGATTCTCACCGTCAAATCAGAACTCGGCCTCGAGAAAAGACATTTCATAAATGTAGACGACATCAGTAAGATAGTAGGAACGGAAAGTCATGAACTTCTGGCCGCGAAGGCCGCTCGAAGGTCGATAACGATCGTTAGGAATATCGGAGGCATACTTCCTCTCCAATATCACCAGCCCCAGCAAGTACTCTGCCTCACTGTCGCCGATAACGGCGATCCCGACATCGGATCACAGTTCCGCAAAGAACTCTCCCTGAGATGCGACCACATCGAGTACGCGGAAATCGACCCATTGTCGAACGAATTGAACTTCGACGACGTGTACAAGCTGGCACAACAGTCGGACATTATACTGATTCCTTCTTATGTTAGGTGGAGAAGCGGACAAGGGACCGTCGATTTCACGGCGCCGGTGCAGGACTTTCTCAACCATGTGATCGATCTCGGTAAACCATGCGTCATGATCTCATTCGGCAATCCGTACCTTCTGAGGAGCGTGCCTACAGTACCAGCATACGTGTGCGCGTACAGTGCCGCTAAATACACAGTCACGGCTGCAACCGAAGCGTTGTTCGGAGAAATAAATGTGACCGGAAAGCTGCCCATAACAATTCCCAAGGGCGCGCCCTACGGCGAGGGAGTCAGCCTGGCCAAGACAAGTCTCAGATTCGCGACGCCCCGGGAGGCAGGCTTCGATCCCGCGTGGCTGGGACGATTGGATTCAATAATGAATTATTGGATCGCGGACAGCGCCTTCCCTGGCGCCCAGCTCCTTGTGGCAAAAGACGGGATGATCGCCTACGATAAGTCCTTCGGGACGCTCGACACTTCACTTTACTCCAGGCGCGTGGAGCCCAATACGATGTACGATCTCGCTTCTCTTACAAAAGTTGTCGCGACAACTTTCGCCGCCATGAAGCTGTACGGTGAGGGTAAACTGGATCTCAACGCCCCGGTCGTCAAATACATCCCTCAGTTCGGACGGAACGGCAAGGAGGACGTTACAATCACGAATCTACTCGTCCACGACTCCGGCCTGCCGCCGGACCCTCCACAGTATCTCTGGAACAACTCCGTGATTCCACAGGAGCAACTGCAGCGCCTGTTGAAGGACCCTCACGCTTTCGTGTATCCTGATTCGTTCGGCGCGAACTTCAAGGCAGCTCACGAAGCCATGTATGACAGCCTATATGCCACGCCGCTGGTTTACAAGACCGGCACCAAAATGGTCTACAGCGATATAGGGATGATAGTGATGGCCCAGGTGATTGAGAAGATCACCGGCACGCCGCTCGATAAGTACGTCGAGGACAGTTTGTACAAGCCGCTTGGAATGACGCACACGATGTTCACACCACCGAGCTACCTTTGGGGGACATGTGCGGCGACGGAATATGACTCGGCCGCAGGGTGCCTGCTCCAGGGAATTGTCCATGATGAAAACGCCCGATCACTCGGAGGCGTCGCCGGGCATGCCGGCCTCTTCTCGACAAGCGAAGACCTCGCGGTCTACGCACAGATGCTCCTGAACGGAGGTGTCTACGATGGCAGGAGGTATCTGAAGAGTTCAACCATTTCCCTGTTCACGCGGAAACAATCCGATCTCAGCTCAAGAGCGCTTGGCTGGGACACCAAGTCGCCCGAACACTCCAGCGCCGGGAAATACTTCTCTCCCACTTCCTTCGGCCACCTGGGATTCACCGGTACTTCGATATGGATCGATCCGGTAAGGAAGCTGTTTGTAATTCTCCTCACCAACCGCGTTTGTCCGACCAGGAATAACCAGAAAGACTCGATCGTGAGGCCGATAGTCCATGACGCCGTAATTGAAGCCTTGCTGGGGAGTAAATGAGACCCGGCCTGAATTCCCCCGGACAGGAATGGAGACGTCCCGGTTCTTCCGCACGGGGAATTCACATGAGTAGGTTGAAATGAGGATTTTAGTCGTAGAGGACGAGAAGAAAGTTGCCTCGTTCATAAGAAAAGGGCTCGAAGAACAATCGTACGTAGTAGAGACCGCCTTTGACGGCCTTGAAGGCGAGCGGCTCGCTCTAAAAAACGACTATGATGCGATTATACTCGACGTGCTTCTCCCGAAGCAGGATGGCATCGCCACATGCCAGAAGATCAGGATGAAGAAGATCGATACCCCTGTGCTAATCCTGACGGCTCTGGGCGAAACGGACGATAAAGTTCGCGGCCTCGATTCAGGAGCGGACGATTACCTGACCAAGCCGTTCCATTTCGAGGAGCTGCTGGCACGGGTTCGCGCCCTCCTGAGAAGAAAGAGCCAGGATAAATCGACACTGCTGCAGGCACGCGATCTTGTGTTGGATCCGGTCACGCGCAGGGTTGAGCGGGCTGGCAGGCAGATCCGCCTCACAAGCAGGGAGTTCGCGCTCCTTGAATATCTCCTCAGAAACAAGGGGCAAATCCTTTCGCGGGCCAATCTTGCCCAGCATGTGTGGAACGTAAGTTTCGACATGGACTCGAACGTTATCGACGTCTACGTCAAACTCCTCCGTCAGAAAATCGACAAAGAGTTCGACACACCGTTGATCCACACGATGGTCGGAGCTGGATATGTGCTGAGAGATGAAGATTCGAACGATTAGAGCGAAGATCATCTTCCTCTTCGTGGTGATCTTCGGGATGACCCTGTCGGTTTTCTCAGGCGCGCTGTATTTCCTTTACGCAAGGCAAAGCGCGCAGAACTTCGACCTGAGCCTGAGCAATGACGCCCTTGCGATAGTAGGTATGGTCAAGGGAGACAGTTTCCTCGAGCAGGAGATCCTTTCCGGCCTGATCCACCAGCCCCTGCAGGCAAATCTCGGCACAAACAGGTACGTCCAAGTGGTTTCCATCTCAGGGGACGTGATCATCAGATCTTCGGACTTGAAAAATATCGGATTGCCGATAAGCGCAGACGTCCTCGCGCTGGCTCTCAGCCATCACCAGGTTTTCGAAACGCTGGATGAGAGAACCACCAAGGCTCTCATCGGGCACGGGCGGCTCAGGATGGTGACCTACCCCGTGTTCGAGGATCTTGTCCCGAGGTATCTTGTACAGGTGGCTGCGAACACTCTCACGCTGGACCAGAGCATGTTGCAGCTGCGGCTGTTACTGTTCATTTCAATACCTCTAGCAATCCTCGCCGCGGCCCTTGGCGGTCTGTTCATAGCCAAAAAGGCCTTCGACCCCATCGACAGAATTATCAGGACCGCACAGTCCATATCAGCTGAACATCTGGACAAGCGACTCGACACCGGCAACGTGGACGACGAAGTGACCCGCCTCTCGAGAACTCTTAACGCGATGTTCGACAGAATCGAGGAGGCCTTCCGGCTGCAGAAACAGTTCACCGCCGACGCCTCGCATGAACTGAAGACGCCTCTCACGATTTTGCTCGGCGAAATAGAGGTCGCGCTTTCCAATCCCCGAACGGAGGAAGATTACGTCAACATTCTCGGAAGCGCGGTCGAAGAAATCAGGAGGATAACAAAGATCGTCAACGAGCTCCTGACCATCGCAAGGCTGGAGAGCGGAGAACTCCGCATGCAAAAACTCCCGATAAGACTTGACGAACTCCTCCTCGACTCGGTCTCCAAAACTTCAGCTTACGCCTCCAAGCGGTCGATCGGAATCAACTTCGAGATTCACGACAAATCCGGCGAGGAAAGCGAAGAGGTCGTCGTGGAGGGCGACGAAGATAAACTCCTCAGCGTATTCATCAACCTTCTGGATAACGCCATTAAATATTCCGACGATCACAGCCTGATCCGGGTGGTGTTGAAGGCCGGAAAGGACTTTGCCGAGGTAGCGATAATCGATAAAGGAGTGGGCATCGCACCGGAGGATCTCCCGCATATTTTTGACAGGTTCTACCGCGCCGACAAGTCGCGCTCTTCGGACGGCACACACAGGGGAACGGGCCTTGGGCTTTCCATATCCAAGTATCTCGTCGAAGCACACAGTGGAACAATCAGCATCCGGAGCGAGAAAGGCGAAGGCACGACCGCGACCGTCAGGCTCCCCATCCTCAAAAGCGGTCAAAGCACATCGCACCCGGTTCCCCCTTCGGCCGCTTGAACGCCGGCCTTAAGACCTCGCCCGCCTCAGTATAAAAAAAGGCGGCTTCCGCCGCCTTCCGAATCTTAACACTGCACGAGGAAAGGGTCAGACTTCCATGATTTCCTTTTCCTTACCGGCGAGGATATCGTCCACATGCTTGATATATTTGTCGGTCAACTTCTGAACCTCGTTTTCTCCATGCTTGCGCTCATCCTCTGAAACGTGCTCATCCTTCTCCGCCTTTTTGAGATGCTCGTTGGAATCCCGGCGGATATTCCTGATTGTGATGCGCCCGTCCTCGGCAAATTTCTTGGCAACCTTCACCAGTTCCTTTCTCCGCTCTTCGGTCAGCGGGGGAACCGACAGCCTGATAACAGTCCCGTCATTGGCCGGCGTAAGGCCGATATTCGCGGCCAGGATCGCTTTCTCGATCTCTCCGATCATCGATTTGTCCCAAGGCTGTACCGTGATCAGGTGCGCGTCAGGCGTGTTAACCGAAGCAGTCTGCGCGATAGGCATCTTCTGACCGTAGTAGTCTATCTTGATGTCATCGAGGATCGCAGCGGTCGCCTTCCCGGACCGAAGTTTAGTAAGTTCCTGTCTGGTGAAATCAACGGCTTTCTTCATTTTGTCTTCAGTCTCGTGAATAATCTTATCCAGCATATAATCCTCCGAATTGTTATTCGATTAGTTACGACGGCTGTACTGTCGAACCCACTTCTTCTCCCATCGCGATCCTCCTGAGATTACCCGGGACGGTCATATTAAATACAACGATCGGGAGCTTGTTTTCCCTGCACAGCGTGATCGCGGTGAGGTCCATGACCTTGAGGTCTTTCTTCAAGACATCCATGTACGATATTTCCGGAAGCTTTATCGCGTTTGGATTTTTTTCGGGGTCCGAGTCGTAGATTCCGTCGACCCGTGTTCCCTTAATGATGACATTCGCTTTTATCTCGACGGCCCGTAGGGCGGCGGCGGTGTCGGTTGTGAAATATGGGTTTCCGGTTCCCGCTCCGAAGATAACCACCCTTCCTTTTTCCAGGTGCCTGATGGCGCGGCGTCTGATGTACGGTTCAGCCATCTCTTCCATGGAGATGGCGCTCATCAACCTTGTGTAAATGTGGTTCTTCTCGAGAACATTCTGGAGTGCAAGCGCGTTTATGACGGTCGCGAGCATCCCCATCTGGTCACCCACAACCTTGTCGACCCCGTCTGCTGCGGCGGCAATCCCTCTGTAAATATTCCCGCCTCCGATAACAATCCCAATCTCGACTCCGAGTGTGTGAATGGCGGCGACTTCCGTGGAAAAGTGTTCCAGCACCGCAGGGTCAATGCCGTATCCTTTGTCGCCCATAAGCGACTCCCCGCTGAGCTTCAACATTATCCGCTTATACTTGAGTTCCACGCTCGCTCCTTTTTCCGTTTTCAATAGAACAATTTATAAAAAAAGCTGCACTTATGAACGACTTAAGTGCAGCTTTAAAGGCTTAACCTGCTTGTAATTTCAGTATTTCGGCAAGTCGATAGTGTTCTTCACTTTGTTCCATCAACTCCAAGCTCGAACCTTTGAAATCTCCGGACGGAAACGTTCTCGCCTGTTTTGGCGGCCATTTCCATGATGAGGTCCTTGATCATCTTCTGGGGTTCTTTTATGAAGGCCTGCTCGGTTAGCACAACCTCCTGATAATATTTTTCAATGCGGCCCGCCGCTATCTTCTCCGCGACTTCATCATTCTTGCCTTCTGTGCGGGCCTGTTCACGGTAATCCTTAAGCTCCTTCTCAACAATCTCACCGGGTACTTCTTCCCTGCTGACTACGAGAGGATTCATAGCGGCGATTTGCATCGCGAGGTCGCGTGCAAGCTGCTTGAATTCATCGGTTCGTGCCACGAAGTCGGTTTCACAGTTGATCTCCACCATGGCGCCGATTCTGCCGCCGGCGTGGATATACGATTCCACAACTCCCTGTTTGGCTTCGCGGCCCGCGCGTTTCTCGGCGACCTGCGCGCCCCGGGCGCGAAGGATCTTCTTAGCCTGTTCGATGTCACCGCCTGCTTCTTGTAATGCCTTCTTGCATTCCATCATACCCGCGCCGGTGACGTCGCGGAGGGATTTCACCATTTCAACCGTTATTTCCATTTTTACTTTCCGCTTTCTGCTTTTGCGGAAGCGCCGGCCGAACCTGCCGAATGCTCCATCATCGCTTCCACTTTCAAATCTTTTGAGCGCTGGCTCCCCTCGATGTACGCATCTGTCAGGGCCGTGATGATCACCTCGATTGCCTTTACGGCGTCGTCGTTCGACGGAATAACGTAGTCTATAGGATCAGGGTCGCAATTCGTGTCGACCATGGCGAAGATCGGGATACTAAGTCTTTCCGCTTCCTTAATGGCAATATGTTCCTTCTTGATGTCGACAACAAAAATCGCTCCCGGTAGTTTATTCATATCGCGAACACCGGAAAGGGTCTTTTCGAGTTTCTGTTTCTCTCTGCCGAGGTGCAGCCCTTCCTTCTTGGTCATGCTCTCGACCGTGTTGTCGGTCTCCATCTTTTCGATGTGTTGGAGTCTCCGCACGCTCTTGCGTATCGTGCTGAAGTTCGTGAGCATACCGCCGAGCCAACGCTCGGTAACGTAATGGACGCCGGCGCGCTCAGCCTGCACCCGCATAATATCGCGCGCCTGTTTCTTCGTTCCGACGTAGAGGACCTTTCTCCCTTCCGAGGCGAGGCTGGCCATAGCGTCGCAAGCTTCATCAAGAAGCTGCTGTGTCTGGCGTAAATCTATGATATGGATACCGTTGCGTTCCATGAAGATGTAAGGCTTCATTTTGGGATCCCAACGGCGGGTGAGGTGTCCGAAATGAGCACCCGATGAGAGGAGTGCTTCTACAGTTACTCTTGGCATTATTGCTCCTTTGGTTTTTTCTGCCAGAGGCCGATGCGCCCCCGGCGTCACTTCTACTTTCTTCATCTTCACGCGGAATGGCGCTGAAGCGCCACACCACCGCGCGAATTTCCGTCCGGCCATGCCGGGCAGAAGGCCGTGATCTCGTCGGAGAAGGCCGGCCTGGAAAGTATGCTTATTTGTTTAGTCGGCAGTCAACTTCAAAAGATGCCGCCTGCCGTGCGGCATTCAAAAAGAGATAGCGGACGTACGATCAGCGTTTTGTCCACTGGAAAGCTTTGCGGGCTTTCTTGCGGCCGTACTTCTTTCTCTCGACCATTCTCGGGTCGCGGGTCAACACTCCGGCCGCGCGCAGCCTCGGTCGCATCTCTTCGGCTTCCTTCAACAGGGCCCTCGCAATCGCGAGCTTCAGCGCCCCGGCCTGCCCCGACAAACCGCCGCCATCCACGGTGGCGTATACGTCGTATTTGCCCTGTGTCTCCGTAGCCTCGAACGGCCTGAAGAGCTCGTTCTGGACTGACACGACCGGGAAATACTCGAAGTGCGGCTGATCGTTGACGAAAATTTTTCCCGTCCCCGGAACGAGCTTCGCTCTTGCGGTCGAAGTCTTCCTTCTTCCTACGGCGACACTTGCATTCTGAACCGATGCCATCAAAACTCCTGATTATAATTCTATTACTGTCGGCTTCTGCGCCGCGTGCGGATGCTCTGATCCCGCGTAGACTTTCAGCTTCGTGAAGAGCCGGGCCCCCAGACGATTCTTGGGGAGCATTCCTTTGACCGCATGCTGAATGACAGTCTCCGGCTTCTTTTCGATCAGCTCTCTGTATTTGACATACGTCGCGCCGCCCGGATATCCGGTGTAATGGAAGTAGACCTTCGTCTCTGCTTTCTTACCGGTCACCTTCACTTTGCCCGCGTTTACGACCACGACAAAATCACCCGTGTCGTTGTGGGGTGTGTACCTGGGATTGTTTTTGCCTCTCAGTATGCTCGCTATTCTCGCGGCAAGCCTTCCGAGTGTCTTCCCGTTGGCGTCGACTACGTACCATTTCTGCTGGACGTCTTCGGTTTTAAAGCTCTTTGTTGAATATTCAGCTGACAATTCTTTCTCCGAATTTTGCTTGGTAATATAGCACACGGGGTTAAATCATGCAAGGCGATGCTAATAAGGGCACAAATAAGCCTCCCCGTCCCCCGGAATTTCCGGCACCCCCGCCCCTGCGGCTAATCCCGTCAATCCCCTTTCGAAATCGCTGAAACGGCCATCTTTTGGGTTTGCTAAATGGATTTTTCGTAATAAATTGCTAAAAAGGAGTCTGGATGGCGAAATGGTCATGGAGAGGGAGAATAATGAGTGGAAAAGATATCGATGCTCATACCGAGGCGGTTCATGTACCTGGCGGAAGCATCGTCAGAGAACTGGTATTCGGTGCCAACGATGGACTGGTGGCTGCATTTGCAGTCGCATCGGGAGTGAATGGTGCCGGTGTGCAGAGTAAGGTGATCCTCATCGCCGGCCTGGCTGAACTGATCGGCGGCACTATATCAATGGCTCTGGGCGCTTACCTCTCGACCAAATCCCAGATTGAATATTACCGCGGAGAAATGAACCGTGAGGGCTACGAAGTCGACAACTTCCCGGAAGTCGAGAAGCAGGAGATCAGGGAGATATACGAAGCAAAGGGCTTCAAGGGCGAGATGCTCGAGAGAATAATATCGCATATCACATCGGACAAGGATCGGTGGGTGGAAATCATGATGCGGGAAGAGCTCGGTCTCTCGATCGACCAAACCGTATCGCCGCTAAAATCCGGCATCGCCACGGGCGGCGCCTACGCTTTTGGCGCTCTTATGCCGATCATTCCCTACCTCTTCATGCAGCCATCCAACGGATTGATAGCAAGTGCCGTGTTGACTCTGTCGGTTCTTTTTGGAGTCGGTGCGGCAAAAACGGTCGTCACGGGCAAGAATACATTGAGGAGCGGGCTGGAAAGCATGGCAATCGGCGGCCTCGCCGCAGCCGCGACATTTATCGCCGGAAGATTCTTCGCCGGATAAGAATCCGGATCAACGTGTGAACCTTGCTGCTATACGAGCGGCAAAGTGCATCACCCTGCTCGCGAACCCGGTGAGGGCCACTTCGATTGCTGGTTTTCGTTTGAGGCCATAGAAGTTCTCCACGATATGCTGTGCCAACCTGGAATATACGACCTTCTGATAGTGCCGGACAGAACCAGCGAAGTCGCCGGGACCGGATAGGAAACTGTCGATATCAACGAAGAAAGTATCGGAGCGTATTTCCTGGAAAGACTTCAACGCTTCATTGAGCCGTACATGCTGTTCAATGTACTTCTCCTGCGCGCCAGGGAAATATTTGGAGGCACCCCCCACAAGAATTAGTTTCCCTTTATAGTCACCGAAGACAGCCTGCAACCTGCTTGAGAAATCTGCCGGGCTTATCGGGCCGAGGGGCACCCACCTGGATGAAAGCTCCACTATCGCTGCGTCGGTCAGGCCTGCTGATTCCAGGAAATTCTTCTCATCATAGATATACCCGGTTGGGTTTGTGAAGTCTCCCCACGATATCACAACACTCGGATCTTCCCTGTAAGCATAAGTGTTCTGAAGATAGTCCACCAGCGGGCTGTAGATCACCAGGTCATACTTGTCGAGCCGGGGGAAAGCAAAGAAGTCCGACTCCACGAACGGGAAATTCTCGATAATCGTTTCCTGATGTCTTCTGGTGTAATATCTTGAGCCGTACAGGTAGATGAGACTATCCCTATGCAGTTCGACGCCATATTTTCCTGACGGGTAATTGAAATACGTATCTATTTCAGCCTGTGATTTCAGAAAATGATGCAGTTGAAAGAGGTCGCATCCGCCCGCCATCAGAATGGAGGATAGCTTCTCTCCGGTTTTCGACGCGGTCGAGTTGTGCGGCTCGACCTCGCGCACCCAGTCAACAGCCCCGCCCTTGACCAGCTTGGTGGATACCTCGCCGGCCACTTCGAGTGCCGGGCACCCAAGCTTGTCGTAGACGCACTGCTCAATTCCCATATTCAGCACCCGGCAGGAGAAGACAAAATGTTCGAGCTCATGGGTATTCTGCCTGAGCGAAACGAAACCAATGAGCCCATAATCGCCGAACTTGTCCCGGGCAAAGACCACGAAGTTCTCGTTGGTTCCGCTGATGACTTCTTCAAGCTTCGTGGTGGATAGCCTGTTCTTGGTAAAGTTAAGTTGATTCGTCCTGTTGATGAGCTCTTCGATTCGTTCCAGATATTGCCCGCAGCGAAAATCCAGGCTTATCGAGATCTCGCTTTCCCTCAGGAACTGCTTATTGTCGCCGAACTCCTTGCGGGCGATGTTTTTCTTCTCAAGATTCTTATACTGCGCGAATCTCTTTCGCCCGTCCAGGTTATTCTCCGCCAGGATTCGATTCAGTACATCATCGACGTTATCGCTCCCTGCATTGAGAGTGTTTATCCCGGGGTTATAGAAGGAGACCTCGTTGAGGTTCGCTTCTTCATCGTCGATGAAGAGAACATTCTCCGCCCTCAGTTGAAAGTCTTCAATTATCGATTTGACCATGTAGCCCTTTGGCTCCCATGCGATCGCCGGAAATATTATCTCGTCCGCCAGAGACAATTCCCGCAGCTTCGCAGCGGCCATCCGGGAATCATTTTTCGAGCACACGCTGTTCAAGACTCCCCTGTCGTTCAACTCGACAATCGTCTCCGCTACTCTCTTGCGGGGTACAACCTCTCCCTCATCCAGGATGCCGTCCCAGAGCGTATTATCCAGGTCCCAGATTACAAGTTTGATCTTCATTTGATCATACGGAAGATTAAGGATGCATGGCGACAATCCAAATTATTATACCCTCAGCCTCCGTTTTCGACCCGGAAAAGTCGACCACCGGCCGAAGGGCTTCAGCCTTTTAGAGTCCCGAATATCCTGTCGCCGGCGTCTCCAAGCCCCGGAACAATGTAGCCGTGCTGATTGAGTTTCCGGTCGAGTACCGCAGCGAACACCTTCACGTCGGGATGTTCCTTCTCAAGAAGTGCAACGCCCTCCGGCGCGGCCACAACACAGTTTAGCCTTATGTTCTTAGCCTCTCTTTGCTTGAGGTACTGAATCGCGGCGGATGCGCTCCCCCCGGTGGCTAACATCGGGTCTATGAGTATGACGACACTCTTCGAAAGGTTCGGGGGAAACTTGGCGTAGTAGTCGACCGGTTTGAGCGTAGTCTCATCACGGTACAACCCGATGTGTCCGACCTTTGCGTTTGGGATGAAAGCCAGGTATGCTTCCAGCATGCCCAGTCCGGCGCGAAGGACGGGGACGAGGATCACTTCATCCGCGGTAGTGTAGCCCTCTGTTTTTTCAAGAGGTGTCTCGAGCTGATAAGACTTCAGCTTCAAGTCCTTCGTGACCTCGAAAACCATTAGAGAGGCAAGCCGCCTGAGGACGATTCGGAAATCCTCGCTTGCAGTTGCCTTATCCCGGAGGATGCTGATATCTCGCTTTATGAGGGGATGGTCGATCAAATGGAGGTTTTTCATAATCTTTCCGATGAAGTTATCTGTACGCAGATATAAATGCAATTTATAAAGAATGTGGACTTCACAAGCCGGGGAACCTGATCGCCAGATGTCGCGAGGGTCAACCTAACCTTTCTCCAAGCTCTTTGATCGAGTCAAATGTCCAGTCGGGAACGATCCCGTAGTGCTCGCTGTAGGAATTGTTATACTTCCCTGTTTTCACGAGAATTCCGACGAGGCCCGCGTCGAGAGCGCCCTTTATATCCGCCTCCACATCGTCTCCTACTATCGCGAAGTCGGCAGAGAGCCACCGCTCCCCCGCTTCAACCCTTATATCGTGGACCGCCAGGTTGAAGAATTGCCGGGAGGGCTTCCCGATAATCTTCGCCTGCTTGCCGGAGGCGAATTCCAGGGCAGCGACGAAGGCACCGGCATCGATCCGCAGGCCGCTCGCGTCCCGGATGAATCTATTCTTTTGCAGCGCGATCAATTCCGAGCCTCCCATCACCAGGCGGAAAGCCTTATTCATCAGATTATAGTCCATGCTTTCGCCCACATCTCCGATCACCACGTAATCCGGATTTGTTTCGGAGATTTCTATGCCCTCGAATTCCTCCATGATGTTTTGGGAGACGATAAAAAAGCACTTCATGCCGCTGAAGCTTTTCAATAATTCGGCGACGGCGGATGAGGCGGTGAAAATTTCATTGGGCTTCACGTCGATACCCAGCCCGGACACATGTCCGGCTATTTGGCGCCGGGAGAGTGTCGTGGTATTTGAGATGAATCGAAAATATCTGTGGCTTGCCCGCAGCTTCCGGACAAATTCCGCAGCCCCCGGGACCAGAACGTCCCCGATAAACAAAGTCCCGTCGAGATCGACGAGCCAGCCTTTTATTTCATCAAGTCTTCTCAATCTTTCATCCAGTAAAGTTGCGATATTCCATCGTGAGCAGGAAATTTTTAGACTTAAAATACACCAATTATTTGCAATAATGCAAAGGGGGCGGCCACACCGCCAAATCAACAAAAAAGCCAAGGACGCCAAACGAGCAACGTCCTTGGCTCATCATCAGACCTGACACCTTCACCTGATAACATCCGGGCAATAGGCGTTCGACAACAGATTTACCAGGCAGTTACGGACTTACCGTATAATTCAAGCGTCCCGTTGACATGCAGGGACGGATCCGCAATGACACCGCCGGGGCCCATCATCGGCGAATGACAATAGTAACACGTCTGGAGCGTTATGCCCTTTCCCAGGTGGGTAGAGTCAGCCGGCGGGATACCGTGACAACTTCCGCAGGAATCCTGTGTTGAGTTCACAACAGTCCAGGTGGGTGCAAAGTTATTCCCCCCTTTGAAATTGCCGTGGCAGTAGGTATTTGCGCACTTCAGCGTCTGGGTGTTGAAAGTGGGCTGCGGGACGACGGTGGCCAGGGTGCTGTCGTAGAAGCGCGTGCCCGGGGTGTTGGTCTCCGTCATGGCGACACCGGAGAACGTTACCAGGCTCGCCCCTACAGATCCATCAGGATGGATCCCGGGCCCAGTAGCCGAGGGGACAATATGGCATGACGAACAGTCGACGGCGGAGGCGAATGTACTTCCGCTTAGATGTACCTGGTGTGCTCCCACAGTCGGGGTCGTGGTTGTCGTGTTGCCAGCTGCATCCGGCGGCGCCGCCGCGCTTGCAACGCTGCCGTGACACGAACTGCAGTTTGACGTCGCGAGGACGTTGTCATTCTGCAATTTGCTGCATGACGCAAAGACGAAACCAGCAGCTATTATAAGAACTATTCCAATGTGTGTTTTCATTTTCAGTCTCCCGGATTGCTGCCGTGACAATAACCGCAGAAGCCGATGCCCGGCCTGCCGCCCGGATGGGCGTTAGGATCGGTATGGCATGTATAGCAAACCGAGCCCGGATCGGTATGCCAGTCTCCGTGCACATCGTGCATGAACATCGGAGGATGTGTCCTCGGGTCGTCACCTTTCACGCCATCCGGGTCGGTGTGACAGGTTATGCAAACAGGATCGCCGCCCTGGACGTCGTGGCAGCTCGCGCAGCTTTCGATATCCTTTCTGGCATACTGTGCATGACGTCCGCCGCCGCTCCCGACGCCATTCGTGACGAACCCGCCGCCATCATGCCAAACCGGTTTGATGAGAGCGCCGTTCGCTTCGGAATTGTGGCACTGGACGCAGAAAGTGCGTTCGTCGTGACAGGTGTAACACGAGCTTTCACGCCCCTTGGCAACGATAGAATGTGTGAACCGGAAGTTGTCCGGGTGAACTTTCTGGACCGTCAGATTCTTGTGAGTCGTCAAGGGCGAAAGCGAAGGAGTCGACGGGACGTACAGCTGGCCGGGACCCAGATCTTTCGCCATATTTGCGGCATCGTGGCACTCCTGGCAGGTCGCCGGTGTATGACACGACTTGCAGTCATTCTGCGGGCCGCTCATGTTCACGAAATTCTTGTGCTCTTTCATCCAGTCGACCTGTTTGTGCGACTGGGGGACAAGGTCAACAAGGTCCTTGTGGCACGTCTCGCATGCGCCGGGGGCCGCGACTATCGGGTGATCCGCATTCTTTGTCGAGAAATTAGTCTCACCCTGCCCGTGACAGACGACGCATTGTTCCATCTTCGGCAGCCCCTTGTTCGGAGCCTCCTCGGCATAAGCTACTTTGTCCAATCCCTGGTGGCATGTCTCGCATTTCAGCTTCAGGTCACCCGCATGCTGCTTATGAGAGAAGAATACGGGGCTCGGCGTTTCGACGAGCTTCTGGTAAGTGGTACTGTCGGCTGAAGTGTGGCAGAACTCGCACTTTGTAGACGACTGATCGTGACAAGTATAACACGTCGACATGGTCGGGAGGAGATAATCCGTCACGTTCGTGCTCGTAGTGACGGTCGTGTGACAGTCGGTGCAGGCCGCCCCGACATCGTTGATATGTTTGGAATGTGAAAACTTAATTAATTTTGAGTTGTCGATTTTCGGGGCGTTCTTGCCCGCAAAGAGTGTGGAGATTGACAGAAGCGCGGCGATACCGACAATTCCGAAGAGTCTGATCATTTTCATCTGCGCCTCCGTCAGTTCGCGTTAAAATTTTTGAAGAAGTAGTAATTCACCTGCAAATACCCCCTGAAGTCATTCTTGTAGACAGGATCCTGATAATACTGTCCCTGCAGGTTGATTGACAGCAGATTTATCGGACGGTACGTCAGCCCAAGTGAGCCGCTGTATAATCTGCTCGTCGAGGTAAGCTCCTGGAGTATCTTGTAATCAGTCGCGGACGCGGATGCTATCGCGACGAACTTGCGGTCCATGAACGGGTAGATGAACTGCGCGTTCACTCCGTTCAGGTTCCCTGCGAACCCGTCGTTGTGGGAGAAGCTCAGTGAGAACAGATAGATATTCGTTCCGATCGTGAACTGGTTCGAGTTGTCCCCGGTATAGAAAATCCTGCTGTATGAGCCGAAGGCGCTGATATCCTGTGTGAACATGTAGTTCGCTCCGAGGTCCAGCTCATCGGTGCCGCTATGATCGAATACCGAGAAAATTGAATTGTAAGGGAGCCTTGAATCACGGTGATAATAGCCGACGTTTGCCGAGAATGAACGGAAAGGAGAATACCGGAATGAAGCTTCAGTCCGGTTGATGTCATAAAAATTCAAATCGTAATCGAGCCTGAAGTAGCCCGACACCTTATCGGTGTAGTAGAAGAGATCTCCCGAGACGAACTGATTTGCGATAGCGTCCGGGTTTATCAGAATGCTGTCCTGTATGCCCGGGTTCGTGTGTAATGCAGTCAGCCTGTAAGTATAGTAGCTGGGGGGCTTGAAGCTTTTGTCGACGTACGCGCCTCCGACCCGGAAATTTTCGAAGGGCGAATAATAGGCCTGTGCCCCATAAAGCATGTTGTCTTTAAGATTCGAATTAAGCTCCAATTTCTCGTTCATCGGAGGGAGTGCTCCTCCAAAGGCAGAGAGCGAGATTTTGTCATCGAGAAGCTTCGCGTCGGCGCTAAGTCCGTCAAAAGAAGAAACCCCGACACGCGAGAACACAGGCTGCCTGCCGAGTTTGAGATTGACTATGTTGCCGATCTTCCTTGCTTCGAGATACAAATTGGCGGCGCGCAGGAGCGGATCGTTCGGCTGGCTCGTTATAAAATCGTTAGTCGCCAGGAGATAAGTATGCAGCTGGTAGTTTCCTGCGCCAAAGTTCAGTTGCATCGCCTCGAACCCACGTAAACTGAGTTTGGAGGCGTTCGACGTATCATATTGTTGATATGAATAGAAAGTCGTCATGAACCTTCCGCTCACCATCTGCGCGCGCGCCTCTCCGGCCCCGAACGGAACTATCAGGACAAAGGAAAGGATTATAAGCACTCCCGGAAACATCATCGGGAAACCGCGGTTCGTGTGTTTCGACATGTGCAACCTGTTCTCTCCGCGGATATGCGGTGAAGAAGTTACCATGTCATTTTTGTGACAGAACAAGTCGGCACAACACCCAAGCGGCCGACTTGTACTTCGGCTTTCAGACTTTTTTTCCGGGATACCTTTCACAACCCACCTTCCTTTATGGAGATGAAATTAAACATGCCCGTAGTCCGTTCCTGCATCATAGGAACGGTTTCGGCCTCACTGCTGAGGGACAGGATGTGCGATCTGCGGCCACATTTTATTGAAGTCGAAGCTTTTGAACGTCGGGCTCTTCTTGTTGTGGCAGGTCTCACACTTCTTTTCCGCACTGCCGTCCTTCACAGAGAGGAGCACCAGACCGTTCGCAACGGCCAGCTTCTGATCTTTCATAATGTTCATCTTCATGTAGTCTTTTCCGGCGCCGTGGCAGGTTTCGCACTGCACGCCGTCGGTCTTGTCGAACTTCGCTCCGAGCATGGCCGCCGGTGCATCGTAGGCGGTTACGTGGCACTCAAGACATTCTTTCGCTTCAGACGGTTTCCCTTTGATGCCCTTTGCTTCCGCGATCTTCGCGGCCTCGGGAGTCAGGAGTACCTTGAACGCCTCGGAATGTTTGGTTGCTTGCCATTTCTGGAATTGCTCGCCGTTTTTCGGGGTTCTGTGACACATAGCGCATACTTTCACTCCGACATAGTCGTGGGTGGGAGCAGCTGCCATCGAAACGATGGATGTCATGGCAATTGCCATGACTATTAGTGTTATAGTTTTCATTTGGATACCTCCATTTTGATTTGGTAAAAACAAAGCAATACTGCGCCCCAAACGGCCGAGAACAACCGTCTGACTGAGCGTGAGATTTTGGTGCATACAGTATTTTCCATAGATACAGCCTGGCCTGTAATACCTTCGGGCTCGGGCAACCTTTCATGCCATGCATCCGCAGGTCTTCCCGAATATACCGCCCGGAGAAATTCCAAGCCAATTCGGGAGGCTGGCCGGCAAAAGTTTGATACCCTGGACGCCGGCTGCGATGGACGCACCTTTGCATGGTCAGTACGATAGCGAATTCCAGACTCCCCATCTGTCATTTCAGTTTCTTCCCGCACAACGTTCGCAGAATGTTCGTGTCAGAGACTTCTCCAGCTCTCTCTTCCCGATGAAGTCTGAGCAATTTTCACAGTAACCGTACGTCCCTTTCTTGAGCCTGTCGAGGGCAAGTTCGAGTTCCTTGAACTCCGTTTCCCTCTTCCTGGCAATCTCGCATCTGTATTCGGGTTCAGATTCACAGCGTTTATATTCGAGGTCGCACACACTGCATATGTACTCTTCCCCGCTTGCCAGATCGACGAGCTCGCTCGGATTGGCGTACATCATTTGAAGGACCAGGCTTATCCTGTTTCTCAGCATGGTTTCAAAGTGCTCGGTCATCTTACTGTCAACCGTCTTTCTTCTTTTCATCATCTTTCCTCCCGGTCGAATTACTGCCGTTCCGGTTAATAACGTATGTCCTTGCCTGTTCGTCATCGATATACTCTTCGTTCGTCCGCCAAAATTAATTCTTGAAGCTCTTGAGAAAACTCGCAGCTCTTTCAATCAAGCGTCGCGTGTATGCCAGATTGTGCGCCCCGAATGAGCCTTCTTCCTGGAGCTTGTCCAATTCAACCGCTAGAGATTTCAGAGTATCCAGCGCGCCCTTATTTTCGGTGGTTCCGTAAATTACCACCATTTGTGGAAATATTCGTTTCCACTGCGAAATGACATTCTTAACCTGTTTTGTCTGATCTTCAAACACCTTTGCGGTGCTCCCATCATGGCAGGTGGAGCAGACGTGGGCCGACGGTATCGACGGATAACTCCCCTCAGCAAGATGGCAATCCGAACAGGCGATGCCTGACGCCGCCATTGTGTCCTGAGTGGCAGCAAGAAACTTCCCGTCATAGAAGTTCGCCTGCATGCTGTGGCACAATTCACACTTAGTGTTTTTGGCCTGATGATGGCAGTTCGAACATGAATCCGCCTTCGCCGTCAATTCCCCGTGATCTTTCTTGGACGGGGAGGTGTTTGTGTGACAATCCACGCACCTTCTGGAGAACAAATGAGGACCGTGGGGAAATGTCTCGCCTTTGACCTCTACGCGTACATTCTCAATGCCGAAGTGACATGTTAGGCATGCTGAATTCCTCTCGTACAGGAATTCAATACCGGGTTTTTTGTCGGCCACCCTCAATTGCTTCTCCGCCCTGTCAAGAAGCAGATTAATATATCTGTTGTTGTGGGCACCGAAACTCCCGTCCGTTTTAATGAGAGAGAGGTTCTCGTTGCTCGCGTCCCTCTTCCCGCTAAACAGTAAATTCCTGGATTCCTGAAGCTCAAGTTCCTGAATCCTGGTTCCTACGTTGCTCTGCCATAGATGCAGCAGCTTATCATAACCTCCGCCGTGGCACGTGCTGCACGACATGTCCGCAGCAACACGCTGTGCGGAGGAAAGACCGGTCGGGCCGAGAGAGGCGGTTGTCGTATTCGGTCTTCCCAATGAAGTGTGGCAACCTTCACATGTTACATTTGACAGAAACATGGGATCCGGTATTACGGGCACGTCCGTTCCACCTGTACCGGAATACACCTCTTCTTGTACGCTGTGACGATTTCCATGGCATCCCTGACACGCAGGAGAAAATACATCGTACATCTCTATCTTTCCGTGTTTAATGTCGCCATGACATTTGAAACACTTGATGTCCTCCTTGAAGACATGCTCATCATGCATGGACTTCGCGTCAGGAAATGTATCCGCCACACTGACATGGCACTCCAGGCATTTTTCTCTGCTGACACTTCCCGTGCCTGCCGTCACGTGCAGGTGGCATGTTTGACACTGCACCCCGGTCTTCAAATACTCAGAGTGATTAAATGGGGTATCCCAAACATAGATGTTGTTTTTTGGTGCGCCATGGCACGTGTTGCAGCCACCGACGGGTCCGCCTCTCATGTCAGAACCGGAAAAATGGCACAGGATGCAGATCTGAGTGGACACTCCACCATGTTCGCCCTGGACAAGCTGAGAGTGACATGTTTGGCACTTAACAGAAAACCCCATTTTGCCTGCTGAGAGGTGATCCGCGTGATTGAAAGTAATCTTATCTTTATCAAACCTTATGTCCTTGGAGTAGAAATCCTTTTTCTTGTGACACTGCAAGCAGGCGCCATCGTTGATCCTCGAAGTGATCTCTGTCGAGTAGGCGCCCATGTAGTACCGCAGTATCTCCGAGGCCAGTCTCAATTTTCCAGTGATATAATTTCCGACTCCCGGCGCATAGTGACACTTGACGCAGGATACCTGATTGTGGCTGGAGTTGAGCCAGTTGTTGTAGTATTGCTGCATATAATGGCAGGAAGCGCAAAACTTGGGATCATCCGAGGCTCTGAGAAAAAGGGAGAAACCATATATCACGAATACAGGTATGAGAACTGCGATGGTGCGCCTGAATCTCTTCATTCTCACTTCTCGTCAGCTTGCTTGGCCCTGGCTTTCGACGTGACCTGCTCGTATTCCAAAGGATGATCTCTTAGCATTCTGGTTTTCGATATTTTGCCGGTGAATATAGTCGGGTTGAACGGAAACACCTCTGGGTTGAAATGAACGTTGTACCAGTGCCATATGACAATGGCGAGTGTGGCAAGCATCGCTTCGTCGGAGTGTACTTCTGTTGCTATGTCAAAGACGAACTTCGGGACAACGCCGAGAAAAAAGTTGTTGAACCACAATAGGAGCCCTGATAAGATCATTATGACCATTCCCCAATAAACCGCCCAGTAATCAAATTTCTCGACATAAGAAAACCTGCCGAACTTAGGCTTCTCTCTTGACACGCCCAGAAAGTATTTGATGTTTTGGAGAAAGTCTTTGAAATCTTTTATCGTCGGCAGAAGCTGCTTGAAGTCGCTTCGACCGTTCTTTGTCAGAATGATGTACGCCAGGTGCCATAAAGAGACGATGATGAGGAGTGTCGCGCCGATCCTGTGGATTATCCTTGAAACCGTTATGCCGCCGGTCAGCCCGAAGAATATCTTTGCAACATTAGTGTCATGGAATTTTATCGGGAGGCCGCTAATAATCAGGATTATCACCCCGACGGCAAGAGTCAGGTGCTGCATCCTGAAGTTGAGGCCGAAGCGGAGAAAAGATTCTTCTCTCGCTTTCGCCTCCTTCTTCTTCATTTCCTGCGATTGTCTGCGTTTGATTTCGGCATGCTGCTTGACTCTTTCGATCAGCTCTTCTTTCAGATGAGATCTGAATTCTTCATCCAGTCCGATGTTCTCTTCCCTCTCGACCTCGCTGATCATGGTTTCCGCAATGTCGTCCAAATTTTTGTCGGGCTTACTCGTGTTTTGCATACTTTCGCCTTATGAAACCTGAAAGATCCAGCACTATGTGCACTAAGAGAAAGAGGACCACTAGGAGAGTGAACCACTTAAAGAATGTATAGACATAATAAACGACCCCTGCGCTTCTCTCTCCGGGAATGATGTGGACCTTTCCCTTTG
>CAWEBD010000177.1:0-10880 GCA_963806435.1 uncultured Bacteroidota bacterium
CCTGTTCAGGATCATCCTCCTCATGTTCGGAGTTATTTCCCTTCAGGCGCTCCTCCGCTACGGCTCCGCTTACCTGACGCAATGGATAGGGCAGAAGACTATTTTCGACATACGGAGGGAGATATTTGCGCATCTCCAGAGACTCGGCATAAAGTATTTCGATAGGAACCCCGTCGGCAGGCTTGTAACAAGGGTGACCAACGACGTCGAGGCGCTTAACGACTTGTTCTCGTCCGGGATAGTCATGGCATTCGGTGATATCTTCACGATCGTATGGATCCTGGCTTTCATGTTCAGCCTCAGCGTTGAGCTCGCACTCGTTACGCTCACGGTCCTCCCGATCCTTTTCTACATCACGATGGTCTTCAGGAAGAAAGTCAGGTCTTCGTACCGTGAAATCCGGATCCTGATCGCGCGCATCAACTCCTTTCTGCAGGAGCACATAACCGGAGTCACCGTCGACCAGATATACAACCGGGAACACAGGGCGTTCAAGAATTTCGACGAGGTAGACGCGAAGCTTCGTGACGCCAACGTCCGGTCGGTGTTCTATTACGCTCTTTTCTACCCCGCTGTCGAGTTGACGAGTGCGATAGCCGTGGGACTCATAATATGGTTCGGCGGTACCCACCTGGTCTCGGAGGAATTTTTCAGAGCACACGGCGGCATTTCGCTCGGAATTTTGATAGCATTCCTCCAGTACACGGAACAGTTTTTCACCCCTATCAGGGATCTCTCGGAGAAGTACAATATCCTGCAAACAGCCATGGCTTCTTCGGAGAGAATATTCAAGGTAATTGACGACAAGACCGTGATACCTGAGCCTCAGACTCCGGGTTCGCTCGGTGAGGTTAAAGGGAAAATCGAGTTTAAGGACGTATCCTTCGCCTACGACAGCGAGAATTACGTTCTGAAAAATGTCTCATTCACGGCAAACCCCGGGGAGACAATCGCCATAGTCGGCGCTACCGGAGCCGGTAAAACCTCTATCGTCAATCTGCTAATGCGTTTCTATGAGGTGAATACAGGCGGAGTGTACGTTGACGGCCACAACGTAAAAGAAGTGTCCAGCGCCGACCTTCGCAAAAACATTGCGATAGTCATGCAGGACGTGTTCCTCTTCTCGGGGAGCGTCCGGTATAACATCGGGCTTGGCAACGAGGCCATTTCCTTCGAGAGGATCAAGGGAGCGGCGTCTCTGGTCGGCGCGAACGGTTTCATCGACCGGCTTCCCCACGGCTACGACGAGGATGTCAAGGAACGTGGAGCGTCGCTATCGGTTGGCCAGAAACAGCTCATATCGTTTGCCCGTGCGCTCGCGCATGATCCGCGGATACTGGTCCTCGACGAAGCTACCGCGAATATAGACACCGAGACCGAGCAGCTTATCCAGAAAGCCACGGCAAACCTCCTCAAAGGGAGGACCAGCATAGTGATCGCGCACAGGCTGTCGACAATACAGCATGCGTCGAAAATAATCGTACTCCACAAGGGCGAGATCCGCGAACAGGGAACCCATCAGGAACTCTTATCGTCGGGAGGCATCTACTACAGGCTTTATCAGTTACAGTACAAGGATCAGGAGCGCTTGGCCAAAAGTCTGCGCTCTTCTACGGTGAAATAGGGCCGCGATTACCTGGCTTAAACAGGATCGCAGGACCAGCTAAGATCAGCGGAGGTAAAATGTACGAGAAACAACGTCTCATGACGCTGGGGCGGCATATTGACGAAGGGGAAAGAGAACATCCGGAAGCAACCGGCGACTTCACGGGCCTGCTGAGCGACCTGGCGATCGCCGTTAAACTCATATGGCGCGAGGTGAGCAAGGCTGGGCTGATTGACATCCTTGGTGCCACAGACCGCCAGAACGACAGCGGCGATGAAATCAAGAAACTCGACGACTTCGCGAACGAGACTATTTACAGAGCCATGGACCACGGCGGCCACCTCTGCGTGATGGCGTCGGAAGAAAGTCAGGGGCTGATGGCTATACCGGACAAATATCCGAAAGGTAAATACGTGCTCGTTTACGACCCGATAGATGGGTCATCGAACATAGACGCCAACGTCTCGATTGGCAGCATCTTTGGAATCTTCCGGCGTGTGACACCTTCAGGTCCCGGAACGGAGGAGGACTGCCTCCAACCCGGATTTAAACTCGCGGCAGCAGCGTACGTGATCTACGGCTCGAGCACTATTTTCGTCTACTGTACCGGAAACGGCGTACACGGGTTCACTCTCGATCCTTCCGTCGGAGAATTCCTCCTTTCCCACGAAAACATGAGAATACCCGGGCGCGGCAAGACTTACAGCGTCAACGAAGGCAATTATGAGAAGTGGGACATAAACTTCCGGAGCTACGTGGATTACCTGAAGAAAGATGATCCGAATTCAGGCAGGCCTTACACATCGCGGTATATAGGCTCACTGGTCGCCGACCTTCACAGAAACATACTGCACGGCGGTATCTTCATGTATCCCGGCGACAAAAGTTACCCTGAAGGGAAGCTCAGACTGGTTTATGAATGCTCACCGCTCTCGTACATAATTGAACACGCGGGAGGGAGGGCCTCCGATGGGAGCAGGCGAATACTAGATATCGTTCCGACAAGCATACATCAGCGCACAAAGCTCTTCATCGGATCCGAAGAGGACGTCAAAGAGGCTGAAGATTTTGTCCAGGGTAAGCGAAGGACGTAGGCGGAGACATACCCGTCACACAGATGCGTGGAAGGTTTTATGCTAGTAAGAGGCGACTTTCACCCTCTGTGTCGTTGAAATGGAAAAATCCACGGTTGGAGTTATCTTGTCTTAAACTGCCATCTTACAATTCGAAAGGAATGCGGATGTTTACCTTGCGTCGCACAATGCTGATACTCGTCTGCGCAACTTCCACAGCTTTCGCCCAGATCTCCGTTCTAAAGCCCGCCTTCGGCACCCACGGTATGGTTTCGACTTCCGATTCAATTGCCACGGCTGTCGGTGTCAAGATACTGAAGGAAGGCGGCAACGCTATCGACGCGGCTGTGGCCGTCGGTTTCGTGCTGGCCGTTACCTACCCGCAGGCCGGTAACCTGGGCGGCGGGGGCTACTACATGATTCATCTGAGGAACGGAAAGAACTACGCTATCGACGCCCGCGAGACAGCCCCTGCGGAAGCGAGCAGGAATATGTATCTCGACAGCGCCGGAAATGTTGACAACGAGAAGGAGCTTGTGGGCGGGCTATCCGTCGGTGTACCCGGAAACGTCGACGGCATGGTGCTCGCCGAGAAGAAATTCGGCAAACTTGCGTTGAAGAAAGTCATGCAGCCCGCGATTGAATTGGCGCTGAAGGGCTTCAGGGTAAGCGAGAAGCTAAAATTCAACTTCGAACATGCCTTCAAACTGTTCAAGAAGTTTCCTTCCACTATGAAATATTTCTCCAGGAACGATACCACTTTTAAGGAAGGTGACCTGATCGTACAAAAGGACCTGGCAAAAGTTCTGATAAAAATCGCCAGAGATGGAAGGGATGGGTTTTACAGGGGTGAAGTTCCGAAACTGATAGCAGAAGAAGATCAGGCGCACGGCGGTGTCATTACGGCCAGAGACGTAGAGGATTACCGTGCCGAGGTGAGGGAGCCCATAAGTGTAACGTATCATGGTTACGACGTACTCAGCATGCCTCCATCGAGCTCGGGCGGGGTGTGTGTCGCGGAGATGCTCAATATTCTCGAGCATTTCAATCTGACGAAATACGGATACGGTGCTTCACAGAGTCTCCATTATGAAATTGAAGCGATGCGCCGCGCCTTCGCAGACAGGGATAAATTTCTTGGCGACGTGGATTTCGTCTCCGTCCCCTTGAAAAGGCTCCTGTCAGAGTCGTATGCCGACACGTTGGCTTCGGAGATCGACCCATTCAGCGCGACACCCAGCATCGACATTTACCCTGACCTCATACACCCGCCGAAAGAGGGAACTCACACGACCCACTACTCGGTGATCGACAAAGAAGGCAACGCCGTGAGCGTAACGACTACGCTGAATAGTTATTTCGGTTCGATGGTCGTAGTCGACGGGGCCGGTTTCTTTCTGAACAATGAGATGGACGATTTTAGCGCGAAGCCCGGCACTCCGAATCAATTCGGCGCGATAGGTGCTGAGGCTAATTCAATCCAGGCAGGGAAGAGGATGTTGAGCTCGATGACGCCGACCATTGTGCTTAAGAACGGGAAGCCATTCCTGGTGCTTGGCTCGCCTGGTGGAACGAGCATCATCAACGCTGTCCTTAACGTTATACTTAATGTCATAGATTACCATATGCCTCTTGCGGAAGCGGAGATGGCCGCCCGAATCCACATGCAATGGGTTCCCGACAAGGTGTTTTACGAGCCGGGCGCGTTTGTCTACGACGTGAAAGAGAGCCTTATCTCCAGGGGCTACTCACTGGAAGAGATCCCCTACATCGGGGAGGTTGAGGCAATCCTCGTGACGCCGAAGGGATACGAAGGCGTTGCAGATCCTCGCGGGGCAGGCGATGCAGAGGGTTATTGAGTGAAATGTGCTGTCTGTGGTAGAACTATTGATGATGAACACGCGGGACTTGTTAGACACGCTGCCGGATCGGGGCTGCCTGATTTGATACCTGCTTCCGTAATCGAGGCTGTTCAAAAAGAAAGGTGAGAGCCATGAGACTCCTCTTCGTCGTCGCAGTCCTATTCTCGGTTGCGGCATGTACTTTTGCGCAAACTCAGTCGAAAGATGTCTATGACGTCTATGCCATCGAGTACGCCGATTCAAAAGATGTCGCGCCAGTAAGTCATGTCGCTATCGGTGCCACTTCCAATGACAGCGTCGACTTCGCCTACTACTTCTGGTATTTGAAAGGCGATAACGGGAGGAAGATACTCGTAGATACAGGGTTCCGGGAAGACAGTACGACGCCGAAATTGTCTCTGAAATCGTATACGCGGCCCGACTCGGCTCTTGAGAGGCTCGGCGTCTATCCGGATGAAATCACGGATGTCGTGATAACGCATCCACATTTCGACCACATTGATGGGCTTACCCTGTTCCCGAAAGCTACGGTCTGGATGCAGAAGAAGGATTACGACTACTTCGTCGGCGAGGCGTGGCAGAAGGGCGGGGACCACTACGGTTTCACACACAAGGACGTTCTCAATATTGTTCGCGTTAATCTGGAAGGGAGGTTGCGCCTCGTGGACGGAGACAGCATCGAGATAATCCCGGGGATCCGCGTCTTCACCGGCTCGAGACACACCTGGGAGTCGCAGCATCTTCTCGTAGATGCGCACGGCGAGAAGGTAATGCTGGCCTCTGACGACGACTGGTTCTATTACAACCTTCACCACTTGCTTCCGATCCCCCTGACATTCGACAAAGCGGCTTACGTTCAGCAGCTGAAGCGGATGAAAACGCTTGTCTCTGACACGACGCTCATTATCCCGGGACACGACGGACTCGTGCTGTATAAATTCCCGTTGGTCGCGAAGGATGTAGTGAGAATCAGATAATTGCTCACGGGTCAAAATGGTTGAGCAGCTCCGATCATCACCCCCATGACCCTATCATTCGCGTCGGTTTGCCAATGCCTGACCCGATTACTAACTTTGCATCGGTACACAATATGGAGGCAGTCAGGGGCAAGAACGTGTCCGTCGGAGTGAGTATGAATATTGTCGGATTTAAGTACGACATGATCTACCCGTTCCTTGAAGCGGTGCCTTTCAATCCTGTGAGGAATGAAAAAGAATTGCCCGATGCCGTGAACGACGATGATCGGTTTGTATCCGAAGAGTTTGTTCGCTTTTCCACTTTCGGAGCATGTGCCGGATCTGACGGACAAAAATGACGTACCGACCGTTAAGGAATACCTGGAGAAGCACTTTGTTAACACCGCATTCTGAGAGTCTGAGTAGTGCGGACAGAAAGGATCAAATCAGAGACAGCCTGATCCTAAATACTTTGCTGATTATTGAGGAGAGGACTTGTGTGCCGTCAATCGGCCAAATCCTCCTGCTTATGTATAAACGAGAAAGTGAATCCCTATGTCTGAATTGAGAGTCGTTGTAACAGGTGGCGCCGGTTTTATTGGATCCCACATTGCGGAATATTGGTCGGAGCATGACGCTGAAGTCCACGTGATTGACAATTTGAGGACCGGCAATTACGAGAATATTCATGCTATCAAAGGCGTCATCTTTCATAATGTGAGCATCACGGACAGGGAAGCCGTGTTCGAAATCATGGAAGGGGCGGCTTATGTGCACCACCTCGCGGCTATGGTCTCGGTTCCGGAATCCATCAACAAGCCTCTCGAGTGCGTGGATATAAATGTGATGGGCTTGATAAACGTCCTTGATGCCGCGGTGAAACACAAGGTCAGGAAAATAGTGCATAGCAGTAGTGCGGCCGTATACGGTGATAATCCCGAGTCTCCGAAACACACTGACATGGTGCCGATGCCGAAGACTCCATATGGTATTACGAAACTTGATGGGGAGTACTATCTGCAGTCCTATCAGGAGAACTTCGGACTCAAGTCGTGTTCATTGCGTTATTTTAACGTGTTCGGCCCGAGGCAGGATCCGGGAAGCCAATACGCCGCGGCAGTACCGATATTCATTAAGAAGGCTATTCATGGTGACCCGATTACCATATATGGTGATGGCGAACAAACGAGAGATTTCATCTATGTGAAAGATGTGGTCAACGCAAATGTACTGGCTGCGACGAACCCTGATGTCACAGGTGTCTACAACGTTGCACTGGGAGAAGCTACATCAGTAAACGAGTTGGCTGCTATTATAATCAGGGAGACTAAGAGTGCTGGTAAGATTCTGCATGAAAAAGAAAGACCCGGCGACATCAAGCATAGCCTGGCATCAATTGAGAAGACGAAGACAGCCCTGGGTTTTAAACCTGAATTTACTTTGCTATCGGGCCTCTCTGAGACAATCCAGTTCTTTAAGAAAGAAGCCAGGCCGCACTGAGGGCCTTGCATTACGATCATTCAGGCATCTAGCTCAGCATTGGTTCACAATATGGAGGCACGTCAAACTTATGAATGATACTTCTTCCGCCGCAGCGGGCCGTTCCCCGCGCGTGCTCTTCATAGGACTGGCAGTTATCATGTTGACCGTTACCCAGGCGTGGGGAGCCGGCACAATCCGCAACGACTCGCACCGCCGCGTCCTGGAGATATCCAACCAGAAGATCAGGCTTCAGATCGATTACAACAAACGCTGCGTTATAGACAGCCTCTGGATTGGAAACCGGCTGGTCCTCGATAAGTCGCCCGGAGGGTTTACGGGACTTCTAATCGATTCCACCTGGATGACTTCACAGACACTTGCGACCGTTCCAAAAGTCAACGTATCCGACAGCGTAGTCCACATTACCGATATCACGTACGGAACGAGGGAGGAATTTGTTCGGGAGTCGTGGACCTTTTCATTCGACGGAGATGACGTGATCTGGCGGATCGATCGCGAACTGCCGAAGCCGATTCTCGTCGATGACGATGCGTTCCCGACGCTCAACATCAGGAGCATCAATGAATTCGAAGGAGCGCTGCTTGGGAACGGAGGAGTTGCATGGTTCAGATTATTTAACGATTCGGCGGTCGCCTACGGCGTCCACACCGACCTCGCGACATTCTGGAACCCGAATCTGCCCGAGTGTCTGCAGCTTCGCTCTCAAACCGGGCCACGTCACGGTGCCATCAAATTCTTCCGTGCCGGCCGCGTCCTGGGCTGCTCCTTCACTTGCTCACCTGCTGAACTTACGTATCGGTATGATGCCGGCACACACCGGAGGAGATTTATCCGGGGTGGAACAGACGTGTGGCAGCCAATGACATATGCGGCCGGACAGTATCGACAGATCCTGCGGATTTCGGCTCCCTCATACAAGAAAACACTCGGACGCGGGCGCTTTCGTGGCATCGATGGCGAAGCGGTAACGTCTATCCTGAATACGATTGCACGAATGGGCGTAATAGACTCCCGCCTGTACGGTGGGAACAGCTGGCATACACCTTACGGCCCTATCTGTCTTCATGAACAGTACATCGCCCAATTCGGGATCGGTATCGACGACGAAAATTACGTGAACGGTTGTAAAGCCTGCCTCGATTACTACCGCGACCACGCGGTTGAGCCCGGTGGGCGGGTCAAAGCCAGGTGGGCTTATACGAACGAAGATGCGAGCCCGGGCAGCGCGGACAGCCTCGGCTTCTATGAGGCGCAATGGGGGCTTCTCATGGATTCGAATCCGGACTTTGTCATCAATGTCTCCGATCTCTTCAATCAATGCGGTGATCTATCGTGGCTTCGTTCCCAAAAAGAAACTTGCGAACGGGCACTGGACTATATGCTCCGCCGGGATTTGGAGCATGACTCGTTGATCGAAGTAATTCCGCGCACGCACAACGAGCATCGCGGCAGCGACTGGCTCGACGTGATCTGGGCATCCTGGAAAGACGCGTTTGTGAATGCTGAACTCTATCACGCACTAACGCTGTGGTCGGGCCTCGAGAACCTCATGGGGGATACCACCAGGGCTGCTCATTACCGCGGGTTTGCCGCCGGACTGAAACGCCGGTTCAACGCTCCGATCTCCGAAGGCGGTTTCTGGGACCCTTCACATCGGTGGTACGTCCATTGGACGGAACCCGATGGGTCGGCGTGGGGGGACAACCTTGTGACGCCGGTGAATTTTATGGCTATAGACTACGGTATTTGTGACGATCCGGGACGGAAGATTTCTATTCTTCACGCGATCGACCAGCAAATGGAAAAGGAAGATCTCTTCTTTTGGCCAATATGCATGTTCCCATATGAACAGGGAGCGGGCGGCGAGCAGAATTATCCATTTCCCAATTACGAAAACGGCGACATCTTTCTTTCATGGGGCGAGCTTGCCGTTAGAGCGTATGCGGAAGATTACCCGGAAATTGCTTTGCGGTACATCAAGCTGCTCATCGAAAAGTATAAGCACGATGGGCTGGCATTCCAGAGATATCTGAGAACAACTCAAAAGGGTGCGGGCGACGATATACTCGCCGGAAACGCGTCCGCTATTATCGGGCTCTACCGCGATATCTACGGGATCCAGCCGCAGTATAACAGACTCTACCTTAACCCCCATCTCGTAAAGGAGCTCTACGGAACGACTCTCCGCTATCAGTTCCAGGGTTCCGAATACTGCATAACTTTGGGTGGCGCCGAGAATGATATCACCACAGCTGGATTGACGATAGGGTCATTTGAAGATTTCGGGGTAAAAAGAACGGCGGATGGTGTGCTCTGGTTCAGGAACAGGAGGTCACGCCCAGCTCTCAGGTTGATCAACGAAGAACCTGTTCGAGTCTCGATCCTCGAGTGGTCGCGTCACCGGCGATGGACGGAGGTCGCACTCCGGCAACCGGCAGCCGTATCTCATGAGGTCATGGATCTTTCCCCGGGCAAAATGTACGCGGTCTATCGCGACGGAAGGATGCTGATGTCGGGACGCTCTGACGTCGCTGGCCACCTTCAATTTTCCTGCACGGTTCAGCCCGGCGGTCAGGAATTATTCGAGGTCCGACACGCGGCTGCCGTCATCGACCCGAGCAGCGTGATGTCGGTTTCGCGACCGGGAATAGCGCCTCGTGACACACTCGTGTTTTCCCCGGGGACAGTGAATGTTAAGATTAAATGCGAGACTGTAGGAGCTTTAATACGCTACACTCTCGATGGCAGCACACCAACCGAGAAGTCGGCACGCTACGTTGCCCCGATCAAGCTTACCTCCACCGCGACGCCGACGTCCTTTCCGGCGGGCGATAGCGGAGGGCTCGGGCTCCGTCCCCGTGCCGGCGCTTTCCGCGACGCCGCTTCCGCGCGGTTGCTGCCCCTGCCGGGTCCATGCCGTATACTGGAGGCACAGGAAAGGCAGCCGGGCCTCCCGGGGCCGCGGGCGACGGGTACGGAATGAAATTATCGCTCCACGGGCGCCTGCGCCCCCTCCTCGCCGCCCTCGCTTGCGCGGCTTGCCTCGCCGGGGCCGCCGCCGAGCCGCCCCGGCGCTTCTTCGACACCTTGACCCCCGAGAGCACCTGGGTCGTGGCCCATCCGGTCGTGCGCTATTCCTACGATCCCGCCTATCCCCCCCCTCGACTTCATGGAGAACGGCCGCCACGCCGGGATCTCCGCGGACATCCTCGCGATCATCCTGCCCATGACCGGACTAAGAGCGCCACCCGGTGCGCGTGAAGGACTGGAGCGAGGTCCTCCCGGGCCTCGAGCGCGGCGACGTCGACTTCGCCTCCGGCACGGCCGAGCAGGACGACCGCCTGCGCTACGCCCGCTTCACGGCTTCCTACTACCGGTGAAGACCGTCTTCATGGGGCGGCGTCTCTCGGCGCCGGTGACGGGGCCGGCTTCGCTCGAGGGCAAGAAGGTGTTCGTCACCCGCGGGTTCGCGCTGGAGCAATGGCTCCTCGAGCGCTATCCCGGCATCGCCCTCGTCGAATGCTCCTCCGACCTCGAAGGGCTCACGCGGCTCGCCCTCGGCGACGGGGACTACGCCGCCACCGACCTCACCACGGTCTCCTGGGCCCTCTGGAATTCGGGGATCGCCAACCTCCGGTCGGCGGGCGACACGGGGCACGAGTACCGGATCCGCTTCGCGGTGCGCAGGGACGAGCCCCTGCTCGCCTCCATCCTCGACAAGGCCCTGGCCGCCGTCCCGGAGGAGATCCTCGAACGCGTGCGCAAGAAATGGTTCGGGGGCGACTCGCGCTCCATCTCGACGAGTACCCCGCCTTCTGGATCTCCGTGGCGATCTTCTGCGCGCTCATCGGCCTCGTGTTCGCGTGGAACCGGCAGCTCC
>CAWEBD010000178.1:0-6763 GCA_963806435.1 uncultured Bacteroidota bacterium
TATGTATGCCGGCTATATGCGCATGAAGGGACACTACGCGACATACGGGGACGTGAGGTTATACCGGGATTCCGAAAGGAGATGGTGCGGCTCCGTGAAGATTAAATGGCTTAGTGTAGTCGCCCGGTGCAAGCCTGTTGGTGCCGTCACCGGCGGAGTAGGATCCGCCGGAATGCAAGCCCTCTTCCCACCACTGTCGTCTGGAGTGAACGATGTCGTGCGTGTGGCTTTTGCCGGACATCGTGAACAGCAATGTGAGGAAGATTCTTCGTGGATTGTCCGAGGGACTCATCCGTTGGTTTATGCAGTCGCATTGGGGACGTCAATCTATGAGTTTGGTTACGGTCTGGTCGGAGGCGCTTACCAAAAGTGAAACTTGACAAGTCTCGTTTTTGAATTCACCCTTTGCGAACCTGCTTTCGGAGGAACGCGCCGGTTTGCCTGTATGTTGTCATTTGCTGAAGAGGAGGAAGCGTGGAAATCAAAGCTATCGTATTCGGAGCCACAGGAATGGTCGGGGAAGGAGTGCTCCACGAAGCGCTGAAGCATCCGGTCGTGAAGTCGGTGCTCGTCATCGGCCGCAAACCCTGCGGGGTGAGTCATAGGAAGCTGACGGAGATCGTCCACGAAGACTTCCTCGATTACTCATCCATTGAGAATCGGCTTGAGGGGTACAACGCATGCTTCTTCTGCCTCGGGGTTTCGTCCGTTGGAATGAATGAAAAGGATTATGCTCGTGTGACCTACGATCTGACGATGGCGGCGGCGAAGACGCTGTCGAGGCTGAATCCGGACATGACTTTCTGCTACGTTTCCGGGGCGGGTACGAATGCGAATGGTCGGATCATGTGGCAAAGGGTGAAAGGGAAGACCGAGAATGACTTGACGAAGCTGGCGTTTAAGGCAGTCTGTAATTTCAGGCCGGGATATATCAGGCCGACGAAGGGTCTGAAGAATGCTTTCAAAATATCGATCGTCATCGGTTGGTTTTATCCGGTATTGAAGGTGGTCGCCAGAAAGCACGTCTGCACGCTTGTGGATCTGGGGCTGGCGATGATTAATGTCTCTGAAAGAGGCTATACGAAGGCAACCGTTGAATGTGAGGAAATCGCCGGGATAGCGCTAAGGGGAATAGTCTGAAATGGTCTCTTGCCCACGGGAGAAAACGTTACACAGCGTGACACGGATGCCGCTTTGCGGCACCGTACCTGTTGCGGAAGTGTCAAATGTCATTCCGACCGACCCCGACTCAATTCACTTGAGTCGGGGGAGCGGAGGAATCTTCAGCGGATTACCTGTAGCCAGCATTTGAGAGCTTCCATGCAAGATTTCCCTCCCGACAAGGTCGGGATCGAAATGACACGTGTAGTGTTTGTTGGGCAACGGCCTCCACCCCGCATACTCTATTTTTGTATTAATGAGCGGGGGGGCGGCACAGAGGAAGATTGATCAGGTGTCTCCCTGTCTTTTCCCCCGTTCAATCGTTCACGAACATACAAATGTTGCGGGGTGCCGCTCCGCGGCATCGGTGGAACTCCGTGAAATAATTTGTTCTCCGGAGGGGTATGGACGAGTGTTAAATCATGCCGATGAGCGTTGTCAAAAGCCTCGAGAACTTCTCGTCGACTTTCGCGCCGATGGCAGTCACTTCCTCGTGCGAGAGTATCTCGGCAGTCAGTCCCGTGCTGTAATTTGTCAGGCAGCTAACGCCGAGGACATCCATTCCGGCGGCGCGCGCGTAAATCGCTTCCTGCACGGTCGACATCCCGACCGCGTCTCCCCCGAGGTTCCTGTAGACTCGCACTTCGGCAGGTGTCTCATACGACGGCCCGGTAAGGCCGACATAGACTCCGCCTTTAAGGCTGACGCCTGACTTCTCTCCGGCAGCATAAGCGAGGCGCGCGATCTCTCTGCTGTAAATGGGGTGCATGTTTGAGATGGGGTAATTCAGGTCCTTCAGGACATTTCTGAATGTGAGATTGATCTGGTCCTCGATTACCATGAGGTCGCCGGGGTAGAAAGCTTCATTCAGTATGCCTGCCGCGTTCGTGAGGAGGATCTTCTTGATCCCGAGCGCGTGGGATACAATGGCTGTCACCGCGCCATTCACCGTAGACGCATTCTCGTAGTAGTGAACCCTCCCGCCGAAGACGAGTACCCGCTTGCTTCCGACCATTGCGCTGACGATCTCGCCGCTGTGCCCGACTACAGTGGAGACCGGATATTCCGGAATGTTGGCTGTGGGGAGGACCTTCTTACGCGTCAGGTGTTTCGTGAATCCGCCGAGACCGCTCCCGAGGACAATCGCGATGTCATGATGAAGATTGCCGAAATAGTCGGCGATGAAGTCGGAGGGTTTCTGAAATGGTTGGGAAGTCATAGAGGCCGAATCCTCACCCTCTCTTCAATTCTTCCCCATCGAGGGGGAGAAGGCTCTAGGGTTGGTGTAGCCATTTCTCCGAAATAAAACCATTTGATTGTTCCAGTATTCCATGATTGCATTGTTCCATAATTCCATCATTCCGTTCTTCCAGGATGCCATTGCTCCACTACTCCGATGCTTCCTCAGTTTTGTCACTTTTCTTTCTCGTATGGAATGCCGTCAGCTCCCGGCGCGACCGCCTTGCCGATAAACCCGGCCAGGACGATGATCGTGGCGACGTAAGGAATCATCTGGATGAACTGCGTCGGCAGGCCGGCGCCTTGCAGCTGTATCTGCAGGCTCTCGGCGAAACCGAACAGCAAGCATGCCGCCGCGGCGCCGAGCGGATTCCATTTTCCTACAATCATTGCGGCAAGCGCGATATAGCCGCGTCCCGCCGACATCCCGTCCGTGAACGAATGCTGGTCGAACGCGAGCCACGCACCGGCGAGCCCCGCAAGCGCGCCGCTTATGAGAACGCCGGCGTACCTGTACAGAGTGACACTGATGCCCACTGTGTCGGCAGCCTCGGGGTTTTCACCCACCGACCGGAGCCGCAAACCGAAACGTGTTTTGAAAATTATGAACTGGCTCGCTATGATGATGAATATTGTCAAGAGCACCAGCGGGTTTCCGAGTAGCCTTGCCACGTCGGGCTGGTTCTCGATGAAGCCGAGCTGGATATGGGGGAGACCGGCGATCCGGTCGGAATTGCTGGAGCTGTGGAAAAGTATCTCGAGGACAAACTTCGTTATTCCGACGGCAAACAGGTTGATGGCGATACCAGAGATGATCTGGTCCGCCTTTATGTGTATCGAGATGACCGCGTGTATGAGTGCGGTCAGGAGTCCGCCCGCGATACCGCAGACGACGCCGAAAAGAGGACTACCGGTGTAGTACGTTCCAACCGTCGCGCAGAAGGCGCCGTTGAGTATGATCCCTTCGAGGGCGATGTTCACCACTCCGCCTCTCTCGCTGTATACACCGCCGAGCGACGCCAGCGAGTATGGAACCGTTATCCTTATTGTCTGCGCCAGGAAGGCGAGAGAGAATATCTGGCTAATCATTTAAACTCAATGTCCTCTTCTTCAGGAAGTTCACCAGTATTCTCCTGAAGATCTTGTTGGACGAAATCACGAATATAATGACTATCGCCTGAAGTATGCTTACGAGTTCCTTCGGCACCATGGTGTTTATCACCAGGCCGCCATATTCGAGCATACCGAAGAGCAGCGCGGCGAGTATGACTCCGAACGGGTTGTTGTTGCCGAGAAGCGCGACCGCGATTCCCATGAAACCCGTCCCGGTCGAAAAGCCCTCCTCGAAATAATACTTGTAGCCCATAACGAAATTCGTCCCGACGAGCCCGGCTATCGCGCCCCCGATGGTCATGCTCAGGGTGATATTCTTGGAAACGCTGATCCCGCCGTACTCGGCAGCCTTTGAATTCAACCCGACCACGCGGAGCTCGTAACCGTAACGTGTCCTGTCGATATAATACCAGACGAATAGAGCAGCGAGCAGGGCGATGACAAGAGAGAAATTAACGGGCGAGCCTTCGAACCCTGAGAAGATTGTGTCGAAGCGCGGGAGCCTGCCTGTCGGCGCTATCGGCGGCGTGTGGACCGTCGCGGGAACGTTATACAGGTTGGTCACAAAATAGCTGACGAGCGCAGCCGCGACGAAGTTGAGCATGATGGTGTTGATCACCTCGTGCGCGCCGGTCTTTGCCTTAAGGTATCCCGGTATGAAGCCCCATATTCCGCCGCCGACCATTCCGGCGAGGATCAGGAGGGGAATCTCCAGAAAGGCAGGAACACCGAGTGTGTACATTCCCACCAGCGCAGTAGCGAAGGCGCCTATCTGAAGCTGTCCTTCGGCGCCGATGTTGAAGAGTCCGGCCCGGAAGCAAAGCGCCACAGAAAGTCCCGCGAAGATCAGCGGGGTAGTCTTGAACAGTAGCTGTCCTATTCCGTAAGATGTCCCCAACGTTTGGGAGAAGAGGACGGAGTAGACTTCGAAGGGGTTCTGTCCCACGATCAGTATGAAAATCGCCCCGACCGCGAACGAGAGGATCACGGCGAGAATCGGTATCAGGAAGTTCTGTGTCGCGGGGTGTTCGAGCCAGTGCTTCTTTGTCGCCATAATGTCAGTTGGCCTTTTGTTCGGGGCTGCCTTTTGAGCCGGTCATATAGAGCCCCAGCTCGCTTTCCTCGACTTTGTTGTCGGGGAACACCCTGGCGATCTGTCCGCCGTACATTACGGCGATGCGGTCGGAGAGGCTGAGTATTTCGTTGAGGTCGGCCGACACGAGGAGCACCGCCTTTCCGGCGTCACGAGCCTGCACGAGGGTGCGGTGTATGAACTCGATGCCGCCGATATCGACGCCGCGGGTCGGCTGGCTGGCGACGATCACCTGTGCGTTTCTGGAAAGCTCCCTGGCTATTATCACCTTTTGCTGGTTCCCGCCGGAAAGCCCGCGGGCGAGCGCGTCCGCATCGGCCGGGCGGACGTCGTATTTCACGATATTGAGCTGCGCATTTTCGGCTATCGCCTTCCGGTTCATGGAAAGGCGTGAGCTAAACCGGGGCTGCGCTTGCATCCCGAGTATCATGTTCTCCTTGATGTTCATGTCGATCACGAGCCCGCGCTTTATTCTGTCCTCCGGGACGTGCGCGAGCCCGCGCGCGAAAACCTCGCGTGCCGTGAGACCTACGATCTGGATTCCGTCGATCGTGATGGAACCTGAAGTCGGCTTGAGCAATCCGGCGATGCATTCGACGAGCTGGGATTGTCCGTTCCCCTCGACGCCGGCTATTCCGAGTATCTCTCCGGAGGCTACCTCCAGTGAAAGATTCCTTAGCGTGCTGATTCCACGCCTATCGACATATGATATGTCGTTGACTATCAAGATAGGGTCGCCCGGTTTCTTTTCGCCCTTCTCAACGCGAAGGAGCACAGGCCGCCCGACCATCATTTGCGCCAGGTCCTGCGGGCTCGTTTTTGCGGTCTCGACCTCTCCGACGATCTTTCCTTTCCGCATCACCGAAACGCGGTCGCTGATCGCCATGACCTCGTTCAGTTTGTGAGTGATCAGGACGATCGTCTTACCTTCCTCCTTCAGTTCGGAAAGTATTTTGAAAAGCTGGACCGATTCCTGCGGCGTCAGAACCGCGGTCGGCTCGTCGAGCACAAGAATGTCTGCCTTCCGGTAGATTGCCTTGAGGATCTCGACTCTTTGCTGGATACCGACACCGATGTTCTCGACCTTCTCGCTGAGCGGGACGCTGAGCGAGAACCTGCTTGCAAGCTCGGATATCTCGGCCGTCGACTTCCTGAGGTCGAGAATTGTATGGTTGGTCGTCTCGGCACCGAGTATGATGTTCTCGAGAACTGTGAGCGGGGGAACAAGCATGAAATGTTGATGGACCATTCCGATGCCGAGTGTGATGGAATCGTGAGGTGATTTGATCTGGACTTTCTTCTCATGTATCCTGATCTCGCCGGCATCGGGCTGGTAGAGTCCGTACAGCGTTTCCATGAGGGTGGTCTTGCCGGCGCCGTTCTCGCCCACGAGGGCGTGGATCGAACCGGACTGAATCCGAAGGGTGACGTTGTCGTTAGCCACTGTCCGCGCGAAGCGCTTCGTGATGTTGAGGAGTTCTATCGCGTAGGTCATCTTACAAATTCAAAGGTCAAGGGTCAAAGGTCAAAAGTGAATGCATCTTCGGTCCGTGAACTCATTCTCGGGATTATGGCCTCGCTTGTGAAATGTCATTGAGTCGGGACCTTTATTTTGCCAGTAATGATGTCCTGGCGAAGGCCCTCGACTCTTTTGTAAACAGCTTCGGGGATCAGCGGCTTATTGTTTTTGTCGTATACAAAATCGACGCCGTTGTCCCTGAGGCCGAAAATATCCGCGGTTCCGCCTTTGAACTTGCCATCCTTCCAATCCCTGATGATATCGTAAACCGCCACGTCGCCTTTCTTAACCATGCTCGTGAGGACGTAGCCGGGCGCTTCGTTCCACTGATCCATATCCACGCCGATGGCATACTTCTTCATTTCACGCGCCGCCTCGAAGACTCCGAGTCCCGTTACACCGGAGGCGTGGTAGATTATGTCGGCGCCCTGTGAATACTGGCTGAGCGCGAGCTCTTTTCCTTTCGCAGGATTCTTGAAGGCTTCTCCGGTGACGCCGGCGTAGGCTACAAGGACTCTGCACTTCGGGTTCACATACTTCACGCCGGCCTGGTAACCCGCCTGGAATTTCCTGATAAGCGGGGATTCCATTCCTCCGATGAAACCGACGGTATTTGTCCTGGTCATAAGCCCGGCTAT
>CAWEBD010000179.1:0-5533 GCA_963806435.1 uncultured Bacteroidota bacterium
CGCCAAATCGCCATCGCGGAGCATTTCCGTGAAATGCCTCGTTGCCGGAAGGAAACTGCGGTAGCCGTCTTGTATCCCCACCGCGAAGAAGAAATACGGGAGATCCATATTGCGGTCGCGCCGGAGCAGGAAGAAAACGTCGTGGTTTTCCCGGAATTGTTTATTCTTCTCGCCGAAAGCCTTAAAGATGCTGGGTAAAATCGGACTCTGTGAATCGGGCGCCTCCTCATTCGGATGAGCGAGGACCGAATCCACGACTCCGGGGACGATGATGGCGCCGCTTAGGTCGCCGGCAAACCGGAATTTCGCCGGAAAGCGGAGGGCCAGTTCGAGCGCTCCGTAGCCTCCCATAGATAAGCCCGCGATAGCCTCTTTTGTCGTGTCGATTGGATAGATCGAGTTCACGAAGTCCGGGAGATCATGAATTATGTAATCTTCGTATCGCGCTCGCGGGTTGGAATCCGAATCCACGTACCAGGAATTTCTTGCTTCAGGCATCACTATTATCATGCCCAGCCCGGCCGTGTAACTGACAAGGTCGGTCCTCTCGGTCCAATCTGTTTGATCTCCGCCGTAACCGTGAAGAAGAAAGAGGACGGGATAGGCGCGGTTGTGGTCGTATTCCGTCGGCAGGAGGATCACGGCGTGCATCGTGTCGCGAACGCTGGGGGAATAGAAACTCACGGCGTGTATTCTCGATTGGGAAAACGAAGTCGCGAACAGGAGTGGCACGGAAAGCAATACTGCAAAAGTTCTTCTCATCTGATCCTCATTGAAGTTACTGAATCTGCGGCGGCCTCTTCCGGGAGGATTCTGACGCGACCTCCTCAGCCGATCAAGCGGTAAATCTTACAACGACAATGTCGCCATCCCTGACGAGGTAATCCTTTCCTTCGACATGGAGGAGTCCTGCGTCCTTGACGCCCTGTTCGGATCCGAGCCGCATCAGGTCATCGTATTTAATCACTTCCATCCGTATAAAGCCCTTTTCGAAATCGGAGTGTATCCGGGCGGAGGCGCGGGGTGCCGGGGTGTTTGCTGCAACTGTCCACGCGTGAACTTCCTTTGGACCCGCCGTGAAGAAGGTAACAAGGTCCAGGAGAGAGTATCCCTCCCTGATGACCCGCTCGAGTCCCGACTCAGTTAAGCCCAAATCCGAAAGGAAAGCCGTCCTTTCATCGTTCGCAAGCTGGGAAAGCTCCGCCTCGATTTTTCCCGAGACCATCACGACTCTCGCTCCCTCGCGGGCCGCGATTTCCTTCACAGCTTCGACGTATTTATTCCCGGTCTTCACGTTGGATTCGTCGACGTTCGCGATATACATGACCGGTTTGTCGGTAAGGAGATGGAGCTGTCGGACATATTCGCGGTGGAGCTCGTCTTCATAGGTCATATACTTGGCAAGCCTTCCGGAATTCAGGTGCTCGTCGAGCCGGACGTAAACATCGTACTCTTCCTTGACCTTCTTGTCGCCCGATCTCGCCCTTCCTTCGGCTTCTTTGATTTTGCGCTGGAGCGTGTCGAGGTCTTTTATAATGAGCTCGGTCTCGACGACCTCGATGTCGCTCTTCGGATCGACCGCCCCGTCGACGTGTACGACGTTTGGATCGTCGAAGCATCTTACGACATGAGCGACGGCGTCGACCTCGCGTATGTGTCCCAGGAACTGGTTGCCGAGTCCTTCGCCTTTACTGGCGCCCCTGACCAGGCCGGCGATGTCGACAAACTCAATCGTGGTCGGGATGATCTTCTGCGTGGCATAGAGTGCGGCCAGTTTGTCGAGGCGCCCGTCAGGTACGGGGACTATGCCGACATTCGGTTCTATAGTGCAGAAGGGGTAATTCTCCGCGGCGATGCCTGCTGCCGTCAGAGCGTTGAATATTGTCGATTTGCCTACGTTTGGAAGCCCTATGATGCCGCAGTTGAAACCCATTATCTAGTCCACCTGAATGATTTTTATGAAATGAAAGACGCTATAAAACTCTGAATTCTAAGATCGAAATCCTAAACAAATTCTGTTCATGAAAGAACCAGGTTCCGGAATACTTGCTGCAATAGGCAATTCGGTAATTTGGATTTTGATATTGTTTCGAATTTAGAGTTTAGGATTTTTCCCTTGAGTGTATTGTATTTGAAAAATCGGTCGCCGAATTGAACGGACAGGTCAAAAGGGAGGATGAAAGCCGTGCTTCAATACTTCGGCCGGAAAGTGTCCAGATCGAGATCGTCGTCTTCGTCTAAACCGAGGTCATCTATGTTCTCAATGTCTTCGAGCCTGATGGTTTCGCCGTCCACATCCGTCTCCGTGAGGAATTCCGATTTGAAACCCATCTCCTTGAGCCGTTTCGTCAGCGGGTCAAGATATGCCCGCGTCGATTTCGGCGAGCTGACTTTCTTCACCTGTGCCAGCACCTGCTTCACGAGATCGATCAGCTCGCCGTCGCTCACCTGAAGTTCAAGTTCTTCGCAGGCGGCGCTGATCCGGTTCACTATGTTTATGTGCATCATATCGGACTCGTCGTCCGAACCTTCCTTAAGTTTGTCGGCGTAGACCGCGAAGGTGTTGTCCTTTATGACTTTCACGAAGCTTGTGAGCGAGTCGATGACGTAAGAGTCTTTCAGCTTGTCGCCTTGTCCCTCGAATATCTTGTCGACTTCGTAAATGCCGACTTCAATTTCAAATGCGAGCTCTCGCTTATCGACTCCGCCGTGTGTCTCTTTATCGCGCGGGTGTTTCCGCGGCGCGTTTTGAGACTCTCTTTCCTTCAATTGTTTTGCGGGACGTTTCTTGTTTTGCTTCATACGCCTAAAAATTCAAAAAGAAACAACAAAAAGCAAACTACTCAGACGCCGACACTGCCGCCTGAGGGAATTGGCTTGCCGACTTTCGGTACCCTGAACGCGAGAACGAGCGCCGCGAGAAGCATTATGCTCCCGGTGTAAAAGGGCCACGCGATCCCGACGGTGCCGATGATGAATCCTCCCCAGAAAGGACCGATGACTCTTGCGAGGCTCGAGAAGGATGACGAGACTCCGAGCACGCTTCCGTGTTGTCCTTCGTCGGAATGTTTCGTCAACAGGCTTGTCAGGGACGGCGTGACGAGCGCGCTTCCCACGGCCAGAAGCGTTATCAATACCAACAGGGGGCCGAGCGTGTGAATCGCAGGGACGAAAGTAAGGCCGACCAAAAGGAATAGCACCCCGGCAATCATCAGCGCTCTCTCCCCGAACTTCTTCACGAGCCTCCCGGTAGCGCCTCCCTGTATCAATATTCCGATAAGGCCGATAAATGCGAAGAGGTACCCGTTGGCTTCCGCACCGTAATTGAAGACTTCTCCCGTGAAAAGAGGGAAAGCGACGTAGAGATTGGAGAAGGCGACCGTGTAGAAGAAGTACACCATGACAAGGTTGGCGATTCCCGGCGTCCTGAACGCCTCGCGTATGGCGGAGAAGTTGAAGAAGCTGACCCTTCTGACAACCTGCGATTTGCCCTTCACCGATTCTGGGAGCATGTAGTACGCCAGGATCACATTGATGAGCGAAAGCCCGGACGCCAGGAAGCCCGGAGCTCCGTAGCTGATCTTGCTCATGATGCCGCCGATAAACGGCCCGAGCATGAAGCCCACTCCGAACGCGGCGCCGATCATCCCCATGTATTTCGCGCGCTCCTCGAACGACGTCGAGTCGGCGATGTAAGCGTTTGCGGTCGAGATGTTCGCTCCCATGAACCCGGCGAGCATGCGGGATATAAAGAGGACCGTGAGCGAACCCGCTAATCCGAATATGAAATAGGATATGAACGAGCCGAACACGCTCATGAGTATAATGGGGCGCCTGCCGATTCTGTCGGACAGCCGCCCCCAGAATGGAACGAACAGGAACTGCATGAGTGAGTACGAGGCGGTCAGAAGGCCGATTATAGTCGGTGACGCCCCAAAATGCTGGGCATAGAACGGGAGTAACGGAATGATTATCCCGAATCCCAGAAGGTCGATGAATACTGTGAGTAATACTATGTATACGGGGGTGCGTTTCATTATTGACTAACCTAAAATTTCTCCTGGCTTAAGCGCCATAATTTTTGTCTTGACAGATTTCGGCAGCAGTTTTTTCAGGGCCTCGGGGCTGCCGCTCAGGGCCGGGAATGTACCGTAGTGCATCGGGATGACCATCTTCGGCTTCATGAGCTTGATTGCCTCCGCTGCTTCCAGCGGGCTCATTGTATAGAAGCCGCCGATGCACATCATGACGACCTGCGGTTTGTAAAGCCGGGCGATTGTCTTCATGTCAGTGAAGAGCCCTGTGTCGCCGGTATGGTAGATGGTGTAGCCGTCCTCCAGTTTCATGATGAATCCGGCGGCCGTCCCGCCGTCGACGATTTTGTCTCCGTCTGAGATACCGCTGCTGTGGACCGCGTGAACCATGGTAAAAGTGATCCCGTCGAGCGTGATGGATCCCGACGTGTTCATGCCGATCACTCTGTCGTCCGGCAGGCCTTTGCCTTTCAGAAACACGGATATCTCGAAATTGCAGACGACCCTGGAGTTCAGCTGGGAGGCGAGTTCCAGCGTGTTCCCGACATGGTCGAAGTGCCCGTGCGTCAGGACTATCAGGTCGGCCCGGTCGACCGGCTTCGCGTCCGGAGGAGCGACTGGGTTGTCGAGCCACGGGTCCACGTAGATAATTTTGTCGCCGGGGGTTTTTATTCTGAACGCCGAGTGTCCGAGCCATCTGATTTCCAGCCCGTTCTTGAATACGCGCGTTTTCCCGGATTTTGTCTTCATAATTTCCTCCGTTTTTTATGGCTGCCCGCGGAACGGGCGGAGCCTGGTTCTTTTAGAGTTTCTCTGCTATGGCATCGGCCATTTCATCGGTGGTGACGAAATGGTCGGGGTTGAGGTCTTTGGTTACCTTCCTGCCATCTTTGACAACGGCGGCGACGGCATTTTCAATCCGCCTGGCGGCATCCGGTTCGCCCAGATGCTCAAGCATCATTGCCGACGCGAGGATAATAGCCGAGGGGTTGGCGATTTTCTTGCCGGCGATATCCGGGGCGCTTCCATGCACGGCCTCGAATATTGCGGTATTGTATCCGAGGTTTGCCCCCGGCGCCATGCCGAGCCCGCCGACGAGGCCGGAAGCAAGGTCGGAGAGAATATCCCCGAACAAATTCGTTGTCACGATGACGTCGAACTGGTACGGGTTTATGACCATCTGCATCGCCATGTTGTCTATGATTCGCTCGTTCATCTCGATGTCGGGATATTCCTTCGCCATGCCTCTCGCGACATCGAGGAAAAGTCCGCTCGTGTACTTCAGTATGTTCGCCTTGTGCACTACGGTCACTTTCTTTCTGCCGTGGCTCCTGGCGTACTCGAAGGCAAATCGGATTATTCTTTCCGATCCGGTGCGCGTGACAATTCCGATGGTCTCCGCCGCGCTTCTCTTGGCGTCCACGTAATGCTCGATCCCGCTGTAGAATTCTTCCGTGTTCTCGCGCACAATTACCAGGTCGATGTTCTGGTAACGCGAC
>CAWEBD010000180.1:0-3433 GCA_963806435.1 uncultured Bacteroidota bacterium
GCGAAGCAGTAAGCCGGTCTCGACGAGCCAGACCATCCATCCGAAGAAGATCGAGATCAAGGAGAAGGAGGACTATTGCTCCTTCTGCGAAACGCGGTCATTCGAGACTCCGCCGGAGAAGGCGAGGTTGGTCAGGCAGGGAAGCACCTACAACAAGTTGGAATATCTCGCTCCCGACAAGTACGCGGAGACCGAACCGGCATTCAGGCGCGTACCCAACCTCTTCGAGATCGTCACGCTGGATTACTGGAGAAAGAACTACGGCTACAAGCTGAGCCCGAAGCAGCTGCAATGGCGCGAGAGCTACCTCAGCAACCCAGTCGGGCTGAGGCACATAATCGATATAATCAATTTCAAGATGAACCGCCTCGGCAGGTCATTCGACGATATCGAGAAAGCGCCTCTGGAAGAGAAGCTCCATCTTGCCGACTCGTTCTTCGGCGGGAGCCACGAGATAATAATAGCGCACAGGCACTTCAGGCCGGACGCCGTGTACGACAACCAGCTGATGTCGTCAGGTGACCTCAGCACCGAGGAGCATTACCGGTACATGCGTTTCACGATCGACTCGATGGTCGATATTTTTGGGACCAACAGGTACGCACGTTATATCAGCATATTCCAAAACTGGCTGAGCCCCGCCGGCGCATCCGTGGACCACCTGCACAAGCAGCTTGTCGCCCTCGACGAATGGGGCGCGTCGATCAATGACCAGACCAGGATGGTGAGAGAGGACCCGAACTTCTTCAACGAGTTCGGCCCCAACTTCGCCGGTCATCACAATCTCGTCTTCGCCGAGAACGAATACGCGATAGCATTCGTCGGGATCGGGCACCGTTTCCCGACCATAGAGATTTTTTCAAAGTCACAGGCGGCGCGTCCCCAAGAGCAAACCGAGGAAGAAATCCGCGGCATGAGCAATCTTGTCCACGCGATGCACGCCGCGACGGGACCGCTCATCTCCTGCAACGAGGAATGGTACTACACGCCGATAGACTCGGTGTACAAGATGCCCTGGCGTATCCTCATCAAATGGCGTATCAACGTCCCCGCGGGATTCGAGGGCGGGACGAGCATTTACATAAATCCAATGACGCCGGTCGAATTGCGCGACAGGCTTGTCCCGATCCTTTATAAGCTGAGGGACGAAAAGAAAATTGAGTATGTAAGGGTTGCGGAAGAATGCAAACTGCAGCCGAACCCCTTGAAGTATTATTTGAAATAAACGAAAGGAAGATCGATGGCACAACATAAGTCTGCCGAGAAAAGGGCGCGCCAGAGCACCGGACGCCGGGCCGCCAATAAGGAACTAAAGTCCGCGATGAAGACAGTTTTGAAAAAGGCACGCAGCGAGCAGGACAAGGAAAAAGCCGCAGTTGCCCTGAAGGAAGCTGTGTCCACGCTCGATAAGCTCGCCTCCAAGGGAATCATCCACAAGAACAAGGCCGCGAACCAGAAGTCGAAACTGACCAAGCACGTAAACAAGCTGAGCAATCCTCCGGCTCAGGCGGCGTAATTTCGCGCGAAAGGTAATCGGGGGTATCCACACCCCCGCTTGTCGCGCTGCGGATGGCTACGGGGCTGAAATTCCTCAAGGGGACTGCAACTAATCACCTTCTCGAATCGTTCGAATTAGAAAATCCATTTATCAAATCCCGGGAGGCGCTCCATGACGAAGACCGACATACTCGACCTGTTCGAATACAACCAGTGGGCAAAGACAAGGCTTATGACTTCGCTCCAGGCTATGAAGCATGAAGACATAGGCAAGGACCTCCACTCAAGCCACGGCGGGATTCTCGGCACGCTTCTCCATATGGTAAACGCGGAGAACATTTGGACGAGCAGACTCCGCGGGGAAGAGCTGATAACGATCAACAGTGAAGAAGTAAAAAGTCTCGGCGATCTGAAAGCAAAATGGGACGAGCTCGACAAGAAACTCTCGATGCTGATCTCGGATTACTCGGACGGCGATCTTCTGTCCGAGTTTGAGTACCAGGATTCAAAAGGGAACAAGTATCGCCAGCCGAGAATATGGGCGTTCAGCCAGCTATTCAATCATTTCACATATCATCGCGGACAGATTGTGGCTATGCAACGTCAGCTTGGATATAAGCCGGCCAACACGGATTTGATCGGGTTTTACAGGGAAAAGAGAATCTGACGGAATTCTGACGGGATGCAACCTCCGGCTTGACAATTTTGCACCTCGTTATTAGTATTGACCCAAAGGGTAAACATCGGAGGATGTGATGAAACGCGTATTCCTCGTACTTCTGCCGATTTTGGCTTTCTCGGCCATCTCATGCAATAAGGCAAACCTTGTCGAGCCGGCATCACAGCTGACTTCATCGAATGTCAAGATAGAACTCTCCATGAAGGGCGCACCTCCCGACGTAGCGAGCGTCGTCGGCACTCTCTCGCGGCAGGGATACGATACTCTCACCAGCCAGTTCATTATTTCCAACGATTCGGCGCGATGCGAATTTGATGAGGTCGCGGCCGGAACCTGGTACCTTCAGGTGAACGCCTACGATAGCATGGATTCGTTGAAGTATTCAGGCGGAACCAGCGTCGACGTCGTCGGAGGGCAAATAACTCCTGTCAATTTAGTTCTCAACCCCGTGACCGGCGGAATTGCTGTCACGGTTACCTGGGGAACAGGGCAGGCAGGAAACGCGTTGAGTCTCGACGGGGAAACGGGCTATATGGAAGTTCCGAATTCTCCATCGCTGTCGTCTCCGGATACGGCGATAACGCTGGAGGCCTGGGTCAAGCCGGCAGACCAGTACTACAACACTGTCATCGCGAAAGGGACTTACAGCTACCTCCTTGATTTTGCCCGGGGACTGAATCCCGGCGTAATCCTCCTGGGAACTACCCTAGATCCAACTGCCCCGGACTACTGGGGACGACTGATGGTTTACGACCCCGTGCCCGCGGATCAATGGACGCACCTAGCGGTCACATACTCGGTATCAACCGGCATTAGAGTATATTACGGCTCCCAGCTCGTCTACCACGGCACCGGGACGGGACATATTACAACAGGTTCACTTCCATTGCGGATCGGCGCGCGCGTAGACACACTTTATACGGAATATTTCAAGGGCGAGATAGACGAAGTTCGAATATGGAATGTTGCCCGCTCTCAGTCACAGATATCTCAGAACATGAATAGAGAGCTAACCGGCACCGAACCGGGGCTGGTGGCGTATTACAACTTCGACGAACCCGCCGGCTCGGTCGTGATACATGATGCCACTCCCAATCACAACGACGGACAACTATACGGGAATGCCTTCCTGGTGAGCTCCACGGCTTTCTGAGTTTTAGGTTTGTCCCTCTGATATAATGACTTGCGCAACCCGGGAGACATAATCCCGGGTTGTGCTCAGTCTTCCAATCCAGGAATCTTTAAGGTTAAATTTCC
>CAWEBD010000181.1:0-21273 GCA_963806435.1 uncultured Bacteroidota bacterium
CCGCCAGCAGCGGGGCCGGGTCCTCCAGGCAGCGCAGATCGAGGCGCAGCGCGTCGTCCTTCACCGCGCCGATCACCGGCGGCGACAGCGCGCGCAGCCGCGCCGCCATCCCGGCCAGCGCGCGGCCTTGGGCGCCGCCCAGCGGATGCAGTGCCAGACCGGCACTTTCCAGCGTCTCCACCGGCAGCGCACCGGAGCCGATCTGACTGCGGCAGGCGACGACCTCCACGCGCCACTCCGGCCCGGCCCAGGCCGCCATCGGCGCGACCAGCGTTGCCGCCAGCGCGCGGATCTGCGCCGCGGGGCGGGTCAGCAGGCGCAGCGTGGGCAACCGTTCCGCCAGCCGATCGGGGTCGCGATACAGCCGCAACGTTGCCTCCAGCGCCGCCAGCCGCAGCTTGTCCAGCCGCAGCGCCCGCTTCAGCGGATGCTTCGGCGCAGCGCGCCACCAGATCCGCACGGCCGACGATGAAGCCCGCCTGCGGCCCGCCCAGCAGCTTGTCGCCGGAGAAGCGTTACCAGGTCGGCGCCGTCGCGCACCGCCTCGGCCACCGTGCGCTCCTTCGGCAAGCCCCAGCGCTCCAGCGCCAGCAGCGTGCCGGAGCCGAGATCGTCCAGCATCGGCAGCCCGTGCGCATGCGCGATGGCGGCCAGATCGCGCGGCGGCACCTCGGCGGTGAAGCCCTCGATGCGATAGTTCGAGGTGTGCACCTTCAACACCAGCGCGGTGTCGGCGCCGATCGCCTGCGCGTAGTCGCGCGGATGCGTGCGGTTGGTGGTGCCGACCTCCACCAGGCGCGTGCCGGCGCTGTTCCAACCTGAACCGCCAGCAGTATTTCGTCTCGCATATCGGCCTGCCCAAGGTGGAGGCCCTGAAGGAGATAATCAAGAAGGCCAACCCCTTCACCAAGGTGGAATCCCACCACCTGCGGATAGTGCCGGAGAACGTGGAATCCCTGTTCGGCAAGTGCGACGTCATCATCGAGGCCTTTGACATGGCGGACCAGAAACAGATGCTGGTGGAGACGGTGCTGGCCAAGCTGCCCAAGACGCCCATCGTGGTCGGCAGCGGCATGGTCGGTTACGGGGCCAACGATTGATGAAGACCAGGAAGACCGGGATGCTGCATATCTGCGGGGACGAGCGGAGCGAGGCCGGGCCGGGCTTCGGGCTGATGGCCCCCCGGGTGGGGATGGCCGCCTGCATGCAGGCCAACCAGGCGCTGGAGATACTGCTGGGGCCGGATCCGCGGATCGACCCCTCCCTTGAATCTTCCCCCAATGGGAGAGGGAAATGTAAAGGAGTGAGGAAATATGATCAAAGTAAACGGAACGGAGCATCCCTGGCGGCAGGGGCTGAATATAACAGAGCTGCTGAAGGAAAAGAATTACGTCTATCACGCCATCATCGTGCGGATAAACGAGAAGTTCGTCCCCGGCCGAGGAGTACCAGGCGGCCGTGATAAGCGACGGGGATAATGTGGAGGCGATACATCTTATAACTGGTGGGTGAGGGCCAAAGTTTAAATGAAGTAAATGTGGTAGAAGTTGTAAATGTATAAAGGTTAGTGCGAAGATGCTGGCTGATCAATACGGAAGAAAGATAAATTACCTGCGGGTGTCGGTCACCGACCGCTGCAACCTGCGCTGCCGCTACTCCATGCCGCCGGAGGGTGTGGCGTTCACGCCGCGATCGGACCTCCTCACCTTCGAGGAGATCGACACCATCGTCCGCACGGGGGTGGCGATGGGCATCCGGACGGTGCGGCTCACCGGCGGCGAGCCCCTGCTGCGCAAGGGTATTCTTGACCTGGTGAAAAAGCTCTCGGCCATCCCGGGCATCAAGGACCTGGCTCTGACCACCAACGGGGTCCTGCTGGGCCCCATGCTCAGTCGTCAGCTTGCGATGACAAACCAAGCACAGCGATGACAAACCAAGCACAGCGATGACAAACCAAGCACAGCGATGACAGGGCTTGGACAGATTCTCACGGATCAGATCGTAATTCACGGGACAATCCATGCGGATCAGGATCTTCCACGTTATCCGGGTTTCACCCTCTTCGTAATGACCGTTCTGGGACTATCGAGAAGCGATCTATCCTCAGGGATTGAAGATAGTATCTGCGGCGTGGCGCTTTTCCACACAGACCGCCTTTCCGCCAAACGGCCGCTTCTCAGCCGCGCTTAGGCCGGAAGTTATTTGATCGGAATCTGCAACGACCTCACGGCAAGTTCAATCACGAAAGCCTTCATCTCAGGGCTGTTGAGCGGAAGGTCCAATGGCTTAGGTAGTGTGCCGCAGTTGAAATTCTTGAAATGCGTTTCGCTCGGCTTTTGGAGATATAACGATAGCCGGCTGAAGCCTATCGGAAGCGGCTCAAGCATCCACCACGCAATCCAACCGTTGATTATCGGATATGGGTCGTACTTTATCATATGAAATTTTTCGAATCTCTTCTGGAAGGCTCCGAGCAAACCTTCAAGTCTGCAGCATGTCTTCTGATCGATCCTCTCTTGAAGACGCCTGGCAAAACTCTCCTGGGAGTCCAGGACGATCTGTTTCATTCTCTTGTCTTTGAATATTACCAGGTAATCCTCGATTTTGCACGAACCGTTATTCACACTACCATTGATTGCACCCATCATCAACTTTCTCAAATCCGGACAATGGTATAGTTCGTCCTTCAATTGCTTGTCATAGAAGGTCCTGGTGAAGTTGTGGAGTGTGGCAGAATAAGGGAAAACGGTTTTCAGCGAGTCCTCAACGGCTTTGAATCCGTAGGACATGAAAGTCGGGCAGACAATTCCCCTGCAATTCATTCGATCCAGCAACGCTGTCCACATTTCTTCCGATTCACTTTCACCGATTTCATAACCGAGCACCACGGTGGACAAAGCGTCTACCGCAAGGGCAAGATACATCGAATGCTCCGTTGCATCACCAGCATTAGCTTTGAATTTCCTTCCGACGAGGTGGATCAGGCGTGATTCATGTTTCGGGGTGCAGGCATCGAGATATTCTTCCCATGAAGAACACCCGCACAAATATTCCCTGATTTTCTGGTTGATCCTGATGGGAGAACTGCGATAGGCCGAACGGAGATCTCGATAAGTAGAACCGGTCAGATACGCTTCCGCCAACTCACCGAAATCCGGGCAGCATTTGTCATGGCCACTCCCCACCCACGTCTTCTTGCAGGAGATGCATCGGTATCGGAGATTATTAGCGGAGGTTTTTCCGTGCCTTACCACCTTTGAGCTGTGACAAAAAGGACAGAGTGAATTCGTCTGAGTTCCAAAGCACGTGGTCGATAGTTGCGGGGTCATGGGTTTTCACCTGATTAAGCCAGATTGGGTTTTCTTGCCCCAAACGGTCCCCTGTCAAAGGCGGTAATTGCCCTTTGTTTTGCGGCAAAAGTCCCACAATGCGCAACAGAGGTCCGATTAACTTCGGGTCACTAATTCCATTTTCCACTTTTTGCGCCTTTCCCTTTTGCCAACTGCAGTAAGTCCAATCTCCGTGCCGCGAGTTGAACACGGAAATTGTTCACCGAAGAATTCCTATTGCACAACCCCGTGTGTTGAATTACAAAACACGGATACGTAAGACATCTCTACGATTGATGTGCGTGCGCTGTTGAGTTGACGGCGCCAGGAAAATTCAGGAGTAGGCCGAGAGGCAAGCCGCGGATATTATCTTTCTCAAATGACGTGTGAGAACAAGTAGTTGATGAGAACCAGACTCAGGACCACACCCGATCTGCGGCCCAACTAGAGATTAGAATGTCGAAGAAAACCATCCGGAAGGAAAAGAGTTGAGACGATCTGGTCACGCGATTCACAGTCTTAAAGGAGCGATCACCTCTTGTTTGACCCAATATCCGGAAGTACCACGTTATCAAAGTGCGGCATACGAATGTCCCATTTCATTCCCGTGCTCAATTCCGGTGGGATCCCCAATCTGTGGCAGGTCGGACACTGAGCCAGGTTAGGTTTATCCTTGATATTCTTCGATTCAACCGTATGACACGACACGCAAAGTCTATGCATGCCATCCGTATATGACAGTATGTAATACTCCTTTGCAGCACTTTGTCCAATCGACGAGAACTTGTATGAGGGATGACATGCAGTGCACTTCTTTGCAGATTCTGCGCTTCGAGTAACTCCAGGCGTGTGGCAGTCTTCGCATTTAAGATTGGCCCCTTCGTTCGAAGAATGCCAATCATGCCTGAAGAAGTCCACTTGCGCGTACATGCTTGTATGACATTCCCAGCAGTTGCTCAACTTCTCTCCAGGAAGATTCAGGTGATGACAAACTGCGCAGCTATCCTTTCCGATCCATGATATATGACCGCGGTGCGAAAACTCGACGAACTGGTCGTCCCTATTGCCGTTTATGCAAAGAGTATCGCACAGGGAGTCCACGGCGGTCGCAGGACTGACCCTTACGTTTTCTATGCCTTCCGCGTGGAGCTTCCTCCCCGGCATGAAAGCCATACCGACTGCGAAGCTCAAAGCGAAAGCGAGCGTATGCTTCGTCAAAGATGCAATATCAGGAGTTCCAAGCCAGGTCCTGGATGAGTAGTCAAATGATGGAGGCATATGAGGTTCAGACTCCGGATCCTCCGGGCGTATATCCCAAACATGAAAGTTCTCAATCGCAAACAGAAAAACCAATACGGCTGCGGAGACGACTCCGAGACTTATGGCAATTTCCATCCAGGATGGCGTGTAGGAGGCTGTGGAGTCAAGCATCGCCAATCCGCCCACATCGATCCTATTGAGAACCATTCCTATGACGACCATTGACGAACCAATCCATTGGACTTTGTTGTCTCGGACGATATTTCGGGACGAAGAATAATGCGGCGGGGATGATTGTCGACACCAGGACTTCTACTATGAAGAGATTGCTCTGCCAGTTTGCCGTTAAAGATAAGACCGAGCTTTCCGGACGCCGCTATGTCCGTCATTTTCACAACAAAGTATATAACGAGGACCCATGCCGCCGCCCTGCAAAGCTTGGACACGAGGTGAGTTTCCGGCTCACGGCGGTAAAGCCAGTGCGATGCAAGGCTTTCAAAGGCTACCATCATCAAGCCAAGCGCGACGGCTGAAATAAAAAATTCTATGGGGAGTATGTGTGAATACCACAATGGGTAAAGTCTATAGCGCATTATCAAAAACAGTGTACCCAGCGACGATTGGTGAAGTGTGGAGAGCATTATGCCCAGGAGAACTAACGGGAAACGAAACTTCATTAGGAAGTCTCTAATTTTCGCATATCTGCCGAACTTCTCAAGCGGCACGGGACTGAATTCAAGCAGCAATACAGTCGTATAGAGCATCACGCACCAACCGACCTCGAACAGAGGCGAGCGAGGGTTCCAGAATATTATCATGTGCCAGATATTCCAGGGCAATCCGAGATCGACGAGCAAACCGGCCACCACGGCAAGATAACCGAGGAACGCCGTCAGCACGGCGGGTTTAACCAGCGGATGAAATTCCTCCCGCTTCATGATGTAGAAAATTGCCGTGGTCACAAAGCCGCCGGCAGCCAGAGCGACTCCAGCCATCACATCGAAGCCAATCCAAAATCCCCATGGCGTCCTGTCACTCAGATTTGTCGTCACTCCCAACCCGAAAACATACCGATTGAGCGCGACCGCCGCCGCGAATCCGGTGATAAGCCATAGAACAAGTTTTATGTTCTTCACCCTACTCATCGTCGGATCCCTCTTTCTTGTTTTGATCCTTGCCCAGCTTCATCCTGCGACGGATTATCCAGTTGAGTCCGAGCATCGCGCCGCCCATTCCGACAAAGGCAAACGGCACTGATTCCATCGCCGCAGCAGTTTCTTTGGGAAGCGGTTTGTCGCCGGGCCTGGTCGGGTATGTAAGGAAATCGAGATCGATATCCGAAAGATATAGCACAGAAGTGCCTCCAACTTCGAGCTCGCCCCACACCTTGTTGATGTACTTGTCAGGGTTCTCTTTGATCCTCTTGTGAGCCTCTTTGAGGAGCTCGTCGCGATCGCCGAAAATTGTCGCTTCCGCCGGACAGGCTTCCGTGCACGCCGGTTGCTGCCCTATTTTAATCCTATCATAACAAAGGATACATTTCTCCACATGCGGGACAGTTTTGTCCCAGTCGTAACGCGGGATTCCGAACGGACACGCCATCATGCAGTATCTGCAGCCAAGGCATTTGGTACTGTCGTACGTTACAGGGCCCAATTCTGTTTTCTGCAATGCGCCGACCGGGCAGACTGATGCACAGGCAGGCTCAAGACAATGGCGGCATTGTTTTCGGACGTAATGATCGCCGGGCCTTCGGATCACTGAAGTCCAGTTGTCCGCGGAAAGCCCGTCGTTTTTGTCCCAGATTCTCGGCACGTCCATTTCGAGATTGTGCGCCTGCTTGCACGCAGAAACGCACTTAAGACAGCCGATACACTTTGTCACGTCCGTCAAGATCGCTTTACTCAACGATGCACTCCGTTTTTATCTTGCTTTCTTATCAAGCGCAAAAGAAAAATCCTAGACTCTAAGCCCTAAACTCTAAACAAATCCGAACAACCGAAATTCAAAACAAGGGATTCTCTGTCGGAACAAAAGCTGGAACCTTGGCGATGGACGCTGGATCTTTGATTTTGGGTTTTGAATTTTGAACATTTTTTAGGATTTAGAGTTTCGGATTTAGAGTTTTGGCAATGTCATCATCGGTCGCCGGCGGAAACTTCCAGCCTAAGGTGCTTACTACCTGAGAGAACGGCGTTAGTACGCAATGTGCTATTTTCGTGAACGGCATGAGGATAAATATCAGATCGGCAAAGAGCACATGCGTCATCATGAGGAGTCGATATGTACCCGGGGCGACGATCAGATTAGCACAGACAAAGCCTGTGACGAAAGGAACCAGTAGCAGGAGCAGCCACAAGTAATCCTGTGCCCTGCTGAGAGAATGCGTCGCTTTGATCACCACACGGCCGACAAACAAGAACGTTGCTGAGACCATCGTGCACAGCGTAAGCCAGAAAGCCCACCAATACGGAAGTGCCGGCCAGGAAATGCCGATGGATTCTTTCCAGAGGTTGATATGGGCATACAGGAAGACCGGCACCAATATAAGCCCGACATGAAAGAGTATTGAGAAGATGTCATAAATATGGCGATTACCAGCCAGTCTCTTAACGGGGAAAATCCATTCAAAGGTGCGGCTGGCGATCAGCTTCCATGGCATCTTCTTATCACACGCCTTGCGGTACGCTTTGTACGCTCCCCATAAATCCAGGAAGAGGATGCGGGATAGTCCCAGCACCAATATCGCAAAGCAAAGTCGGAATAGAGGCCCGCGTGCGAAGTCCAGCAGAGCATCCATGCTCATTTCACCGCCTCCTTGACTTCCTCTGCCTTCTTGACGGACACCGATTCGTCAAAGATGATTGCTTTGTAGATCAGGTCATGGAACCCGACTACCCGGCAGTTTATCCCCTGGTCCTCAACCAGTTCCCTCAATTGCTTCTTGCAGTTCGCGCACGGCGCAACGAGGATTTCACATCCCGATTTTCGAATTTGATCCGCTTTCAATTTGCCGCCGATGGTAGTCCTGTAGGGCCTTATTTCATCGATCGAGACCGTCCCGCCTCCGCCGCCACAGCAGATATTGTTTTCACCCGTAGGAGTCATCTCGACATAATTCTTACAAAATGCCTTCAAGACTTCACGTGGCTGATTCACAATCCATCTGTTCCTCGCGTAATTACACGGGTCGTGGTACGCAACTCTTTCAGTGACGATGTTGGGATCGAGTTTAAGCCGTCCCTCCTTCCAGACCTTGTGAGTGTACTCGAGGATGTTTATGACCGGCGTCGCATCACTCCCTCCACAGTATGTGGGCACAAATTGTTTGGCCGTACGTGATGCATGCCCGCATTCACCGATGAGAATCCTCTTCCCGTGAAGTCTATTGGTTTCTTCGTCGACTTTCTTAACCACTCTTTCCAGTATCCTGTCGCTGTAGAATAGCCCGTAGTTTATCCCGTCGTAATAGCCTGTACCGATGGTCCAGGAATCTCCCGTCGCGGTGAATACTGCGGCAATTCCCATCAGTGACTCAGCCTCCATGAGATAATCGCTCACCGCCGGAAAGAAGACGTAATCGCAGCCGTCGACATCGATGGGGAATGTTATCTTCACCGCTTTTTCCTCGAACATGTCGCCTTCAAGAAACTCGAGAGTGTCCTTCAAGGCGGGCACCGGTATCGCGGAAGTGTTTTTGTGGGGGCCTTCCAGTTGCGCCCGCGTGCTGACAACCAATGCGCGCGGGACAATTCCGATTTCGCTCAGTATGTAACGGCCGAGGTGCGTAATCAGCCCGTGATCCAATCCTAGCGGACATTCGAGAGCGCATCTTCTGCATGCCGTGCAGTTCCAGAAGCTGTCTGCCATCTCCTGTATTTTCTCGTCGGTTAGATATCCGCTGCCTGAGATCCGTCCCTTCAACAGTCCGCCCAGCGTAAAGTGACGACGGTAGACATCCAGCAGGAGTCCCGAACGGTAGCACGGAATATCCTTGGGATCGCCGGTCGCCTGGTAAATCTGGCATGCAGCGGCGCAGCGCGAACACCTGGCCGTCATGCGAATGAAGTGGTCGAGCACCATCTTATAATTGGAATGCTTGAGGATCGCCGCAAACGCTTCCAGGAAACGGCGAGGACGGTCGGCCGTGTCACAATCCTCGACGTGATAGCGAACATTCAGTTTTTGTCTTTCAACCACTTCGGGTTTTTTGGCAGAGGTCAGAGCTTTCTTGCGCTCTTCATCGGATACGACGGTGGTCTTCATTTATTCCCTGCTTATTGGATAAGAATTTCTTGTCGGCCCAGAATATCCGCGAGGATGTCAAGGAGCGTTGCGGCATCTCACAACTCATCGGTCGGTCCATTTCTCGATCCCGGGCAAACACATGTTCGTCGAAATAATAACGATGAGAGGGAATTATATACAGACGCATACGAATTGCTGTATCCCAAATGTGGCTTTCCCGGACGGTGATTGTATGAAGCAACCCCGTCTATCTCTACCGGTCCCGGTTGTCCTGCACTATCGCTACAACACTTTTGTCGCGTCGGCCGCGATTTTCTTTGCGGTGGTCCGCGCGAGTCTAGCTGTTTGCCCCTCGATTCGCTTTCGGCCTCATTTTCTTCAGCCATAAGGGCGGTTCGCACAAACACGATGACTCAGGATAAACACCCTTCCGGCACAGACAAAAATGTGTCACAATCAGGGCCAGAAAAAGTATGATGCCGAGAATGTCTACCCAGGACAACACTTGACGACGATTTTCATGAGCAGGTGACCCGTTATCATCGGAAACACCATTCTGTGGCGTCGTCATCCCGACGGATAAAGCGAATGCAGTTAAGGTAGGAGTGATTGTCGCCGGACTACGCATACGATATTCCGACGCAGGACTCCTGGAAGTCACCAACAGGCAAACCGCCACAATCACACCGAGCACCCATCGCTTCATTTCTGATACTCCTTAAGAAGGGAGATGGATGGTAAGACAACTTTCAAAATGACAAGGAACTTCAGTCTTTGTCTTTCAATCACATCAGGCTTCTTTACGCATTTGAAAACCGTCCAGAGAGTATGGCCCAAGAATCACGCGGGCGTCATTTTTCGACAGCTTAGTCGGGCATACTTCCCAAGAAATTAGAACTACGAAAAAAGAGGAACAAACGGATAGAGTCTGCTGTATCCAAAGTGTGTCCGATATCGGAGGATATGGATAACGACTTACTGCGATTGTTAAGTCCGGTTTTAAGGGTAAAATCCACGAGTAAGTGGAAGAGAACCACCTCTATCCGGTATTTGTATGCGGTCGGTTCGAAGTGAGTTCCAGCCGCGGCACCGCCGGCAGGAGGACGGCGTTAGAATATGCAGGAGTAGCTCCACGATCGAAACGACGACTCGGGTTCTCTGAGTGTCACAGTCCGGCTTTTTAAGCGGGGGTAGGAAGAGCCCTTCTGGGCAAAGGGCCGGACCGCAGCGTCAATGCGGCACATTCCCTCCCGCTCCTCTTGACCGCCTGAGCAGTGGAATTGACCGCGTGATCCGAAAATAAAAAGTCCCGCCGAATAGCGGGACTCCTGGAAACTTGTCTGTTTTAGCCGGATTACTTTATCAGGATCATCTTCCTGACTTCAGTAAATGCTAGTGTGGTCAATCGATAGAAATATACCCCGCCGGCAAATCGCGCAGCATTAAAGTCAACTTCATGCGCACCGGCAGACTGTAATCCATCCACAAGCGTGGCAACCTCGCGGCCAAGGACATCGTAGACCTTCAGGATAACATGAGAACTGTTTGGCAGCTCGTACCGGATGACAGTTGTCGGGTTGAATGGGTTCGGATAATTCTGCGCAAGCATATAGACAGAGGACATCTTCTGATTGCTCCCTCTTACAGCAGTGGGTGTTCCTGCAACCTTCAGGTGAAGGAGCAGGTCCGCTCTGAACGCCGGCGCCTGGATGGTCAAAGTATCGCTCACGCTGGCCCCGGTCGATACGAAAGTGGTGTCTCCCGTGCCCGGGTCGAGCCAGGCTGCCTCCCAGTTATGTCCGGCGATTCCGGGGAGGCGTAATGTCAGGGAAACTCCAACCATTTGTGTCGTGTCGCTTGTGAATGCACGGGCGTAAACGATTACATCGGAGTCACCTTTCATCGTGTAAGCACGGACATACTGCGGCATATTGGTCGAAGTGACACTGTTTGCGGGACGCAACGTCGAGGGGGCTCCCAGGGTTGCAATCAGTTTGCTTGCCGCAGTGACAATCTGAAGCTCGGACTGGTTAAATGCGTAACCCGCTGCAGTGAAATCGCCGCACCACCAAAAGATCGGATACCCGCCTCCGGTGATAGCCGCCCAGTAGCCGGCACGCATGAATACCAGCCATGACGGACCGTATAGGACATCGCCGCTACCAAACTCCCCGAACATCACGGGCTTCCTGTATTGCAGATAACGCGAAACACTTTGTGCATTCGCAGCTGAATCAACATTAGATTCCGTCCAACCGTTGAAGGCATAGAGGTGATCGTCGGTGATATTGACACCCGCGAGACTATCGACAGGACTCGTGCTGCTGTATGAATAATTCCAGAACGAGACTGAGTGTGGGCGGCCGTATGGATCGTTCGCCTTGATGACACTGTCGACCATGGCTATCCAGGGAGCCGTACTATAATAACCATACTCGTTATTATACTCCCACGCGAACAGGTTCCTGTACGCTCCCCATCTACTGACTATATAAGTGTAATAATCCTTTTCCAGTTGCGCGCCCGGCCCTGTTGCCGACGCGTATGGAGCGTTGCTATCAGTGAAGGGTCCGCCGTTCACGGAAGACCACGGGGATGTATTGAATGGGTATGCTGAAACATCGAAGAGAACGAACATATTGAGATAGATATTGATGTTGTGCGCCAGCGCCTGTTGAAACCACCTGTCCATCAATTTTCCGACACGAAGATCGTACATATCCAGGCTGTCGGTGTGGTAGACCAAATTCGCCATCCCTTCATCTGAATTCCACGAAAACGAGTCGGCGAAAGCCTCCTGGTTGAACATGTACAATCTATAGGTATCGACACCGTGCACTTCCAATGAATCCCACATTGCCGGCACCTGGTTGGGCCCTGTCGGAATTCCGAGGTACGCGGCGGTGACGGCGGGCGTGTGTCCGTTTACGCCTATCGGTAGGTAGCTCGACCCGTCACTATATGAAAACATATTCGGATTTGACGGATCCACACGAATAAACCCGTGACTTGTCCCACTCGCCACCGTAAACGATCCCGTGAAAGTAGTAGTATCCTGGGGACGCATATAACTCACGTTGAAAGTCCACTGGCCTGTCTCGACGGGCGCAAAACGAGTCTTCCATGTGGAGCCGTCGTAGTAAAAACCCCGGACCTTATAAGTAACTCCAGTCGGCGAAATGAAATCGGTATAGATGGTTACATCCCAGAATGGATTTGGGTAGGATGTGGAATCGTTGAAAGTCAGTTCATACACTTCCCACTGCCGGCCTGTCGCGGACGGCTGTTGCATTACGGGACTATATGCATAAAGAGAAGTTGCCAATAGCAGCACGATGATGATTGATCTCATTTGGATTAGCCCTTCATTTTCTTGATCGACTGATTCAGAAATTGTCCTTCGCAGTCTCCTTTTGTTCCGTTAAGATGCTCAATTCCTCACGCGAATCCAATGGCACTGCTCACATTACGGCGCCGATCGATGAGTTAACTCTGTCGTCGACGGAGAGTTCCGGCAGGGGTATTTCCGAAATCCAACATTGAACACGAAGGAAGATAGGTGGGAATACGCGGCTGTCGCGTGGAAATCCCGCGCACCCCACCGGGGGTGTCTGCCGATTTACGCACCGCAGTCGATACAGACCTTCTTCTCGGCCTTAATACGCCCGTACTGCAAAACGACCATTTCTCCCCCATCGGAACGAGGACTCGAACTTTCTGAGCATCCAAATAATGATCCACATCCAGAGGCGAGCGAGGGGAAAGCCCGTTATCCGCGCTATTTTTTATCATAAATAAACTGCCGACATACGTCCTGAAATACCGAACGCCTTAACTTTCGTCTAAGGAGCAAACACAGATAGAAGTTGATCTACCAATATTGAAACGGATCTTTCTTTGAGGGACCGGTCACTCGGCGAAGAGAGGGAGATTTCCCGGTTGGCGAATTACCGCGAACGGGATCCGGCATATATATCGAGCGGGAACTTCTCGACGTCTGGGAGGGATCAGGTGAGCCCACTTAGGTGGGTGGGTGCAATATTCTGTGAGCGGTGAACGAAGTCTCGACTTAGCTCCGCGAAAGGGACCTCGCAAGAGTGTGGCTTGAGAAATGAACCGTTTGGCAGTTTGCCGAAAGATGATGTAAGGTCACGTTGATTTTACGACTTGGCCTCGTCGCCTTTAAGCTCCTCGCTGAAATATCTCTTCTTAAACCGAAGTGCGACGTTTACCAGACTGATCAACACCGGCACCTCGACTAGGGGGCCGATGACCGTCGCAAATGCGGCCTGTGAGTTTATTCCGAATACCGCTACGGCCACCGCAATTGCCAGCTCGAAGTCATTGCTTCCGGCGGTAAATGCCGCGGTCGTTGCTTTTTCATATCCCGCGCCAATTCGCTTCGCCAGAAAGAACGTCATGAAAAACATTACCGCGAAGTAAAACATGTACGGGATCGCAACTCTAACAACATCCAAAGGGAGCTGCACGATTTGTCCGCCTTTCAGCGAGAACATTACGAAGATCGTGAAGAGCAAAGCCACAGGAGTGAGTATTGAGATCTTCGGAACAAACTGCCTGTGATACCACTCCTTGCTCTTGAACTGAAGCAGTGCCACACGGGTAAAGATGCCGCCCGCGAAGGGGATGCCGAGATAGATCAGCACGGTGATGGCAATCTCCGGGATAGAAATGTGCACCAGTGCTCCCTTGAATCCGAAAATTGGCGGGAGAATCGTTATGAAGACATAGGCATAGATGGAATACAAAAGGACCTGGAAGAGAGCATTGAAGGCCACCAGTCCTGCGGCAAGTTCGGGATCTCCCTTTGCAAGGTCGTTCCAAACCAAAACCATGGCGATACATCTTGCGAGTCCGACCAAGATTACCCCGATCATCATACCCGGCTTGTCAGGAAGGAAGACGGCGGCAAAAATGAACATCACCAGCGGACCGACTATCCAATTTTGAACGAGGGACAGGCCGAGGAGCTTAAGGTTCTTGAATACGACGGGAAGCTCCTCGTATTTCACTTTCGCGAGAGGCGGATACATCATTAATATGAGCCCGATGGCGATGGGAATGTTTGTGGTGCCGCGGCTCATCGAATCCCAGAACACGGCAATGCGTGGGAAGACGGACCCGGCTGCGACCCCAAGAAACATTGTTATGAAAATCCATAAGGTTAAGTATCGGTCAAAGAGCGACAACCTCTTCGATACAGTCGGCATTAATCTTTCCTCCCATTTTTAGCAACAGGTTCGGTTTTAAGCCGGTCTGTCCATTGAATTATTGCCTGCTTTATTTGGTCCCGGATCTTCCTCGTCCCGGCCAGCTTTTCTTGATCGCTGCCGGTTATGGCCGAAGGGTCTGCAAAGCTCCAATTTAGTCTTGTGCATATTCCAGGGAAGATTGGACACCGTTCGGCTGCTTCCTTATCGCACACTGCAATTACGTAGTTGTATATCCTTCCCTGCCTGAAGAGATCAAAGACACTCTTCGTTTCTTTGCCCGAGATGTCGACACCGTCCTCCTTGAGGACCTCCACGACAAATGGGTTCAACGTTCCAGGCTCCAGCCCGGCGCTCTCAACGTCGAACCCGTCTCCGCCAAAATGTTGCAGGTAGGCTTCTGCCATCTGACTCCGTGCACTGTTGTGAACGCATACGAAAAGTACTTTTGTCTTGTCCATCATACCCTCCCATAACTTAAAATGCGTGTCGTGCTCCCCGGGGGGATATTGCAGTTCAATTTTTCTTCAACTCTTCCAAATAGAACTTGTGGAATTGATCTTTGATTTCGTCCCTGATTCTTCTGAACACAGATATGATATCCTCCTCTGTTCCGGTCGCTTCCGCGGGGTCTTCGAATCCCATGTGCAGACGGTGTTCAACTTTCCCGGTAAAATACGGACAGGTCACCTTCGCGTTGTCACAAACCGTGATGACGTAATCGAATGACTGCGCCAGGAATTGCTCCACCGTTTTTGTCTTGTTTCCCGAAATGTCTATTCCCGTTTCTTTCATCATCTGGACGGCTTTCGGGTGGACCCTATCAGCGGGCTTTGTACCGGCCGAGTGAACTTCGAGTTGTTTGTCAAATGATTTCAGGAACGCTTCCGCCATCTGCGAACGGCATGAATTACCTGTGCAAAGAACGAGTATTTTCATCGGAGATACCTATCCTAATCGTTAATTCGATTCCAGTTGTTTTGGAGGACACTTTACAGTGCCGTAGGAGCAGAAAACACAACAATCTTCCCTCAACGGCTTGAGAAGTGTGTGACAATTTTCGCAAACATACAAATGTTGACATGCGTCCGTCGGCATCGTTTCCGCCTTCTGATAACCACAGCTCGGGCAAGTGATGACCGAAGTCAGCTCAACTTCATCTCTGCCCATTTCGCCCTGGGGATTCATCCGTCAACCCGCGTGCTTGCGGGGCCAAACATCTCATCCGCAGCTCGTTCGATCATGTGAAGCCCCATGATTTCTGATTCAAGCAGCGGCATTACCGTAACCGGCAGATGAAATCTCTCCTTAATCTCTCCAAGATATTTTTCCTGCATCTTCCTTCGCCTGATGAAGAATTCGTTCGTGCAGCATTCCGGCTGGAGCACCTGATTAGCAACCACGAACTGAGTCTGGATCCCTGCTTCTTTCAAATCAAGCATGGCTCTATAAGCTTCAATTACCGGAGTTGATTCCGGGTAAACCACGAACGCAAAAACCGACCTGTCCGGGTCCTTCATCCTGGCTATTATCCTGTCGAATCTCTTCTGTGTAACTGCCTTGGCATCGGCGCTCTGCTGGTTTGTGGTAACCATCAGACCGACCTGCTCGCCATAATCGAACGGGAGTTCAAGAAGCCTCAGCGTATGGCCGGTCGGGGCGGTATCGAAAACAACAAAGTCATATTCGTCGCTTTCGACGTAGGTCATGAATTTGTCAAACGCGGCCATCTCCTCCGTGCAAGGAGACTCTAACTCCTCCTTTATTGCCACAAGCATATCCTCGGAATATTTCGATTTCGATTCTTCCAGAATCCGCTCCTTATATTCCTCCGTCGCCCTTTCCTGGTCAACTATTACCGACGAAAGGTTCCTGACCCCTTCAACGGGCCGTATCTTGTCCGTTATCACGCGCTCGAGGACTTCGCCGATGTGGGATGCCGGGTCGGTCGTCAGGAGGAGCGTCTTGAACCCTCCCGATGCAAGATGGTATGCAGTGGCAACGGAGACGACAGTCTTTCCGACTCCGCCTTTCCCGGTGAAGAAGACCGCCTTAGTCTTTCCGTTCGGTTTGATTATCTCAGCGATGGAATCCGAGCCGAAGTCTCGGAAATCCGCAACGGCTGGCACGCCACTTTGGATGGAGTAGTTCTGCTTTTCTGACGATCCGTTTGGACCTGTTTGGCTGAACAGGTCTCTCTCTATGTTCAAGAGTCTTTCGATGCCTTTGATCTCGCCGTCGCGCTGGTTCATCTTCCTGGTCTTCAGCGAAAACTTGCGCCCGATCTGGTCGATATATGTTTTCTGCATCTCAAAGCGGCTTTTGAAGAAAGGATGCACACACACCTCTTCCGGAAGGATTCCGTTGATGATGAGTTCAATGTTTTTCACGCCGATTTCCCTGATCTCGTGAGTTGAGCGAACCGTTTCATAGACAGACGTTTCTTCAGGCTGGAGGACGAATACGAATGTCGTACTCTCAGGGTCGGCGAGGAGACGTGTCGCCTCATCGTACTTAGCTTTATTCTCCTGTATTGAGGCAACGGGACCGATGCATGTGTTCCCGCTTCCCTTTGCAGACTCTTCGATATGTCTGCTCCAATCGACGGGAAGCTCCAGGAGGCGGATTGTATGCCCGGTAGGAGCCGTGTCGAATATGATCACATCGTACTCTGCCGCTTCTCCCTCTTTCTCGAGAGTCATGAAGTCAACGAAGCGGTCAAAGGAGGCAATCTCGGTAGTGCAAGGGGAGTTGAATTGCTCCTCAAGAACAGCCATGACTGAGTCGGGCATGACGACGCGCATAGGGGCAAGAATGCGTTCCCTGTACTCCTCGGTCGATTTATCTGGATCGATTTCCATCGCCCAGAGATTTTCGACGATGGGAGTGATCTTATGTCCGATCTCGGTCTCAAATACGTCGGCCAGGTTCGAGGCAGGATCAGTCGTTACGATTAATGTCTTCTTTCCTTCACGGGCATGGTGAAGAGCGGTGGCACACGCCATGGTCGTCTTGCCCACTCCGCCTTTTCCGGAAAAGAATAGATATTTTGTGCTTAACGTTTTCAAGTCTCGTTTCTTCCTTTAATAATGATAATCACATTCAGTTCTCAGGTACGTTCTCGGCTTCATCGAGAAGCTGCAGGAATATTTTCTTTGTTCCCTCCGAGTCCTTGACCTTGCAATGCTCGACAAGCTGGTACGGATTTATCGTAGTTCCGTTGATAATTATACCCGGAGACGCGAGTATACCGTATTTCTTCGCGAGCTCGTCCGCTTCTTTGTCCTCACCGAGATAGAGCACCTCGAACGCCATTTGCTCCTGGCCGAGGAACCGGACAACGACGTCGCTCTTGCGGCATTTCCTGTTTCTGACGATTACGATCCCGTGATCAATACTCCCTGACATCTTGCCATTCCTTTCACAGACTCCGGGAAACACTAAATTTCAAATCCGAAATACTAAATGCCGCCTTGCTGCATCCCGACATACAAATGATTTCTGACGGGGACAATTCAAAACTTCGGAAATCTAAAGTCACAACCCCATACACGTTTCACCAGCTGACATTTTCTCTTTTTTCATTTTGAATTTTGGATTTGCTTAGAGTTTAGTACTTAGGATTTAGTATTTGTGGTCATCCTCAAGGTAAGACTTCATCTCCTCGTATGTCGGATACGCTTTCTGTTTGACAACTTTCCCGTTCGCGATTGTGATGGGAAGGACTTCGACTCCGTTCTTCTTCAGCAGTTCCATAACCTCCTTTGTCTGCATGAATTTCGGACCCTGCTGACTGAGAAGATACCTTTGTACTTTAACTTTCTCGCCATATTCTTTTTGAACCTTCAGGATCGCTTCGTTCACGTCGAGAAGTGCGGGATCTATATTCGGTCCGCAAAGTCCGGTCGGACAGCACATGGGCGGGTCGAAAATTTCGATCTTAACGCTTTTAATCTTTTCAGTTGTTTGCATTTTTGTTCTCCTTGCAGGCGAAAAACTCTAAATCCGAAACCCGAAACTCTAATCACACTCTAATACCAAAATCCAAAAATCAAAACCGACTGCAGACCGTACTGATAGAGTGTCGGTTTGCCTTCCTGCGGTTTTGAGTTTTCATCTTGCTTATTTGAATTTGTGGCGCTCATTATTAAGAATACTAGATTGCGCCATGGCGCAAGGCGCTCATTTAGGATTTAGAGTTTGTTTATGAACAGCAGTCTCCGCCGCCGCAGCCGCAGCTACCGCCGGAAGAACCGGATGACTTCAGATATTCTCCGGACACAATCGAGAAACCGCCGAAGAGCTGCTCGACCTTGGGGCTCCCGCAACTTTCACAGGCCAGGCTCCCGTCTTTCTCCTTCTTTTCCTTTTCAGCGATCGTTGTACTTATCTCAAAAGTGTACGCGCAGTCTTTACAATGATATTCGTAGGTCGGCATGTTATGTTTTCCTCATCGAGTTTGTGATTCGTTAGAATTTGTGGCCTTCATTTCCCGCGACACCAGGTCGGCAAAAAGCTTCGCCATGTCGTTCCTGGGCCGTTCTTTTACCGTCAATCCGATTTGACCCGCCGCGCGAATCGCCTCGATAGGGCTACCAAGCTTCACAGCCTCCGCAAAATGATAGCGGAGACAGGGTATGCAATTGGCAGCGACTGAAGCCGCAACGGAGATCAACTCACGCGTGTGGTCGTCACATTTTAACTCTTCTGTCATACAGTGACTCCCTTCCTGCGCATGAGTTTCTGTAATTCCTTTTCCGGCACAAAGCCGACAACACATTTGCCGGCTTCACGGAGCACGAGCCTTTTGTCAAGGTTATCCAGGTCCCCATCGAATGGTTCCCCAATGCAATACTCCCTGACAAAATCGAAGAGGACGGTGTTCGTCTTCTCATCAGTCTTGGGACGGTAGTAGCCCCAGGTTCCGTTGCGGTCAACTTCGACAAGTCCCGCGCGCCGAAGCATTACCAAGCTTTTCGATACCTGGTACTGCGGGAGCTTCAGCGCATCGACCATTTCGCATACGCAGAGCGATCCCTTCGATGCAGCAAGCAAGTTCGCGACGCGCAACCGTGTCTGGTCGCCAAGCATCTTCAATGTTTCAGCTTTTAAGTTTATCATGATGTCTATATGCTCATGTCTGCATATAATATAACAGGCGGCTTTCATTCTGTCAAGTGAAAAAGAGATCTGTGTGTGTAAATTGTTTCCTTGAAGTCAAGACCGGACCGGGGTGAATGCTTTGCTTTTTGTCCGGGTCGTTGGTAGCTTTTGAGCAAAGACCACATGAACATGCAGCAATATCACACAAAATTGTCGGTATCCGTGGACGGAAAGATCGTTGTAACGAAAGTTCCGTTCAGTCCCGGAGAAGAGGTGGACGTTTACATTTTCTCCAAGGGAGAGAATGTGCCGGGCAAAGAACATTACCCCCTCCAGGGAACGCCCATCCTCTATCTTGATCCTTTCTTGCCGGTTGTCGAGGATGAGTGGGAAGCCGACATGTGATTATTCTCGATACTCACATTTTCGTTTGGTGGGTTCACAAATCACCTGACCTAACTGAACGGCAAATCGAGATAATTCTGCGGAATGAGAAGAGCGGATTAGGGGTCAGCTCAATTTCATGCTGGGAGATAGCAAAGCTAGTCGAGAAAAAGCGCTTGCAGCTCTCGATTGACATCGAGCAATGGTTCAATATCGCATTATCATATCCCGGGGTAGAACTTGTACATCTTACGCCGCAGATAATAGTGGCATCCACCCGGCTGCCAGGGAATTTCCACAAGGATCCTGCCGATCAACTGATAGTCGCGACTGCACGGGTTCTCGACGTTCCCGTTTTGTCCGCTGATGAGAAGATCCTGAAGTATCAGCACGTCAAGAAACCGGAATAACGACCCTTCACTTTGGGAATCAGTTTCACATTCTATAACCCACTGAGGAACGCTCTCGCAGTGCCCTACGCCAGTTACCACTTAATGGTTGTTACCGAAAGCCGAAAGCCAGCGTTTCTTTCGCGCGCGGAGCCATGAGATGGTCAAGAGCATTGTTAGACCCGCGCCTATTAAGTCAAACCGCACGGTTAACTAGGAGACTCTGGATTCGTTAACCAGGACTAGCCCGTTCTCTTTGATGAGGGATCTGAGACCCTGCATCAACACCGACACTTCTTGAGACTTCTCTGATGTCACCTCGAAGCTCATGAACCCCGGTGCGCCTTCCAGGTGTCCTTTCAATGTAGGAACCTCCAATTTAAAATTGACAATATCGAACGGCTTCCCGGCAATCAGCTTATCGAGTTTGTTGAGAAACCTCTTCTCCCCGAACTGACCTGCAATTTCAACCTTCATGCGCGTTTCCAACTTCGCGACCTTAGCCTCGGCTTCGACCCGGGCGCGCTGCATCTGAATTTTCTCCCGCTTCTCTTTTGCTTCCTTCTTCACAATGCCGAAGATGCGGTGTTCCTTCTCCACTTTCCAGATTGTATCTCTTCCGGGGAAGGAAATTGCTTCGACCGGGCACACCGTCTTGCATGTGGAGCAGCCTACCATGCAGTTATAAGGCCGCTCAACTATCTCGATCCTGTTTTCCTCGTCCTTTTCGAACACTTCACGTCCGCAGCTGAGATAACACAAGTCGCATCCTATACAGGCGTCGTTGTCTATAGTTGGGAACCATGGTATCTCTTTTCTTTGTACACCATGCCAAACCTGGTTGCTTAAGTCCTTTGCCATCTATTTATCCTTTCAATTTTTATCTTGGACATTTGTTAGAAAAGTTTTACCACAAAGTTCACTGAGATTTTTCACAAAGAGCACGAAGGAATATACTTTATACATGATCTTTGAGTCCTTTGTGCCTTTTCTTAGTGTTCTTTGTGGTTAATCTGTTAATTGGATTTTCGAAATTGTTTTCGCCTATGATGAATTTTCTGCTTCAGCGATCAGTTTGTCGAAATGCTCCCTGGTTGCTTCGGGGTTTTTGACTCTGCAGTATTCGATGAGCTCGTAGGGGTTCACGGTCTTTTTGCCGATGATTATGCCAGGCGATGCAAGTATGCCGTACTTCCTTGCCAGCTCATTGGCAATCTTCTCTTCACCGAGGTAGTGCACTTCAAAAGGTATTTTGTCCTCCTCGAGAAAACGGACGATGACGTCGCTCTTCCGGCATTTTCTGTTCCTCACAATCGTAACTTTATTGGC
>CAWEBD010000182.1:0-12394 GCA_963806435.1 uncultured Bacteroidota bacterium
CACAAGTGGATCATAAACGCATCTCGATTCAGCCATCAGCCCTCTGCGACCTCAAACTTTCTTTCATCAAATACCAGTTGCCGGGAGATCTCTCTTCCACGCTCTTCTATTTTGTAGAGAGGCATAATTTTCTGCGCATTAACGATCGCGAGATCGAGCCCGGCATCGATAGAGTAGTACAGGAAAACGGAGTTCAGGACGTGGCGCACGTGCGCGTTGAGGCCGAACGAGGCATTCGAGACTCCGAGCAGCGTGTAAGCCCGGGGGAATTCCCGCTTAATGAGCCTGATCGCCTCAATTGTCTCTATTCCGGCCTTCCGGAACTCCTCATCGCCCGAACCGAGCGTGAAGGTGAGCGTGTCGAATATCAGGTCCTCTTCGCGCATGCCGTACTTATCGACGGCAAGATCGCGTATTCGTTTGGCAACCTCGAATTTCTTCTCGCGGGTTTTCGCCATTCCGGTTTCGTCGATGGTGAGGGCGATAACCGCGGCGCCGTACTTTTTGCAGAGCGGCAGTACCCGCTTCATGCGTTCCTCGCCGTCCTCCAGATTGATCGAGTTAATTATTGCCCTGCCCGCGTATCGTTTCAGAGCTTCCTCGATCACCAGGTACTCCGTCGAGTCGATCATCAGAGGGAGCGTAACCTGCGTGTTGAACCTCTTCATCACCTCGCGCATGTCGCGGACTTCGTCCCTCCCGACGTAAGCGACGCATAGATCAAGTATATGCGCGCCTTCTTTGATCTGTTCCCTCGCGAGCTGGACCATCCCGTCGTAGTCTTCGGCCAGGAGAAGCTCTTTGAATTTTCTCGAGCCGTTGGCATTACACCTCTCACCAACGATGACAGGGGGCGGATCTAAATGGAGCGCCACACTCGAATAAATCGAAGCGACCGACGGGGTATATGAGAATTCCCTCTTCTTCGGCGCGGACTGCGACGCGATCTTCACCAGCCTGGAAACGTGTTCCGGCGTCGTACCACAGCATCCGCCGATTATGCTTACGCCGAACTCCGTCACAAACCTTTTCATCCAGAATTCGAGTTCATCCGGGGTGAGATGGTAACACGCCTGTCCGCCGATGTTCTCGGGAAGCCCCGCGTTAGGCATCACGAAGACCGGTTTCGGCGAATTCTCGCAGAGAAAGCGCACGTTCTCTTCCATCTCTTTCGGACCTGTCGCGCAATTTATCCCGAATACGGCGACAAAATCGTAGGGCTCGATAGTCGTCAGCGCGGCCGCTATTTCCGTCCCCATCAGCATCGTCCCCATCGTCTCGATAGTTATCGAGACAATAACCGCGATTGAATTGCCGGTCTCCTGTATGTGTTCATATATCGCGGCAAGGGCCGACTTCGCCTGGAGGAGGTCCTGACATGTTTCGACTATCAGCAGATCCGCGCCGCCGTCGACGAGTCCTTTCACCTGAACCTTGTAAGACTCGCGCATGTCATCAAAAGGGATATGCCCGAGTGACGGGAGTTTCGTCGTCGGTCCCATGGATCCTGCCACATAACGCCGCCTGTCGGGGGTCGAGTATTCATCCGCGGTCTTGCGCGCGATTTCAGCGGCACGTTTGTTAATCTCGTAAGATCTTTCCCCTAAGCCGTACTCCGCAAGCACAACAGACGCTCCGCCGAACGAGTTTGTCTCGATTACATCTACGCCGACCTCGAGAAACCCACGATGGACCTTTTCCGGTGCTTCGGGTTTCGAAATGTTCAGAAACTCGTTGCAGCCCGCAAGGTTCTCCCCGCCGAAGTCGGCAGCCGTGAGATTCTCCGTCTGCAGACTCGTTCCCGTCGCCCCGTCAAACACGAGGACTCTATGCTTCAGAATTTCAAGAAGTTCTTTGCCTGTCATTACACTCTGTTTTCAAACAATTTAGCTGTGATTATGGGGAAATTCAACCGAATCGGAGGGCGAAGTGACCGATGGTCCGGATTAACTTATGTAAACCTGTCAATTCTCACCGGTAAGCACGCGCATTTGAACGAGTTCATGTTTAAGTGTCCCGACAATCAACCTCGTCAGGTCAACGTTCCGGGGATTGACGTGGCGCGCCTCAAGCCAGACAAGCTTCTTAGGTTCCCTTGCCCGCGTGTACAATTCCTCAGTGTATTTCCTGGGGATCTGTTCATCCTCCGCTCCGTTTATCATTAGCAAAGGCATCGGAGATATGGCACCCGCGTACCGCAGAGGCTCGAGGGGTCGCAGAAGCACCCCTCCAACGATACTTACAAATTCGCCGACGAACGGCCCTTCAAACCGCCGGACATTGTGGCGGATCATCCCGCGGATATCCCCTCCGCCGAACACGATCGCGGCAACGGCGGCGCGCTTATCGTGTGCCGCAATACACGGGACGAACGGAGCGCCGAAGCTGTAGCCGAGAAGTATTATCTTCGTCGTATCGACGTCGGGACGGCGCCAGAGATAGTCTGTAAGCAGCATCACCGACGGAACCATGTCGAGCGCCGCCTTTCGCATCTCCGGCACATCCGCCAGGAATTGCATGACGTTGTAAGATTCCCGCGGCGTATAGGAATAATCGGGAGCGACTATTACCACGTTTCTAATATCGAGGGCATAGTCAATGGCATGCTTACCCGTCGTTTTCCCGCCCATCAATATGACAACCGGGTAACGCCGGAGCGGTTTCTCATTGGCCGGTATCAGCAGCCCGCATTCGACGGTTAAACCGGCATCGCTGCGGATTGATAGCCACTCCCGTCTGAAGAGAGTGTCGGCGGCGAAAAGGGTGGTTCTGGATTCAGCCAGTTTCCCCTTCGTTTCGATGAAATAATCCCCGTAGTCGCGCGCGACAAAGTACAAACCGCATAGTACTAATATCAGTACTGCCGCGACAAGTATAAGAAGAATTAGCCTGACAATCTTCTTCATGCCCTCCTCCCGCTTCTCCCGAATATGCGCTGCGCAGCCCGTTCATTCAATCCAAAATCAGTACTCCAGACCTGCCAATCCGCGACTGTAGGCGACTCCTCATCGACGGGCAAACGTTATTCCACAATTCCATTATTCCATTTTCCCATCATTCCAGGATCCCGCCTCTCCCTCTAAATAATTCTACATTCACTTCTCATACAAAGTTGGATCCGGGATTCCCGCGAGCCGGAAGGCCTCCTTCCGCTCGACGCATGTTCCACATCTTCCGCAGTGGATTTCGCCTCCTTTATAGCAGGAGTATGTTATCCCAAACGGGACTTCCAATTCGTTTCCAAGGAGGACGATATCTTTCTTATGAAGGTCGATAAACGGGTCTTTGATCTCGACGCCAAGGTAAGTTCCTGCCCGTCCCGCTTCCGAAATCGCGCGTAAAAATGCCGGGCGGCAATCCGGATAAACGGCGTGGTCGCCAGCATGAGCAGCATACAGGACCGTCCCGGCTTCACACGACTCCGCAAATCCTATCGCTATTGACAACATAATCCCGTTCCTGAACGGTACGACCGTGCTGCGCATGGAAGAATCTTCGTAATGTCCCTCTGGAATGCTTCCGCCGCTTCGGAGGAGATCTGACTTGAAAAGACTATTGATGAACGGGAGTTCAATGAGAGTATGGCGAACGCCCGCCCGACGCGCGAGCTCCTTTGCCGCCTCCTGCTCCTTCAAATTATGTTTGGAACCGTAATCGAAAGTAACCGCGCTGACATCGTAGCGCTCGGTCGACCAGTAAAGGAGAGTCGCGGAGTCGAGTCCGCCGGACAGTGTGACTATAGCTTTTTCCATGTGTCGAATGCTCACTTTGTTAAGAGTATTTAAATATATGCGAATTGACTTCATATCATTGCACCCCGTGCACGTCAAGATCCAATTCATTTTGTCCTTGACATTAAGAGGTCGGCGGAATATATTGAGAATGATTCCTATTATTATAACTAACAAGGAGGAAATAAAATGGCAAAAGCACTGAAGGGATCGAAGACCTACGACAATCTGAAAGAGGGCTTCGCTGGGGAATCCCAGGCAAACCGACGCTACCTATACTTCGCGCGCCACGCCGACATCGAAGGATATCCCGATGTCGCCGGCGTCTTCCGCGATACGGCTGAAGGCGAGACAGGCCATGCGTTCGGACATTTCGACTTCCTGAAGGAAGTCGGCGACCCCGTCACGAACGTTCCGGTAGGCGACACCAAAATGAACCTGAAGTCTGCGGTTACGGGCGAGACGTACGAGTACACCGAGATGTACCCCGGTTTCGCGAAGACTGCCAGAGCGGAAGGCTTCGAGGAGATCGCGACATGGTTCGAGACACTCGCGCGCGCAGAGAAGTCGCACGCCGGGAGATTCCAGAAGGCGCTCGACACCCTCGGAAAGTAATTGGATGAAGTCCGCAAGAGCCTGCCTCCTGAAACAGAGTCCGGCTCTGCGGACGAATCCCTTCCCCGAAGAAATATAGCTCAGGGAAAGATTTGAACACGAATGGAACGAATATTTATGAATTGTGAAACGCGAATGACCCGAATCAGATCATCACCTCGCATTTCATTTGTGATATTTGCTGTGATCACCAAGAATTCGTGCGATTCGTGTTATTCTTTCGGCCGCTGAGGATGGCGGCTCAGGGTCTTTGACTAGCTAAGATAATTATCCGCAGACACAAAGGGTTTAAAAATGGCGACGGCATTTGATTTCAACGCCCCGGATTTTTACAGTCCGGAGTCCTACTCGAAAGAAACTGCGCGCATATTCGATATCTGCAACGGCTGCAGGCTATGCTTCAACCTTTGCCCTTCATTCGATGTGTTGTTCAAGCGCATCGACGAGCTGGACGGTGAGATGGACAAGCTAACCGACGGCGACACTAAGAAAATCGTCGACCTTTGCTACGACTGCAAACTCTGCTACCCGAAATGTCCCTACACTCCGCCTCACCATTTCATGCTGGACTTCCCGCGGCACATGCTCAGAGGCAAGGCAATCGAAGCGAAGAAGCACGGGGTTCCGCTGCGGGACAAGATGCTTAGCCGCACCGATCTGCTTGGGATAGTCTCGACGAAGGTGGCGCCGCTCGTGAACTGGACGCTGGAGAGCAAGCCCTTCCGGATTCTTATGGAGAAAACGGTGGGCATCCACAAGGAAAGGAACCTGCCAAAATACTCGAGCCAAACGTTCAGTTCGTGGTACAAGAGACACAAGACGCAGGGAACAAGAGTTGAGAAATCAGATAATCGGGAATCGCCCAAGGTCGTTTTCTTCCATACCTGCTCGGTGAACTACAATGACGTCGACACAGGGAAGGCAGCCATACAGGTTCTCGAAAAGAACGGTGTTCACGTCGAAGTGCCGCCCCAGAAATGCTGCGGGATGCCCTACCTCGATGGCGGCGATGTCGATAACGCGAAGAAGCATGCAGCGTACAACCTCGGCCAGCTCGCCGACTATGTGAAGAAAGGATACGACGTCGTATCTCCGGGGCCGAGCTGCAGCTGCCTCATGAAGCAGGAATACCCGATGCTCTCGGACAACCCGGACGCGAAGCTGGTCGCTGCTCACACATTCGACATGATGGAATACCTGGCCAGATTAAACAAAGAGGGCAAATTATCCACGGATTTCAAGAAACCGCAGGGGAATGTCACATATCATCTCCCCTGTCATTTGAAGGCTCAGAATATCGGCTTCAAGTCACGCGACGTCCTCGAACTGATTCCCGACACGAAGGTGGACGTGGTCGCGAAATGCTCCGGCCACGACGGCACCTGGAGCCTGAAAAAGGAATACTTCAAGATGTCGCTTGAGGTAGGCAAGCCGCTTTTCGACAAGTTCATTGACGGCGGGTCACCCGCGAGCGATTGCCCGCTTGCCCAGCTCCAGATAGAAAAGGGTTCCGGCGCGAAGCCGCGGCATCCGATCCAGATTCTGCGCGACGCGTACGGCCTCGAAGAGGATCCGATAGCCTGAAAGAAACGAACAACAAATGAAACCGAACATCGGCATTAAAGACAGTGACCGCGCATCGGTCGTCGACATACTCAACAGATTGCTCTCCGACGAATTCTTACTTTACACGAAGACGAGGAAATTCCATTGGAATGTCACGGGTCCGCGCTTTCACGATCTGCACAAGTTCTTCGAATCTCTCTACGAAGAGCTTGACGATATTATTGACGATGTAGCAGAGCGGGCAAGGTCGCTCGGCGGGCCGGCCTTCGGGACATTCGCGGAGTACTCCAAGAATGCCCGCCTGAAAGAAACGCCGGGCAAGAATCCCAGCGAAGATGGCATGTTGAAAGAGCTTCTAAACGACCACGAGACCGTCATAAAGAGCCTAAGGGAAGATCTCGTGACAGTCGGGGAGAAGCACGGCGACGCAGGCACGAATGATTTTCTCACGGGCCTGATGGAGAAGCACGAAAAAAAGGCCTGGCTCATAAGGGCTTTCATCGAAGAGAAGTGAAATAGCAGCGCGGCGCACCCGCGCTGTCCCCCACAGGAGAACGCCGGTACGCTCATCACATAAAAAAACATGAATAAGGTAACAAAGTGAAACAAATAGAATTCAACGAACTGAAGAACATCATAGAATACGAAAAGATCAGACAGGATTTCCGCAGCAAGATAATCGAGATGAAGAACCGCCGCAGGCTGAAGGTCGGAGAGCTGGTTACGCTGACTTTTGAGAACAGGTATACGGTCACTTTCCAGATAGAAGAGATGATGCGCGTCGAGCGAATCGTCGACGACGAGAAGATCAAGGCAGAGGTGGAGACCTACAACGAACTTATTCCCAGGGAGAACGAGCTCAGCGCGACACTGTTCGTCGAAGTCGACGATCAATCCAGGATCAAGCCCGTCCTCGACTCGCTAGTCGGCATGAACAAGGATTCGGTTTACCTGAGGATCGGAGACAGGCTGGTACCGGCAGTTTTCGAAGAGGGACACGCGACCGACGACAGGATAAGCGCGGTCCAGTATATCAGGTTCAAACTTACGCCTGCGGACACACAGGCCATTGCCGATCCGTCGGTCCCCGTCCATGTGATAATCAGACATAAGGGTTACAGTGCCGATGCGCCCATGTCGCGTGAAATGAGAGAGGCCCTTCACGTCGATATGACCGAAGGCAGCTCGGTGAACGTTTGGCACTGAGCCTGTGTTTTCAAATAGAGGTTACGAAACATGATTAGCGACACACATCAGAGGAAACGAAGCAAGCAGCGGGATAAGGTGCTTGACGTCGTTCGCTCCACAAAATCCCACCCGACGGCGGATTGGGTTTTTCATGAAGTGCGCAAGGAGCTCCCAAACGTGAGCCTCGCGACCGTCTACCGGAATCTCAATCTGCTTGCCGCTTCGGGAGAGATAAACGAGGTCCTTTGCGACGGCCAGCTCAGGTTCGACGCGAACAAGAATGAACATTTCCACTTCATCTGCAGGTCCTGCAAAGGGATTTTCGACATAGACGAGACTCGCGTCGCATCGCCCGACTTCAAACTCCCGCGTGGATATGTTGTCCAGGACTTGAGAATAGATTTTTACGGCATCTGCCCCGCCTGCCAGGCCAGGCAGTAAGACTTCCCTGCGGCGGAGAAAAACGTCCCGTTTTCCCGAAGGTTAGAAAAGATTTACGGTTAAAGACAAAGTTACGATGTCATCCGCAAACTTGTAGTACTCGTCATTTGAAGCGTTCACGATCCGATCATAATTCAATCCGACTTTGAACCCGGTCGGGAAACCGCCTGAGGAAAACGCCCTCGAGAGTGCGACCGAAATGTCAGTGTACTCGTCGCGCCTCTGCCTGGCTACAATAACGGTCTGGCTGGTGTCGTACGCCGGCCGATTGTAGTCCTTGCTTGCCCTTTTCATCCCAACGCTGAAATCGACACCGGCTAGTAGCGAGTCCTTACCGACCAGTATGTTGAATTCGCTTCCCTCGTATGAATAGGGATCGTCATAAACATCCGACAGGTTATTCGAAAATTTGGCGACCGCGCTGATGTACCTGGCGCTTCCAGATGGATCCCTCCGGATCAGGAAGCTTCCATCTCCTCTCCAACCGTCCTTGACGAAATTCAGCCCGGCGCCGTAGGTCGCCTGAGCTGCGGACGGCGAATCGAGGAGGTAAGTTTTGTTCGACGCTGAAGGTGCGGTGCTCCCTTTCCCCTTCCCCTTGTATCTTCCGTTCGAGTGCATCTTGATCAGGTTCTGAACTGCGGTGCTTGCCGTGTCAACGCCATAATATTTCTTATTTCCGTACGAGCCTGCCAGGTAGATATTGAAACCCCGCCCCGGAATGAAGGAGAGAATGGCAGTCCCGACATTCTCAAGGTTAGAGAGAGAAGTTATGTAATCGTACCCCGTGTAATTAATTCCGTAAATCACTCGCAGCACTGAGATCTTCGCGACCGGGTATCGCAGGCTGGCCAGCCCGGAGGCGATGTAGTTCTGGTATGCGGAGAAAGCTCCGGAATGCGGCACGGTCCTGTTCAGTGAGCCGGAAAAAGTCATAAAAGTCTCCAGCGAATCGAGCGGCATCGACAGAGAATTTGCGTCCGCTGAAGACGCCTCCTCGCTGCTGTCCATATCGTCGGCGACCCTGCTGAGTTGTATCCTGTAATTCACATTAAGAATATGATCCCAGTTATCCTGTTCGGGGTAGGAATTGTAGCTCGAAAGCGCCCCATTGTAGGACATATCGACGCTTGAATAGTCCCAATCGATATAGTTGTCGAGGCTGAAATTCAGCCCAAGATAATTGTCGGGTACCTCGGCATAGTTTCCAAATACGTTCGAGTCGTGAGTGTAATTGAGTTGAATTGAAGAAGTGAACTGCGCCATTGAAGTAGATACAAACATAAAAATGAATGCTGCTACAGCCTTCATCGTTTTGGTCCGTTCCCGGAGGATTCTTCGATTTTGAATCGCACCGTCTTCGACCAGGTGCGTTTCTCTCTTTTGATATAATCCAGATAAATAGCTCGCCCCACGACATAAATCCAGAATTGACAGTAGGTGAAGTACATCAGAAAGACCAACAGGAAGTTCCTGAACGTGTCGAGACCCTCGTATGACAATACGAGTATGATTTCAAATATGAACAGGATAATAGCAAGCACCCACACGGCCGTATACGGACCCGGAAGCGGAATCGCGACTAACTGCGTCACGCTGAGGATGAAGATAAGGTCGCTGATACCGACGGCAAAGAGGAAGAAGTAGTAAAGCGATAGGAGGTAGAGCACCTCGAAAGCGAGGAATTTGTTCTGAAACTGGGGAATTTCCTTGAAGAACTTCGTGACGACGTAGTTGTTTCCCCTCACCCATCTCGTCCGCTGTTTTGCCCAGACCGAAAGCGTTTCAGGCTCCTGCTCGAGCGTTACCGCGAAGGGTATATATTTTATCTTGTACCCTTTCATGTAAACCCGTATGCTCAGCTCCGAGTCCTCCGTAATCGCGTCTTCGTCCCAACCGTTAAGATCGTCCAGCAGACGTTTCCATATGACGAAATTCGTGCCGGGCAGAGTCGCGACCTTGAACATAGCCCATCGTCCGGCCTGAAGGATAGCCTGGAAACTCATCGTCTCGATACTAACGAAGCGGGTGAGCCACGTCCTGTCCTTGTTTATCGTGCGGAAATTTCCCAGGACGGCCCCAAGATCCGGATGAAGGAGGAGCTCCGCCACCAGATATTTCAGGGCATCCGGAAGGGGCTGGTTGTCGGCGTCGTAAACCGCGATCACCTCCGCATCCGTCTGCTTGAGCCCGAGATTCAAGGCGCGCGATTTCCCCTTTCCACCTTCCCCCTTCGGAACGTTGTAACAGCGGACTCTTCGATCCTGCCGGGAGATACTCTCGACAATCTCACCCGTCTTATCCGAAGAACCGTCGTTGATTACAAGTATTTCAAGCTTGTCCTTTGGATAGTCCATGTTGATCATCGCCTCGACCGTCTTCCTTATTACCGTCTCTTCATTGTGAGCGGGGATAAGGATACAAACCCGAGGGCTCTCAAAATGAGTCATGTTATCTATCGACTTCTTTTCTTTGGAGGAGTTCCAATTATGGAAGAAGCCGGCTATCGTGAGAACCAGCTGATATGCGATCATGAACCAGATAAAAATTACCGAAAGAACGAAGAGCGCGCCGAGAAGAGTGGTAAAAAAGTCAAACATGCGCGACTGCCCTGCCTCGTCTGACTTTGAGGATGAAATACAGCACAATCAGAATTCCGCCTGCGATCGAGCCGAATATCGCTATCAGCGCTGACGACCAGAGGCTGGTCATGTCGATACCATAAGAGACCGTGCTCTCCAGCACGACGAGGACCTTGTGCTGGCCTGGAGGAAGAATAATTCCGTAATGCTGCTCCTCGCGGGCGACGGAGAATGAGATATCATGGTCATCGACGAGAACCGCGTACGGCATTTTTCCGAACGAGACGGCGCATCTTCCCGGCGAATCATAGGTGAACTCCACGCCGCGCTGGAAGGTGCGTTCACTCAGGAGATTGCACGAAGCGGCTTCGATATGCGACTGCATCAAATCACTCTCGAACGGATTGACGTTTGCCTTCGCGATTTTCACGAAATGCTCCCCCGCCGGGATAGCGAAGTAACCCGGTTGATAGGGATAGACAATCCTGTCGTCGACGGAGACCTCAGCAACGTCATCGCTCAACCTCAGGGAGGTGGAATATGGAGCGTTTATGGTGAACCCGCCGTTATTGACCTGGAAATCTGCCTGTGGCGCGCCGGCGAATGCGAACTCGGCCACGTCCTGCGGGTAGGCCGTCGCCTCCGAATAAATCGTTGTCCTCGGCGCCGCCTGCGCGGCGGAGTTGACCAGGAGGTAACTCTCTATTCCTGTCGGGGTCTTCGTAGGAAAGACACCGTTGTAATTCGACTGGCGGAATGCCAATATATTCAAATCCATCATCAAATCGGAAGAGTCCGCTCCCAGCAGCCGGCGGTAGGTGTCACCAATCGCAATGTACCGGCGCGGATCGGAGTTCCAGTTTGCTTCCGGGTCTTCCACGTTGAGCAGAAAAGTGAATTGCTTCCTCAGCTGGAGGATCTGATCCATGTCGACGCCGATGGACGTCCTAAGATTGGGGAAGGTCTTTTGATCAAGGACAGTCAAAATTATCTGCGCCCCGGGTTTGTTCCTGAAGGCGTCCGTTGCCAGCGAAAGGAAATGCGAGGTCAGGCTTGTCACGAGAGATGCCCGAAAGTCGAGGAAACTCTGCCAGTCCTGCGGTGAAGTCTTGTAGTAGTGGGGAGAACTCTGCTGGAACAATTGCACGGGATCGAATCCGAATTTCCTTCTGAACATCGTTCGCGCGCTCTCATCGAAAGGCGTGAGCATCCTCGGGTCACCCGGCGCTCCTTCACCGCCGAAATAGAGCTCAGCTATGTTCACCCCGTCCCAGTCATGCGACGTCAGGAATTTGTAAGTCCAATCCGAGGCGGCTCGCAGGCAAGCCGTATCGGTCAGCGCGACGGGATATCTCCAGTCCGGGCGCACGTCCTCGCCTTTATAATTCTTTTCATGCCATTGCGGATGGTCGTCATAAAATTTCTTGCTTATCTGCGGCGGCTCAATCCAGGCGTAGACTTTGATCCCATACGCGTGGCACAACCTTATCAGCCTGTCGTAGTCGTAAGTAAATTTCGGATATTCATGCCAGCCCGCCACGTGGATGGACCTTATTCCCCGGCTGGCCCATTCTTTCACCAGAGTTTCGATACTGATGTTTCTGCGCAGCCCCGGATCGAAATACATTTCAAGGTTGTCACGCCTAAGGACCGGGTACAGCTGCAAATAATTCTTTATCCACTCGATGAAGTATGGGAACCGCGAGTATCCACCGTCCGAAACCGGGTCGAAACGGGCACTCATCGAAATGAATTTCCCCTTCCCGTATTTCCGGGCGATTGCCACCGGAGCGTCGTTCACGTCGTTTGTGCAAATTGTCTGATCGCCCTCCTCGACGTCGATGCGGTGGACCGTTTCAAAAGTCCCCCAGCTCATAAGCTCTTCGGGGAAGAGCCTGTCTCTGATTTTCTCAAGTCTCATCACGTTCTGGCTGAACTTCACGCCAAGATCCACGGCGAGCGGGTTCTTTGAGTCGGTGATCAGGCGTCCTCCGTCTGAAACGAACTTTTCGAGGACCTCGTACAGCGAATCCGGAAGGTTGTCCGCTACCGTATAGGGAACGATAATCAGGTTACAGGCTTTGAGACTGCTCAGATCACCGGGGGCAATAGTGTCGGTCGGAATTCCGACACTCCGCAGCGCCGTGGCGAAACTTGCCTCATCCATCTTGGCTCCTCCGGTGGCAGTGGAATCCCACAACAATCCGGCAACTGCAGGCGTTATAGCCTTTTTTTCCAGCAATACGTAATCGGCGCCCAAGTAGAGGACAT
>CAWEBD010000183.1:0-45144 GCA_963806435.1 uncultured Bacteroidota bacterium
TTGCAGGACAAATATGCCGACGAAGATAAAGCAGTTGGCCGCCTGGTGCGAAGAAAAAGGCCTGAAAGCGGAGGCGCGTCAAACTCTGGCCGTGCTGGGCCCTCACGATCCCTTGAAGTTTTATCTACCCATTTTACCCGATGACATCGGCCCCGCCAAACTGCCCGAGGGCGCCTCGAAGGACGTTGCGGAGTGGGATGCGAAGCTTAACAAGTTGCGGCGCGAACAGGCCGCCGCGCTCTACGAAATGGCAAAGCGCCGGTGCGGACTCACCACGCGGGAATGGCCATGGACCTGGTCCTGGATGCGGTTCCGCGCTAATCCGGACAACGAATCCTTGCGCCGCCTCTTGGGCTATCAAAAGTTTCAGAACCAATGGCACACGAACTACGAGGTGAAAAAATATAACCGGGGCATGGTGTGGAACAACAAGTTCGGCTGGTTGCTTAAGTCCTATGTCCGCCGCTATGAAGACGGCCAGCGCTATTTCGAAGGCAAGTGGATCACCGCCGCCGAGGACGCCCAGCGGCATAAAGAGATCAATTCCGGCTGGGTCATCGAAACCGAGCATTATTCCATACGCACGAACCACAGCATCGAGGCGGGCGTAGCCTTGGGGTCGAAACTCGAAGACTTGTATCACCTTTGGGAGCAGATGTTTATCCGCTACTTCGCCTCCGAATCCGACATAATCGCGCTGTTCGACGGCCACGCCCGAATCCAACACGGAACGCCGATTCAGCTAAAGGTGGTCTGCTTTCGCGATCATGACGAATACATCCACGCCCTGCAGGCGGTCATGCCCATGATCGGAATCTCGGTCGGTGCATATCTCGATTCCGTAAAAACCGCCTACTTTTTCGCCGGCAATGGCAGCGACGACAGGACCATCTATCACGAGGCCACGCACCAGTTGTTCCACGAATCGCGGAAGGTGGCCCCCAACGTGGGACGAAAGGGCAACTTCTGGATCATCGAAGGCATAGCCATGTACATGGAATCGCTCAAAAAGGAGAACGGTTACTATGAACTGGGCGGTTTCGACGACCAGCGCATGGTCGCCGCCCGGTACAGGCTGCTTAATGACCACTTTTACGTGCCCCTGGAACAATTGACCGGTTATGGCATGGAAAAACTGCAAAACGATCCGAAAATCGCCACGCTATACAGCCAGTCCGCCGGGCTGACGTACTTTCTTCTTTATTACGACCACGGCCATTATCGCGATGACTTGGTATCTTATCTGACCGCGGTCTACACCGGCCGGGACGGACCCGACACCCTGGCCCAACTCACCGGCACCGCGTACGCCGAATTAGACAAACAGTACCGTGAATTCATGGAAAAAGCCGAGAAATAGACGAAAGGTCTATTGGTCACAATTTGGATGTAAAGCCGCGACCATTGGTCGCGCTGGATGAGGCCATAAGGCCGCATTAGGAAAAGCCGCAGAAAATTTACACTTGAAAATTTATTATTCGGATGCGCAAACCGCAAGCGGTTTCATTCAACCTTCATCCTTCATCCTTCTATTTATCTTCCACCATCCGGGCCAGCCGGACTACGTGATTGCGCACGACTTCCAGATCGGGGTTAAGCCTCAGTGCACGGCGGAAGCATTCCAGGGCCGAGACCGGATTTTCCAATTCCATATAGGCCTGGCCCATGCTCGTGGCGGCGATGAAATGATAAGGATTTATCTCCAGGCATTCGTGGCAATCGCGAATCGCGTCGGCCAGCCGGCCCAGGCCGTGATGGGCCAGCGCCCGCTGATGCCATGCCTCGGCGAACCACGGGCAGCGTTCGATCAGCTTGTTGGCGCGAATGATGACTTCCTTGAATTTCTGGGCGGACCCAAGCCGCAATATCTCCGCCAATTCCTGGCGGTCTTGTTCGCCGCCCATCCGCGTCCAAACCGAACGAATGCCGTTTTCGGCCAATGTGCGAACGGTCCGGTCATCGTCCAAAAGCGACCGGCCCATCGTGTGGTTGCACATGTAATCGCCCAAAAAACCCAAAGCCAGCACGGCCGCGCGCCGTACTTCGCGGAACTGGTGCCGCGCCAGCCGCTCCAGCGTGCCTTGCTCATAACGCGCGGATACCTGGCGGATATAGCCGGCCGAGTCCTGGTTGTCCAGGTACTTCTCGTACAAATCCAATAAGTGGGGACTTCGAATTGGGTCGCTATCCACGCCTGGGTCTCCGGCCAATTACATCGAGAACGCAAAACACGGCTCACGAATGTTAGTTGTAAAAAAAAGCCTTTTTTCGTCTCAACGTTTGTTTACTTAGGACATCTTTGATTGTAATCAAGATTCTAAGAAAACGCCAATAAAAAAACCCAAACTTCGATTAAGTGCATCGAACTCTGCGAATTTGTCGAAAGGCGCCCTTGGCAAAAATTGATTGCCCAACCTCTGGAGATGGCAAGGTCCGTCGCACAAACGATACCAATAATGCAAAAAAACTATGGACTGGCCGGTTTGAAAATAGCGAACCAGTTTGCCAAAAGTGCTTATATTCACTTATCGCGATTTTTCTTCGGCCCTTCCGTGCCAGGCCCAAAGCAGGGTAAAATCAAGGCTGCCGGCTTGATAAGCTAACGTAATCGGCAGCATGATGTTCCATCGCGTGATGACCTATGAAAACCCTGTTCTGGATACCGTTGTTCGTGATTATATCTTGGGGGACGACAACCCCAATATCATGGGGTGCGGCATCCTGGGCGACAGGACCCGCGCTGCAAAAAAACCTGGCGGAATCAGTCGATATAATCTGGGCCGAAAATCCCTTGCCCAGGCCCTGGAAAGCATGGCTCGAAATAAAAATGTGGCCGTGCTGCTCGACCGGCGGATCGATCCCGGCCGGAAAATTGAAATTTCTCTCCGCCAAACCCCCCTTAAAGAAGCATTGGAAGCAATCGCCCAAAAATACAATTTGGGGATTTCCATGGTCGGGCCGGTGGTTTACTTCGCCCCGCCCGAAACGGCCCGAACAGTGCGCACGCTGGTGGCATTGCGTCGCGAAGATGTCCGCCGCCTTGCGCCGGGCGCGGCGAAAAAGTACTTCGAGCAGAAGTCAATGACCTGGGACGATCTGACAACACCGCGCGAGTTATTGGAAAAACTGGGCCGCGAAAATGGCATCCAGATCGCCGGTTTGGAACAAATTCCCCACGACCTGTGGGCCGCCGCCGATCTGCCGCCGCTCGAACTGATCGAGCGCCTTACCTTGATTGCCGGGCAATACGATTTAACATTCCAAGTTTCCGCGGACGGCAATCGCCTTACGCTTGTGCCCGTGCCGGAACACGTCGAGCTGGTGCGAACTTATCAGGCCGGGCGGCAAGCGCAGCAAACCGCCAAAAACTTTGCATCGCTCGCCCCGCAGGCCCGAGTTCAAGTCGAAGGCGACAAGATCATCGTCTCGGGCACGGTCGAGGACCACGAACGCATATCCTCGCCACATAGAACCGCCGAGCGGAGCACGACCAAACCGGCCGACACCGACTTGGCCTCTAAACGATTCACGCTCACCGTGACGAAACAACCGATCGGCCCGTTGCTCGAACAACTTGCCCCCCAATTAAACCTGGAATTAAAAATCGACGCCAAAGCACTAGAGCAGGCCGGCGTATCGCTCGACCAACTGGTGTCTTTCAGCGTTAAAAATGCCACCGTGGACGAATTGTTGCAGGCCGCGCTTAAGCATACCGGCTTGAAATTCATACGCAGGGGAAATATCGTGCAAATCGAGCCCTCCGAGGAGAAGTAAATTGTTTAAGATCTCGAATTTCCATCTCATTTCCTGCGTTCTTCTAATTGCCGGTTGTTCTTGGTCCGCGCCGCCGCAGTTTGGTTTGAATACCGAGGGACGCAATCCTCAATCGATCACCCCCGTTCAAGCCGCGGCGATTACCAACACCTTAGAAAAACTTTTCGGCACGCCCGACAATCCGGCCGTTCCAGAGGGGATCGATTTGAACTTGGATTTGCTGAAAATGGCGGCCGGACCGATCGGCAGCGACGCAAATGACCGCCCCTGGGGATTGTATCGCAAGCATTGCCTTGCCTGCCACGGGCTTTCGGGCGACGGTGCCGGCCCGAACGCCGCCGATCTTGATCCTTATCCCCGCGATTTTCGCAACGGAGTGTTCAAATACACGTCCACTGCCGGGGCAGCCAAGCCGCTCAGGGAAGATTTAGTCCACTCCTTGCAAAGCGGCATCCCTGGCACGGCCATGCCGTCGCTGGCCAAATTGCCCGACGAGCAAATCGAATCGCTTGTCGAATACGTCAAATATTTAAGCATCCGCGGAGAGACTGAGCAATATCTCTTGCAGACTGTGGTAGATGAACATGCAGCATTGCCGCTGGACCAGGGAAAAGTATTGGCGGAAGGCGTAAGGCCGACGGCCATGTCCTGGGACCGGGCCGAGGACATGACAATTGTCTCGCCGCCTGCACCACGCGCAGATACGCTCGATCAGTTGTCCGTTTCCATCGACCGCGGCCGTGAACTATTTCGCACCATGGGAGCACAATGCTTCTTGTGTCACGGCTGGACCGGCAAAGGAGACGGCCAGCGCACCAACCTTTACGATGATTGGAACAAGCGGAAAATTGCGGATACTCCCGAGCAGACCCAAGACATCGCCTTGCGTTTTCAACTTCCCCTTCAATCGTTGCCGGCGCGAAATCTGACCGAAGGCGTTTTTCACGGCGGAGACCGGCCGATCGACCTTTACCGGCGGATTTCAGTGGGCATCAAAGGCACCCCCATGCCCGCTGCGGGTCCGGCCCCGGGCCGAAAAGGCGCACTCTCGGCCGAGGACGTCTGGGACGTCGTAAATTACGTGCGCTCATTGAACAAGGACAAAGAGGGTTCAGGGTTCGGGATTCAGGGTTCAGGATTTGATAGATAAGTCATATTCATGGTTTATTGAATCTCAGGAAAAGAATGTCGTTAAGCCCACGGATTGCAACCCGTGGGCTTGGCTTGATTTACTGTTATGTAACACGACACTTCGCTTTGCCCAGGGTGTATTCACCCGGTGCTAAATGTGTTTATACTCATACTTATATCAATCAAATGCTGAACCCTGAACCCCGAACCCTGAACCCCGCCAACCTGCTCTTTGTGGCAATCACGGCCATTATTTGCCAATTAGCCAAGGCTCAACTTATCCAATTGTCCCCAGCCGGCGCCCAGTTCGATCTGGCCGAGGGCGTCGAGCTCGACCGGGCCGAGGGCACAGTGCCCGCCCAATTGGAGCGTGTAAAGGCCTTCCTGGCCGATCGGAAATGGGACGAGGCCGTGGATACGCTTTGCCAGTTAATGGAAAACTCCGAAGGCAAATTGCTGGGCGTGACCGAAAATCGCTTTGTCGGACTGCGCGAGTATTGTCAAATGCAACTCGCCTCGCTGCCGCCCGATGCATTAAAACTCTATCGCTTCCGAGTCGATCCCGTGGCGCGCAAATGGTACGAGGACGGCGTTGCCAATCACGATCCCCGCTTGCTCAGGAAAGTCGTCGAGCAGGCCTTTGCCGGCAGTTGGGGCGACGATGCCCTTTTGGCCCTGGGCGACATGGCCTTGGAGTCGGGCGATTACACCGCTGCGCGATGGTATTGGGAACGAATCATTCCCCATCCGCCGCCCGCCGGGCAACCTTCGACATGGCCGGGATATCCGGACAGCGATATCGACCTGGCCGCCGTTCGGGCGCGGCTGGTGCTGGCCTCGATCTTGGACGGTTCCGCGGCCAAAGCCCGCGAAGAACTCGACCAATTTACCCGCATGCACGGCGAAGCCCGCGGACGGCTGGGCGGGCTGGAAGTAAAATATGCCGAGGCCCTGGGCACACTGTTGTCGGAAAGCGCCGCCTGGCCCCCGGCGCCGCAAAATTTCGACTGGCCCACATTTGCCGGATCGCCGGCGCGAAACGCACTTGCCCCGCAAAAATCCGACGTCGGCGGCGTGGCTTGGCGCGTGCCGCTGCCTGAGGTTGCAGTGCCGGCTTCCGATGGCGGAGCTTCACTGGTTCGCCCATGCACCCACTCCACTGAGTTATCATCCCGCGATTGTCGGCGATCTGGTGCTCATGAACACGGCCCGGGAAATTTTGGCCCTTCGTTTAAGCACGGGCAAACCGGCCTGGGGCCGCACATCGCCGGTCATTTTTCGCTCGGGTGCCACTGCTGGCTTGTCCGGCAGTGCCGCCGATATCGGCCTGCCCTCGGGCACGCTGGGCACGCCGCGTTTTACCTTGACCGTCTTCGGCGATAAACTCTACGCCCAGATGGGCTCGGGCATTACCAGCCTGCCGCAAGGTCAATCCGCGAATATCCGGCCGGGCTATCTGGTCTGTTTGGACCTGGCCGCCGAAGGCCGCTTATTGTGGAAAATCGCCCCGGAAGAAGGCTGGGCCTTCGACGGTTCGCCGCTGGCCGACAGCGCAGGCGTGTACGTGGCCATGCGGCGGATCGACATCCGCCCGCGGGCTTACGTGGCGTGTTTCGACGCCCAATCGGGCCGGCTCCGCTGGCGGCAATTCGTGGCAAGCGCCGAAACGCCCGCCCGCGGCATGATGTTCCAAGTAACCCACAACCTGCTTACCCTGGCGGGCGATTCGATCTATTTCAACACCAACCTGGGCGCGGTGGCGGCGATTAATATCGACGACGGACGCCTGCAATGGGTCAGCCTGTATCCTCGCCAGCGACACGGCGATCTGGCTTCGCTCGGCCTCGCATTGGCAGCGCGACTTGAATCCTTGCCTGTATCATCAGGGCACGCTTTATGTCGCCCCGGCCGACAGTCCGCGAATTTTCGCCTTCGACGCCCAGAGCGGCATGATCCTTTGGCAAACCGGCGACGCAGACGGAATATGCCCTCGATCTGCTGGGCGCCACCGATGATTATCTTATTGCCGGCGGAAACAAACTGTATTGGATCGGCCTGAAAGACGAAGACCGCGGCCGGATCAAACACATCTGGCCCGGCGGGCAACGATAAACCCGGCTTCGGCCGCGGCATATTGCCGGCGGATTGCGTCCTCTGGCCCACCCGCGAACAGATTTTGGTTTTCGATCTGAAAACCGCCCAGCCCCGTAAAACAATCGATCTTTTGCCCCGCGACGCCCAGGGCGGCAACCTGCTGGCGACCGACCTGGGGCTGCTCATTGCAACCGATAAGGAACTGATCGCCCTGGGCAAAACGGCTAATCCGCCCCGGGAAAAACGACAAGAGATAGCAAAGGCAAAATGATAATTAAATAATGTCACATTCATCGTTTATTGAAAATCAGAAATTTAATGTCGCACGCAATAGCCGGCGGCTAACAGCCGCCGGTGGGAATTCAAAATCAACTGCTCAATTTGCAATTTGCAATTTGCAATTTCCAATTTGCAATAAAAAATACTTGCAAAAATCGCCCAAGTTTTCAAGCCAATAATCCTATCCTATAACCTGTAGCATATTTTCCCATGAACACAAGACGACGTCCAAGCCGTTGCGGAACTGAACGAGGCCTACCGACTGATCACCGAGCAACTTGGCCGGGTGATCGTCGGCCAGCAGCAGGTGATCGAGGAACTGCTGGTGGCCATGTTCGCCCGCGGGCACTGCCTGCTGGTGGGCGTGCCGGGCCTGGCCAAGACGCTGCTGATCCGCACGCTGGCCGACGCGCTTGTCGCTGGAGTTCCGCCGCATCCAGTTCACGCCCGACCTGATGCCCTCCGACATCACCGGCACCGAGGTGATCCAGGAAGACAAGCTGCTCGGGCACCCGCGAGTTGCGGTTCCTGCAAGGGCCCGATCTTCGGCAACGTGATCCTGGCCGACGAGATCAACCGCACGCCGCCGAAGACCCAGGCCGCGCTGCTGGAGGCGATGCAGGAATACCAGATCACCGCCGGCGGCACAGCGGCACCAGCTCGACCAGCCGTTCTTCGTGCTGGCCACGCAGAACCCGATCGAGCAGGAGGGCACCTATCCGCTGCCCGAGGCCCAGCTCGACCGCTTCATGTTCAACACGTTCGTCGATTATCCCGACGAGGAGGAGGAGTTCGACATCGTCCGGCGGACCACCGCCGACATCACGGCCACGGTCACGCCGACGCTCTCCGGCGAACGAATCCTGGCGCTGCAGAAGATCGTCCGCCGCGTGCCGGTGGCCGACCACGTGGTCCGCTACGCCATGAAGCTGGCCCGGCTGACCCGGCCGCACAAAGGCGAGGCCCCCGATTTCATCCGCGACTACGTCAGTTGGGGCGCCGGCCCGCGGGCGAGCCAGTATCTGGTGCTGGGGGCGAAGGCCCGGGCCGTGCTGCACGGCCGCTTCTACGCCGGCGTCGACGACATCCGCGCCGTGGCCTTCCCCGTGCTGCGGCACCGCATCGTGACCAACTTCAACGCCGAGGCCGAAGGCATCAAGCCCGACGACATCATCCGCCGGCTGATCGACACGGTCGCCGCCGACGAAGACGCCGCCGACGGAAAATCTTCCGCCGGTGTTTCGCAGAAGAATAAGCAGGAGTCCGAGCCGCGAGTCCAGGAGATGTGTAATTGCTCGACAGTTACACTCCGGCGAGCTGAACTATGGCATCTGCGACTCGTGACTCCGTGTAATCATGCAACCGACACGCAAAAACTTCTCGATCCGCAGATGCTGGCCCGGTTGCAGGGGCTGCCGCTCCGCGCCCGGCTGATCGTCGAGGGCTACGTGTCGGGCGTGCACCGCAGCCCGTTCCACGGCTTCTCGATCGAGTTCGCCGAGCACCGCGAGTACGCGCCCGGCGACGATCTGCGCTACCTCGACTGGAAGGTCTTCGGCCGCACCGACAAGTACTACCTGAAGCAGTTCGAGGAAGAGACGAACCTGGTCTGCTATCTGCTCTTGGACACCAGCGAGAGCATGCGCTACCAGAGCGACGCGGCGCCGATGTCGAAGCTGGAATACGCCCAGCGTGCGGCCGCGGCGCTGGCCTACCTGATCCTCCACCAGCAGGACAGCGTGGGCCTGGTCACCTTCGACAGCGAGATCCGCTCGCTGGTCCGCCCCAGCAGCAATCCCTCGCACTTAAAGCAAATCCTGCACGTGATGGAGAACCTCGGCCGGAGCGCGAAAGACCGCCACCGGCCCGATCTTCCACGACCTGGCCGAGCGGTTCAAGAAACGCGGCATCGTGATCGTCCTGAGCGACCTGTTCGACGACGTCGACGCGATGATGGCCGGCCTGAAGCACTTCCGCCACCGCCGGCACGAAGTGATCCTGATGCACGTGCTCGATCCGGCCGAGGTGGATTTCCCCTTCGAGCAAGCCACGCTGTTCCGCGGCCTGGAGCAATTGCCCGACGTGCTGGTCGAGCCGCGGGCGCTCCGCAAGGCGTATCTGGCCGAGTTCGACCGCTTTCTCCACCGAATGAAAACCGGCTGCCGCCAGCATCAGATCGATTACGTGCCGCTGCGGACCGATCAGTCGTTGGAGGTGGCGCTGTCGAGTTATTTGGCGTCGCGGGGATGAAAAAAGGATGAAGGATGAAGGATAAATACTAAATGTTTATTGTTGATCGATCAAAAAAAACCGCTTGCGGTTTAGCGATAATTAATTTAAGTGGGCAGTGAACTGCCCACCCCTTGCTGGGCACTGCTAACCCTTAACTACCCACTGTACAGTAACCACTATTATGCCCCTGTTTCCGCCGCTCTTCGCCTTCGGATTGCTCAACCTGCCCATGCTCGGCTGGCTGGCGGCGGCCGCCGCGCCGATATTGATCCACCTGTGGAGCCGGCGGCATTACCGGGAGACGTCTTGGGCGGCGATGGAATATCTGCTGGCGGCCGTCCAGCGGCACACGCGGCGGATGCTCTTCGAGCAATGGCTGCTGCTGGCTGATCCGCACGGCGATAATCGTGCTTGTGGTGCTGGCCGTGGCCGAGCCGTATTGGCAGCGTCCGGGCCTGGCCGCAAGCGGCGGCGGAACCGCGCATCGCGTGCTGGTCGTCGACGGCTCGTTTTCGATGGATTTCAAGCCGACCGACCAAAGCCGCTTCGAAAAGGCCAAGGAACTGGCCCGGCAGATCGTCGAAGACAGTCCGCAGGGCGACGCCTTCACGCTTGTGTTGATGTCGTCGCCGCCGCGGGTGGTGGTCGGCAAGCCGGCCCTGGAACACGCGGAAATTCTCCGCGAGATCGAGGCCTTGCAGCCCGCCCAGACCACGGCCGATCTGCCCGGCACCTTGGCGGCAATCGAACAACTTCTTCCCAAGGCCCAGCGGGAAAATCCGCGAATAACCCAGCATGAAATATATTTCCTCACCGATTTGCAGCGTGTAAGCTGGTCGCCGAAATTGGGCCAAACGGCACTGGCCGAATTCCGCCGCCGCAGCGCCGCATTGGCCGATGCGGCCCAGATCGTCATTCTCGACGTGGGCCAACCGGATGCCGAGAATCTGGCCGTTACCGCCTTCAGTCCCGGCGATCCGGTGGTGATTGCCGGCCGCGATGTAAACCTCGCAGCCTCGATCAAGAATTTCGGCCGCCAAACCCGCACGCGCCAGCCGGTGGAATTGCTGGTCGACGGCCGGCGGATCGAACAAAAATTCGTCGACGTGCCGGCAGGCCAGGAAATCGCTTTGAACTTTGTCCATCGTTTTGAAACGCCGGGCGATCATGCCGTGGAAGTCCGCGCCGCCGGCGACGCCTTGGAAGTGGACAATCACCGCTTTCTGGCGGTGAACGTGCGGCAGGAGATTCGCGTTTTGTGCATCGACGGCCGGCCGTCGGGCCAAGCCGTTCCGCGGCGCGGCCGATTACCTGGTCGAGGCCTTGGCGCCGCAAGGCGACGATTCGCGGCAAATCGCGATCAAACCCGAGGTCGCCGCCGAATCCGCCCTGGTCGAGCGCGAACTGGCGCGCTACGATTGCGTATTCATCTGCAACGTCGCCCAATTCACTCCGCACGAGGTCCGCTTGCTGCACACTTATCTGCAAAGCGGCGGCAACGTGGTGTTCTTTCTCGGCGATCAGGTGCTGGCCGAGCGATACAACCGCGAGTTGGCCGGCGAAACAACGAGCGGCCGATGAGGGCAGGGCAGGGGAGGGGCGCATCTTGCCCGCCCGATTGGCGCGGTCGTCGAGCAGCCGCAACTCCGCCTCGATCCGCTCGGGTTTCGGCATCCGATCCTGCAGGCCTTTCGCGGCCGGGGCGAAACCGCGTTGCTTACCACGCCGGTCTTCAAATATTTCAAGCTGCAAGTGCCGAAAAATTCCACTGCCCGGGTCGTTTTGGCCACGGCCAACGGCGATCCGTTGCTGGTGGAAGAGAAGATCGAGCGCGGACGTGTTATCGTGATGGCCACCTCGGCCGATACGTCTTGGACGGCCATGCCGCTCTGGCCCAGCTTCCTGCCGCTGGTTCAGGAGATTTTGGCGTTCTGCCTGGGCGGCAATGCTAAACAACGCAATCTGGAAGTGGGCGATCCGATCGCCGCGCCCGCGCCTTCAGCCTCGGCCGACGTGCCGGTGACAATGCAAACGCCCGACGGACGCACTCAGCAGGCGCGGCGGCGAACTCAAGACGGCGCGAGCCTGCTTGAATTTGCCGATACGACCCAAAGCGGCGTGTACGCGGCCCGCTTCGGCCCGCCTATCGATCGCAGCCTGCTTTTTGCGGTCAACGTCGATACGGCGGAAAGCGACTTGGCGCAGCTTTCGCCCGATGAGTTGCACACGGATGTCTGGCCGGGCGTGGCGTTTCTGCACCAGACCGCCTGGCAAAACATCGGCCGCCCGGCGATCGGTGCCTCGCTTGCCGGCCCCGGCTTGCAGGTGGATTTGCTGTATATTGTTTTGGGTTTATTATTCCTGGAAACTTTTTTGGCCTGGCGTTTCGGATATCACGCGACATGAGCGATTTATTGATTTAATAAAGGGCTGATCACTTGAGTGATCAAGTTAATGAAGGGCTGGTCACTTCAGTGACCCAGTTTGAGTTGACATGAGCGGAATATTTGGCAACTTGATCGAGCGATGGTTCGGCCTGAAAACGGCTTCCGGTGAAGGAATCGCTTGGACTCTGGATTACAACTGGCCCTGGCCATCCTGGGTAACGCTGCTGGCGGCCGTACTGGCGGTGATATTTGTCGTAGCGATTTATCTTCGCGAAGGCCGGAGCGCCGGCCGCCGTTATCGCCTATAAACATGTCGCGCCTACGGCGCTGCAAAATATTTCGTCCCTACGGGACGCACAATTTCGTTTTTAATCCGCATCTACAAACATTCAGCCCCTACGGGGCTGGGCTGTTGAGACAATGACCTTGATTCAATGTGCGGATCGGCAGGCCGTTTCACAGTCTCGTTTCTCGCCTCTTGTCTCTGACGTCTTGCTTTTGACTTCTTGCCTCAAGCTCACGGTTTCCAGCCACATCATTCCACCATTCCATTATTCTCCCGCTTCGCGGGATTTCGCTCCGCTCAACAACATTCCATAACTCCATCATTCCTAGCAATCCATCAATCCACCAGTCCATTGATCCATTCCCCTTACCTCCTCACCTGTCCGCTTCCGTGGATGATGAACTTTGTGGTCGTTAGCTCCGCCAGCCCCATCGGGCCGCGGGCGTGGAGCTTTTGCGTGCTGATGCCGATCTCGGCGCCGAGACCGAACTCGAATCCATCGGTGAAGCGGGTCGAGGCGTTGACGTACACAGCCGCTGAATCGACTTCGTGCAGGAATTTTTCGCCGTTCGATTTGCTCCCGGTAACGATCGAGTCGGAATGGTGCGAGCCGTAACGGTTGATGTGCGTTATCGCTTCCGCGACATCTTTCACAACTCGCACCGCCATTATCAGGTCGAGATACTCGCGGTGCCAATCATCCTCCGTTGCCGGGAGGATGTCTTTGACGATGGAACGCGATTTGCCGTCGCCGCGCAGTTCAACTGAGGCCGACCTCAGCCTCTTCGCGACGCGGGGCAGGAAAGTCTTCGCGATCTTCTCGTGTACAAGTAGTTTCTCGGCGGCGTTGCAGACCGAAGGGCGCTGCACTTTCGCGTTGAAGACGATCTCCTCCGCATTCCGCAAATCCGCGGAGCTGTCGACGTACACGTGGCAGTTTCCCTCACCATGGGCTATGACGGGGACACTGGATCTTTCCTGTATATACCTTATCAGCTTCTGGCTCCCGCGCGGAATTATGATGTCGAGGAACGCATCCTGCTTGATCATCGCGGCCACTGCCCGACGGTCGGTTGTATCGATAAACTCCACGCAGCCCGGCGGAAGGCCGACGTCTTTGAGTGCCTTCTTGACCGTATTCACGAGTATTTTGTTGGAGAGGATCGCTTCAGAGCCGCCGCGGAGGAGGACCGCGTTCCCGGCCTTCAGACAGAGCGCCGCGGCGTCAATTGTCACGTTCGGTCTTGCTTCATATATGATTCCTACCGCCCCGAGCGGCACGCGCACCTTCTCGATGACGAGGCCGTTAGGCCGCCTGGTCCGTTCCAGTATTTCGCCGACCGGGTCGGGGAGGGATATTACATCCCTGACGCCGGCGATCATCTGCGCGATTCGTTTATCGTTCAGCGTGAGGCGGTCGAGGAGGACGGGCGAAAGCCCGGCCCGGCGCGCGTTAGCGAGATCTTTCTCGTTTGCCGCGAGGATGGCGGCGGAGTCTTTTTCGAGACGGGCGGCGATAGCTTTTAGGAGCGAATTCTTTTTGGAGGTTGTGGCGGTGTACAGCGCGCCGCTTGCTTTCTTTACCGCCTCGGCCTTCTTCTCGACTCTCTTCAATTCCATCGTTTCACCATTCCGTCATCAATACGTTTTAAGAACAGGCCGCCCCTACGGGGCTTCTTGGGTTTTGATTGGCCGTTGCTATAAATATCTCGCGCCTACGGCGCTGCAAAATATTTCGTCCCTACGGGACGCACAATTTCGTTTTCAATCTGCATCTACAAATATTGAGGCTGTCCCAAAAGTCCAGTTTGTCATGCTGAACGAAGTGAAGCATCCGTTTTTCGAATCGAATGAGTGGATTCTTCAGTCGCTTCGCTCCTTCAGAATGACATTTCCTTTCTTTCTGGACAACCTCTGCGTCAGCTTATGTTCTGCGCCACAAACATGTCGTCCCTATGGGGCTGTTCTCCAATTCAAAGAATTCACCATCATCATCTTCTTTCTGGTTTCTAACATCTGACTTCTAGCTTCTGGCTTCTCGCTTCTCCTCTTTCGACCAGCCGACTATTCGCCCATAGGCGCCATATTGTTCCTGTGGATGACTTCGGCAGGCGCTTTGCTGTGGAGGATCGTCTCTATTTCAGAACTCTTCTTTCCTTTGATCTTGTTCAGATCGGCAGACGAATATCCGGTGATCCCCTTGCCGATCTGCGTGCCGCCGGCATCGACTATCGAGACGATGTCTCTCGCCTTGAACTCGCCACGCACCTCCGTGATGCCGGAAGGGAGGAGGCTTTTGTGCTTTTTCAGGAGCGCGTTCTTCGCGCCGTCGTCCACAACAATACTTCCTTTCGTGTGAGAGACGAATCCGATCCACTGCTTCCGCATGGGTAATGTCTTGTCGGCGGGGAGGAAGACTGTTCCGGAGATGTTTCCTGCAAAAATATTGTCTATGGCGTCCGGTTTCGCGCCGTTGGTGATGACCACCGCGATACCCGCGCCGACGCAGCGCCTGGCCGCCTCGATCTTCGTCGCCATTCCGCCGGTGCTGAGCTCACCGCGCGTCTTCTTCGCGTAGCGCTCGACCTGCGGCGTGATCTTCTCGACGACCCGCACGAGCTCGGCGCCCGGGTCGCGCGAAGGGTCGGCAGTGTAGAGTCCGTCGACGTCCGAGAGGATAATCAGTATCGCCGCATCGATAAGCGTTGCCACCATCGACGAAAGGTTGTCGTTGTCGCCGAGCTTGATCTCTTCGACGGCCACGGTGTCGTTCTCGTTGACAACCGGGACGACACCCCTCTCAAAAAGCGCCGCGAAGGTATTCTTCGCGTTGACGTACCTGGCCCTCACGGCGAAGTCGTCCTTCGTGAGGAGGAGCTGGGCAATCGGCTGACCGTGCCTGCGGAAAGCGTTCTCGTAAGCCTCCATCAGGAGCGGTTGGCCGATTGCGGCGGTCGCCTGTTTTTCGGGAATCGTCCGCGGACGTCCAGATAACCCCAGGGCCGCGACTCCCGCGCCTATCGCCCCGGAGCTGACTATCGCTACGTTTCTTCCGGCTGCTCGAAGGGAAGAGACGCTCCTGGCGATCGCCTCTATTCTTCCCGCGTCAATGCCTCGTGTTTTATCGGCCAGAAGGTTGGTCCCGATTTTTATTACGACCGTATTTCTTTCCGGAATCAGATTCTTCAGTTGCTGCATCTATCTTTTTGTCTTTTTTCAATATATGAGGAAAGGTGGGAATAACCATGCTTTCGGAAGAACCCGCGGCGTCAACCCCGAAGGCATCGCCTTGACAGTGACTTGGCGTCCGGAAAAGGATGTCGGCTTAAACTGAATTAGTCAGTCGGTTCTTGTCAGGCGCGGTCGAGTCGACGAAAGATGTTTCAGCGCTTGATCGTCTCCTCACCAGAAACGTTGCGAAGCCTGGAGACCGACCGCCGCTTCAGACGTCGTCGACAAGGGCTGCTACTCCTACAGTTCAACCTTTTGGCCTTCTTGGAAACAACATCGGTGTTCTGGATTTGTACTCCAGGTACGATGCCCCAAATCGAATCTCCAATTCCCGTTCTTCATAGACTTTTACAATGACAAGCAATGCCGGGGCAAACAGGATGAGGACCCAGAGCACAAACAATAATGATTGAAACCAGACCCCCAATGAGAAGCCGAAAGCCAGGACTGTAAGCACCATGGGATTACGCGTGTACGCATACAGCCAATCTACCGCCAATTTCCGACTGAGCGCGATTGCAAAAGGTGCACCGAGTCCTTTCACGGCAAGGTTTATCACGCTCAGCAGCGCGGCACCACCGGTGACAATGACCAACAGTAGGCCGATTTCAGCCGGTACAGGGAGTAACCAGCCGGACCAATCTTGATGAGTCTTTATTGCCCGTATGACGGCTACGCCAGCTATAATCACCACGGCATAGTGGACAAACGCGGTTATCCAGGCGGCACGACTCGTCGTTGGCTTTTTGTCAAGCATCTTTCTCCCAAACCAGGCGATTGGAAATATCAATAAGATTCCTCCAACAATGATTGATATATCCATGATGTTTGAAAGCCTTTGATTGAGCACCCAAGACCAGAGAAACATGACGAGAACGAAAAGTGTAATCCGAACAAATGCCTCAAGGACATGTTTCATGGCAAATCCAACCTCCTGTTATTTGTTGGCTAAGCTGCCCAACTATTGTTTCTATGGATTCCTGATAATACCACTTTCCAGCTTCGTTTCATTAGATGTGCCGCAAAACGCCTTAACGAAGGAACCTTCGCTTGCGAATATCGTCCCGCGCATGACGAAGTTAGCGGCGTTAGCCGGTGCGACGGAGCGAAAGCGACATGGCGCGCCCGATTCAAACGCCGACAATTTGCCGAAGGCCAGGGCGGGTCTTCCGGCCGCAGCGTTCATGCGCGTTGGGCGAAGTAGACAGGGCAAGCAACCATATTCCTGCTATTATGCGGCGGTGGTCTTTATCCTTTTTTTCATGGCGCGCATTTCTCTATGCTTTCGTCTGTTTCATTTAACGGTTATAGCGACTCCGCCTTTCTTATGCCCTTTACCAACGTATTCGTGTGCTGCTACGATTTTATCAAACGGGTATATTTTGTCAATAACCGGTCTGATGTGACCAGCCTCAACCAATTCTTTGAGCTTTACGAGACGATTTGAGTCTAGCAATAATTTACCATCGTCAATAGACACATATTTTCCGTCAGGGGTCAATGCTTTTTTGCATGCTATCTTGAATTGAGAACTCTTGATCTTACCAACAGCATCAAGAATGAAGTCGTATTTTTCGATCAATCCTATCGAATCATGTTTTGTGTAATCAATCACTTTGTCGGCACCTAACGATTTAACCATTTCCAGATTTGAGGTGCTGCATACCCCCGTAGTGTCCGCCCCAAAATATTGTGCGAGCTGTATTGCTACGGTTCCGGAAGTTCCCGAGGCCCCATATATGAGAACCTTTTGTCCGCGCTGAATATTTCCTTTCTCCATGTATTGAAGCGCTAATAATCCTCCATAGGCGATGGCGGTCGATTCTTCAAAAGTAAGATTTGATGGTTTTAGTGCCAGGCTCCCATAGGTCGAATCGGTTTCCCTCATGCATTTGTATTCCGCATAAGCTCCAAGGCCAAAACCGGTGATACCATATACTTTGTCACCTGGCTTGAATTTCTTAATGTCTTTTCCGACAGATTCAATTTCTCCTGCCAATACTAAACCGATTATCGATTGTCTCGGTTTTGTGATACCCAGCATCAGGCGCATTGGTATCTTAAATCGAATCGGCAAATCAGAACTTCTGATAAAAATGTCGCTCGCCGTTACTGCTGACGCGTAAACTTCTATACAAACTTCATTGTCTTTAGGAATTGGCTTTTCCACCTCTTTTAATTTGAGAACTTCAGGCGGACCATATTCGGTGCAAACAATTGCTTTCATAACATTCTCCAGAAAGTTATTTAGTCGGATTACTTCTTCAAGCGCGCCATGCCGATTCTTCTTCTGCCTTTGTCCTCCGCTGCCGCCTATTTATCATTCTTGCCTGGCTTATTTTGCCCAACGTCTGGCCGCATCACGGCTCCCGCGCGTGTCGCGAAGCGCGCCATCTTCGACTTCGAGCGGCAGTGGCGCCGTCCTAATGATAATCCTGCAATCAAATAAATCCCGGTCAATGACCGCGCCATTGAGCGATCCATAATAGCCTGTCCCGACATGTTCTTAGTCGGGAAGCGTCGTGATGCGCCTGTTAGTTACAGTTGCCCTTCACCTGGTATCATTTGATACTACTTGAGCAACAACAGTTTCTTGGTATCGTGGTAGGACCCGGCTTCAAGTCTGTAGAAATATACTCCACTTGGCAAACCGCTCGCGTCGAAAGTCACCGAATGTTTTCCTGCGATTTGACGTTCGTTTACCAGTGTTTTTACTTTTCTTCCGAGTACATCAAACACTCTCAAAACCACAAAGGCGTTTCCCGGTAATTGATAGCCGATAGCGGTCGACGGATTGAACGGATTCGGATAATTTTGCCGCAACAAAAAAGACCCGGGGGCTTGTGCGGTCCGCGAGTGAACCGATACAATTTGTGAAAGCGGGCACCGCCAGACACCGGAGTTATAGGTCCCCTCGATGAGATCTGTATTTGACAGCGTGAGGCACGTCACCTGGTGGTCGTCGATAAGTGTTACGCTGTCATTAGAGGTCGTTACTCGGTAGAGCCCATGATTAAATGTACCCGCAAAGAGATTGCCGCCCGAGGCCACAAGGTCTTCAACCACGTCGAGACTATTGCTTACCGTCGTCCACGTGCACCCCCCGTCCGTCGAACGGGATAAGGTTCCGCAAGTGCTCCCGAAGTATATGCTGGACTCACTCACAACCATTTGGCCGGCGAACGGACAATACAGGGAACTGTCAGTCTCAGACCAAGTCGCGCCGGTGTCAGAGGACACATACAGGTCAGCTGTGGTATAACCATACCACCCACCGACGGTTCCTGCAAGAAGCTTTGAACTTGCAAATGCCAGACATATTACGGAAGGTCGCTGTGTACTTATGGTTTCTTGCCGCTCCCATGTCTGCCCGCGATCGTAAGAGAAATATATTCCTCCGATATTCTGATCACGCGGCTGGGCCGTTCCACTCCAGCCCGCAACCAGCACATTCCCGTTCAGAGCAAAGCAACTAATTCCATACATAGGATTCCCATTGTATGTCAGGGTCCGCCAATGCTCTCCTCGGTCGGTGGAGATGAACAGTTCGCTCGGTGTCGCCGCCAATAGATTACACACGCCTGAATCGGGAGTCAAAGTCTGGACCATGGACCGCACATGGAAATCACTCATTCCTCTGTCTATCGCCTCCCACGTGTTGCTGTCGGTACCCGTCTTGAACACACCTGAATTGGTAGCCGCGAAGACCTCTGCACCGGAAGAGACGAGTGAATTGATCTGCAGGTAGGGAAACGCGTTGTTTCTGGGTTTCCAGCTATTGCCCGAGTCTGTTGATCGGAAAATGCCGCCGGCGTCGGTGCCTATCAGAAGCGTGTTACCAAAAGACGCGAACGCATTAACTTGCGGGCCTCCATAAGTGCCGGCGTATGTCCAGGTTGAACCAGTATCGTGCGAGACATAGACCGTGTCTTTGGTCAAGGCAAAGAAATCATGTGCGCCGAACGCGAGCCCTGATACATTCCATGACGCACTCCCGTGGAGTAGTCCCCACGATACACCGCCATCACTTGAAACATACAATCCGGAACTGGTTCCTGCATATAAGTCTCGTCCCCCGAGTGTAAGTACCCTTACGGACGGAACGCCGCTGTCCATCTCGTGCCATATTGCTCCGCCGTTGGTCACTGCATATATGTGCCCTCCTTCCAGAACGTAAAGGCTGCTGTCTACTGCAACCAAAGCGGAGGCCCAGTTGGTGGGGAGGCCATCACATATCATCTTCCAGGATGTGCCCAGGTCGGTGGTCAGATATATGTGTGACGACCAATCTGCCGCGAAGAGGCTGTCTCCATCGGCGGCCAGTGCGGTGATATGCACACCGGGCAAGCCGCTTGATGCCGCTGTCCAATCTGTCCCGTCATCCGTTGACATGTACACACCGTCCCCAGTCGCCGCAAAAAGATCATTGCCTATCACAGCGAATGAAAAGACTACACTCTCGGGGAAGCCGTTATTATCGGCAAGTTCCCAGAAGTTCCCCCAGTCTGTGGAAACCATTACGCCGCTACTGTAGGAGAGAAGATTCCCCGCGAATATCTTTCCCCCTTTTTCGGCAAAGGTGGATACATAACCTCCCCGCGGGCCATCCATATGAATCCATTGGCCTTGCAAACTACTGATACATAAGTGAAGCAACACAAAAGTCGCTATCAGCAAAACCCGGAGCGCGTATTTCATAAGGCGTGTTCCTTTCCTGCACCATGAGGACATTGAACAAGCAGTCCACCAGAAAAAAGTCGTCGCGATTTGCCGCTATTAATGTGCGAAGTCCGCCGGAGGCGGATCCCTCTCTGGCAGTCATCAATTCATCGGGCGAAAGCAATGAAGTCCATGAGCCGGCTCGATAGAGACTGGCGAGCTCGATATATAAAAATGATGAGCGTCTTTTTTCTGGCTGATATCTGACGTTGGCACGGTGAGATGCATGCGTACTACATTTGACTCTATGTCAAAAGTGACATACATTATATCGATTGAAAACAGTGAACAAACCTCTTGTGTGGCTTCACGGAGAGATAGGGACGCCTCCCTTCTCAAGCCAGGCAAGGATTGAAGCTGGTTACCTGTTGCGCCGGTTACAAATGGGCGAGAATCTTTCATTGCCTCATTCACGTCCGATGCCGCTGGTTGGTGCAAGGTGCCACGAACTTCGGATTGATGACGAGAATAGGACATGGCGTATTGTCTATCGAGTTGACCCCGATGCCATTGTGATTCTTGAAATCTTTGACAAGAAGACGCAGAAAACACCCAAAGATGTGATTGAGAACTGCAAACGACGAATTCGGGTATATGACTCGTAAGATTGGAGAAGGGAAATGAGAACCTCAAAGAGAAAACACCTCGAAGCGAAGGGTTGGAAGGTAGGTAATGCAAGTGAATTCCTGAACCTTTCACCTGAGGAAGCTGCATATATTGAACTGAAACTGACGTTGAGCAAGAACCTTCAGAAGTACCGTCTCGAGAAGAAATTGACGCAACAGGGGCTTGCCAGGTTGCTGAAGTCAAGCCAGTCAAGAATCGCGAAGATGGAAGCTGGGGATCCATCGGTGTCCCTCGATTTGCTTGTTCGCTCACTCCTCGTTCTGGGAGCCTCGAAAAAGAATCTCGCCCGTATGTTGGGATAGTGTCAGGTTGCATTGAGTGTAACACAGTCAGGTTTTGAGCAACATTCCGCGCCAATGGCAGATAACGTTCGCCAGGAAGAAGTCGTGCCGCGCTCGCGTCAACGAATAGAATCATAGCTTTCCTAAATGTCAATCCTTACAAAGACCGAGATATCAGGTAGGTCAAAGAGAAAACCATATGGAACTAGAACCCTCTGCTCGTATGCCAAGCCCGCGTGAAAGCTCTGAGAGACCGTATACTCACCCGCCACTCCGAGGTGTAGATTGAACATGTGCTCTCTACCACCACCGTTGCCAGCGAGGTTGATCCCTCCTATGCCTGCATAAGGCCGCAGGCTAAATCGCTCGGATGACAGCAGTTCATTTCCAACCTCAAACAGGAGTGATGGGCCCGCAACCGGCAACGAATAGTCCAACCCGGCGGTTACGAAGTCTCCAGAGGAATCAGCAAGCATCGCCGAATAAAATAACCGAAAAGTGCGGAAGCCCTGGTCTATCTTGAACAGGTTAGTGTGATACTGCATCCCAACACTGGACTGACCGAAAAGGGGCTGAGCACCCAATGGGGCGCAGAACAAAATCGGGCTCACTGCCGCCAATAGATGCCACAAATGTATCTTATTTGGTTTCATAACTAGCGAGCGTTGCAGCTAACGTCCACGGCAATCACGTCCGTGCCGCGCTCCTTCTGGGATATATAATGTGAGCGGCATGAAGCGAGCACGTTCCATATATAATGTCGAGCGTCGTGGTTCGTGCTGTTATGCGCCGCCGCCGCTTCCACTTCACTTTTAAAAGACATCCGCCTTCTTACTCCCTTCAGTTGGCGCGCATCCGATTAGGTAAGGATCTTCCCAGTCCACCTGTCGATCTTCGCCCAGTATGGACACTGTGGACATTTTGAACCCTCGGGATAGTCGATTCCTTCTTCATGCGGGCAACCGATTATCCTACCTGTCATCGCAACTCGTTTGACATGATTTGCCTTCAGGAATGCCAGTATCTCCTTGTTGATCTCCTGGTCGATACGAACGTCCTGTGCCCTCACAACCCACCGCTTCATCTCGATTACATCGTTCTTGCTATCCACGACTCCCACCGCGACTTTTGTCGCCGTCTGGTCGTCTGGCCCATAGTACGCAATGGTTGCTATGGGGAAGCCGAATTGGCTCCTGCGAAACTTGTGCTGAAAAAACCTTTCCGCGGATTTGTCCGCTTTCACCCGTAAGCCTCCAACCTTTGCGCGCGCCAACAATTTATGAACATTTTGTTATTCATTCTCTCGCGGCGGTGGCGTATAACGTCCGCACGAACCACGTCGTGCCGCGTTCCCTTAACGAGGTACCTTATGTGCGCGGCATGAAGCGAGCACCGTGATATATAATAATCGAGCGTCATGGTTCTCGCTGTTATCTGCCGTTTGCAGTTATAGGATTGCAAAGGACACAAACGCAATTTGCAGTATAACGGCAAATGATACGACGACAAGGCGTTCCTTGAAACTTCCCACCGCTGAGACAAATACAAAATACCTATCGGGGGCCTCATTCAGGGTCCAGCGTCTCATTAAGTTCTCTGGGATCGAGAGGCAAAAGACAATTGCCCCACACGCAAGAGCCAAGTATGGATGCGAACTGTATTTGGCGGCAAAAGCGTAAAGCACGACTACAGTGAGGACTCTCATTACATGATTAACCAGACGTGAACGTCGATAGAGGCTAGCAGGCCCTGTCAATGGACCTGTTATCCCAACAAGCCAGAGAACGCCTGTTGAGATTCCGTAGCGGATCGGAAAGGATATTGCACCAATTAAAAATATCTTACGAAGAACTTCTTGCTCTACGAATGCGGATGATACAAGGTAGGCAATTACCCAAAACACAGCACCAAAAATTGCCACTCCCATTTCAGCCCTCCTTATTTTTTAAGCTCGTCAGTTGTTCAAGCGCGGCTGTTAATGAGTCGGTTGCAGTTTTCGCCAGAATCCGACCAACGTAATCTTCAGTAAGTGGTGTTCTGACGCCAGCCCTCATCGCACCTAGTAGATAAGATACGCCGTCTTTGCCACGAGTGGCAGTTGAGACACTCTGGATCGCGAGTTCGGCCAATTTCTCTGGATTAAGCTGTGATATGTTCGGCTGTATTCGCGTATAAAGAGCATAGTCCGCTCCGCCCCAATCTGGGATTATCTCTATATACACCTGATCTGAATTGCTCGGGTTGGGAAGATACTTGACGCTTTCATCGCCAACTTTGGATTTCTCGCGTCTATAAACCATGTCTCTCGCGGGATTGAGTGTGCAACTTTCTTTGAGCACGAGAAGCACACATTCCACATATCCTCCGCCCTGAGCAACTGGGACAAGCGTGGGAGCACCTCCTCTATTTTTGCTCGATCTTGCGAACTCAACTCTAAAAGGTGTCCTGAGCCCATATCGACGTTCTGCCGTGGCATCCTCCAATTCCCTTCCGGGGTCGTAGACAAGTGAGCCGTATGCAATCACTCCTATTCGCATTCTTCATCCTCTTACTGCAAATGGCAGATAACGTGTGCGGGAATCACGCCGTGCCGCCGTTCCATGAAATATGAAATGACGGCGGCATGGAGCGAGTACCATAGTATATAATAATCGAGTGTCGTGATTCCCGTTGTTAGTTGCAGTCGCGGGCATCTTGACAACACCTGAAGCTTGGTCGACCATGCTACCGAAACATCGGAGCTTCTGGCCATGGGATAAAAGGAATCATTCGAATGTGCACGTAATTTTCTTTGTCGAAACCAATTGGGAACGAACCCCAAATAAGGAATTGAATCAAGAGGACAGCGAGCCAGATGGCGACAACGGTGACAATTGTGTAGATGTACCTCTTCCGAAAAGCCGTATTCTCATCCGTTCTCTCGAAATATGTAGGAATGTAGAGCATGAGTATAATCGGTAGAAATATGGCCGCAAGTGTAAGGGTCAAGCAGAATGCGGCGGACGGTGAAATGAACAGCAACCATGAGAAGTACTTGAAGACGAGTTTTGCATTGGCATATGCCGAAATTGCATCTGGAATGACGAAGTAATAAATGACCCATCCGAACAACGCAATGTACCAGATGGCGTTGAAGGACATGGTCGACCAAAAGCCCTTGGCATTACCGGCATGTTGAAGTTCCGCGCTCATGCTTCCTCCTGAATTTGCCCGCGATTGCAACTAACTATTTCAAAAACGAATGTCGTTTTTCGGCCCCTATTGTATTTAGTGCGACGTTTTATGTCGTTTTCTTGCCTTTAGGCTGCATCATTTTGTCGATCGGGCTCCGTATCTGTCCCAGATCCTTCTTGCTCACGTGCAGATATATCTCGGTCGTCCGCACTCTGCTGTGTCCCAACAACTCTTGAATGAATCTAATGTCCGTCCCCTGTTCAAGCAAGTGCGTGGCAAACGCATGCCGAAGCGAGTGAATCGACACTCCCTTGGCAATAGCCGTCTTCTCCAGCGCGTTCTTGAATATTTTCTGTGCACTCCTAACGGAATACGGCTTGCCCTTCAATAGCCAAACAGTTGGACGGTACCCCTTCCAATAGGCCCTTAATCCTTCGAGGACCACATCAGAAAGGATCATGTATCGGCCCCTTCGCCATTTGCCGTCCCGCATTCGACTCGCATTCGCGCTCAAAACCACTATCTGAGTACTCCTAGACCCCGACCCTACAATCCACGCCGCCAGAGTGCCAGTATCGACCGTCAGTTTACCGCTCCGGAGCGTCGTTCCAAGACATCCGACCGTCAGTTTACCGCTCCGGAGCGTCGTTCCGAGACATCCGACCGTCAGTTTACCGCTCCGGAGCGTCGTTCCAAGGCATCCGACCGTCAGTTTACCGCTCCAGAGCGTCGTTCCGAGGCATCCGACCGTCGGTTTACCGCTCCGGAGCGTCGTTCCAAGGCATCCGACCGTCAGTTTACCGCTCCGGACCGTCGTTCCGAGGCTCCCGACCGTCAATCTACCGCTCCCGACCGGACTCTGGAACACTCCGGACCGTCATTTCATTACTTTTGTGCGACGGGCGGTCGCATTTACCCGCTAGAGATCCGGCCGAAAAGTGGATCCGTGGAAGGAAAAAGAAGAACATTGAACACGGATAACACTGAAGCAACGGATTCTCACTGATTTTATTATCATTTTGATCCGTGGAAATCAGTAATGATCCGTATTATCCGTGTTCGATTGGGTTTTCGGCCAGGCTTCTAGATCCATTCTTTGGAACCTTCGTCTCTGGCAACCCGCACGGGCGGAAGGATCGGAGATTAGCGGGAATCACCGGTGGAACATCGGAATCTTCCTATGCAAATCGGTCCCTTCCGCTCTCTCCGTGTCCTATTTCTGAGAGACCAGCTTCTCCACAATCTCCGCCGCGTCACGCACGCACTTCGCGCAGACGGTGTTGAAGAGATCTTTCTCCTTCAATGTTCGCTGGCCCTCTTCGGTGTTCATGTCCACGCCGAGAATGTCTCTGCAAAGGATGGAGCCGTGGAGCTCGCGGAAGCGCTTATCGAAAGTTCGAACTTCTTCGTAAGTCTTTTTCCTGGCTGTATGATCGGCCGGTACCTCGTCGCCATTCGCCGCTCCGATTACCATGAAAGCCCCCGTCACCGCACCGCATACCTCCTGAAGCCGGGCCATCCCGCCGCCGAACCCCGACGCGATCTTGAGCGCCTCCCTTCTCCTCGACTCCGTACGACGGCGCGAACGCGGAGAAGACCGCCTGCGCGCAGTTGAACCCCTTTGAAAAACTCTCTGCCGCCTTTTCCGCTCTCGATGTCATTTCGCATCTCCTCTTCCGCTACACGGCCGGTTTCTTCATGTGCCTGAGAAAACTTACGAGGACAGCAGTGCTGAGTGCCGCGATCACGATGAAGAGTCCCACGATGTTCACGTTGTCCTCGGTCCCCCTGATTTTCATGACGACGACAAGGGCGGCAATGGTTATGTCCATCAGTATTCCGAATGCCAACAGGACCGGCGCGAACAAATATCCGAGGGCGTGTTTCCTCATGAGTAACATCGAAGTGACGATGAAACCGGGGAGAATCAGAGAAAGGTCGAGCACGTGCACGGGATTAGTGATGAGGCCGGTCGCCTGCAGACTCGCCGGGGCCTGGTCTCCTATCATCGCCGGGAGATCCTCCTTCAGCCACATTAGATAGAACAAAACGCCCGCGGCCAGGACAAAGACGGAGATAAGGTACTCATGCCTGTTCTCGTCGAACCAGGTTTTGACAGTCGCCGGCCCGACCCGGACAGTAAGAGTGAGAAGCCCGTACACCGATAAGCCGAGTGTCCAGCAGTAAATCAGGAAGAGCGGGTTGAAGTGGACACCGAAAGTGTAGATGACAAACGTGTACGCGGTGTACATCATAGCGCCGAGCCAGACGAAAAGCGCCGATCTCTTTCCCTTTTTCATGAAGAAGGCCGATATCAGTATCGTCGGCACAATCAGCACGAGATCGATTATGTCCTGTCCGATTGCCTGCGCGACCCATTCGGCAGTTTCGCGCGAATATGTTCCGCCGTACAAGAGGCCGCCCAGACTCGTTATCACTACCAGCAGAACGGTGAATATGGTGAAGTAAAGAACGCTTTTGCCTCCGATGGGACTGTTCATCCTCTGACTCCCTTTTTCAATAGCCCTGACAAATCCGGAACCGGTCAATGCAAGTCAGCCGGTGAGTAACATCTTCATACCGGGACTCCGCGAATTCGACCGGAATCCGCCTCTATTTTCTTAAATATCTATTTTCGCCGATTGGTTCTCACGACTCGGTTTCTGTCGGGAATTTTAGTCAAACACGCCGTAACATTCAAACTATGACCGATGACTTCGCGGGCCTCTTTCTGAAGTTGATTCCGCATGCATCCTGACGTAAATTTACAATGAGGGCTTAAGCGAGTTGTTTTCCAGCCGGTAAATTGAAGATGTTCGCGACGGTGCCCGTTCCGGAAGATCAGCAACAAATTCCAGTGGATGGCACGATGAAAAAGACCTTTCTAACCATTTGTTTCTTCTTTTCTGCGGGATCGCTATTGAGTAATCCTGTCTATTTGCTCCCGGCGTGCATTTCCGAGTTTAAAACCGGGCCAAACAATTCATGGATAATTGAGATCGGGTTTAATTACAGGGGCGCTTACTACAAGGGGGATTATGACAGTATCTTTGTCGAAACCTCATCGGGGATTTCACGGTTGAGACTCGATTACATCCCTGACAGCACGTCTCTTTGGGTGATAACTTCGGACAGCCTGATTACGCCCCTGTCGGTGAATCCATCGGGGGATTGCGTCAAGTTGATATCTTATCTTGCGATCTACTTTACACCGCATGGCGAGGTGGATTCCCTTTCGTATGGAGACTACCCGGCGGCGATGTTCCCGGCAATTCCTTCCGGATACTCCATATGCAAACTCAATAGGATTCTCTTCTGCGAAGACAAGACCCCCACCATTGGTTCGCCGAACGATACATGCGGCACTTGCGGAACGCTGACCGGTTTTATGTATGACCGGGACTACAAAAGTGTTCTGAGCGGTGACTTTCGTGTTTATTTCCCGATAGTCTTTGCTCCCGATGGGAGATATTCCACGCGCGTCTACGCAACGACGTTCAGCACAAATATGATCGTCGAAGTAAATGACCAGGGAGGACAGTCGATCAGGATAGATGACATCTCTGCATTCGTTTCGCCCGACACTGTCGTCGTGAGGGATATTCACTTCACCGATGTCGTCGGGGTGAAAGAGAAAAATCCCGGAGTACATTTCTCACCGGGGATTATGAACTACCCGAACCCCTTCAACTCGACGACGAATTTCGTCGTAACGCTTCCCGGAGACCGGAAATACGCGGGGGCGCGGATAGAGATATGTAACTCAATCGGACAAAGGATCGCCGTCATCCGGGTACCGAATGGTTCGACGTACAGGTGGGAAGGCAAAGATGACGCCGGGAAATCGATGCCGTCCGGCTTATACCTTTACCGACTTATTCTTGACGGAAAGACCTGCGGCAAAGGATCAATGATTTTGCTGAAGTGAAATGTTCAGAAAAGCATCGATAATCTTCTTCTTCCTGGTATCCTGCGTTGGCGCGCAGACATTGAGTTTTCTTGGGGAAGACATCGCATTCTATTTAAACGGAGAGTCGTTCACCGTTGACGGTTATTATTGGTTCTCAAATCCATCGGGCTGCGGGACCCAGGCTAGAGTCTTTTACCCGATCGCCTGCCAAATGGGGCCGGTTGATTCGATCGTGGTTGCCGACATGAGTCATTCCCGCTACGGGGACATTGTGGACAGCGGGAGCGCGGGTTTTTCGTTCCGGCTTGATGTCGGGAGCGGCGATACGGTTGTGTACCACATTGCTTACCGGCAGAGAATCTCCGGCGACAGCGCCGCGTACATATTGCGGTCTACCCTGACATGGAACAAGCCGCTTGAATGGGCCGAATACAAATTGGTCGTCGACTCCTCTCTGATCGTCACACGCTGCTCATACGATCCGGACAAAGTATATACGATAGCGGATAGAACGATCTATTACTGGAAGCGCGTCCAATTCATGCCCGATAAGGACATGGTCTTTCACTTCAGGCGCCACTGAAACCTTGTGGAGGCTGTCTGGGTTCGACGGGCGACCGGTCCTCATCGGATGTCGTGCCTTCGCAGGGACTTGCCCAAAATATTGCTTTAAAGAATACCGCTCGCTATTTTCTCATCGAGGAGCAGTTCCTGCAGCGTTCGATTCACTTTCCGTGAATGCGTTTCATTTTCTGATACTAAAAAGAAGAATCAAGCTTTTACTTCTTCGGCGTAAATGAAGCTGAGCTGGAAGCGGTATTCCCGTGCCGATCCGGCAACGCGTTTTCAAATAAATTACTAGAGGAGGGAATGGGATGAAGAAATTCTTCAAGGTGACGGCCTATACAGTTGGCGCCATTTTATTGCTGGCGCTCGCCGCTCTTACATACTTCAACATGACTTACCCGAGAGTCGACGCGGCTCCCGATATAAAAGTCGAAGTTTCACCGGCGAGACTCGCCCGCGGAGAGTATCTTGTAAGACATGTCGTCGGCTGCCTCGACTGTCACTCGGAAAGGGACTGGACGAAATACGCCGGTCCGGTTATTCCGGGTAGCGAGGGAAAGGGAGGAGAGAAGCTTGACAAAGTAACCTCAGGCGTACCGGGCACGGTCTACGCTTACAACATCACTCCCGCCGGAATTGGAAGTTGGACCGACGGCGAACTGATCAGGGCTATCACCTGCGGTGTCGACAAGGACGGTAAAGCTATTTTCCCGATCATGCCCTACTATCATTTCAACAGCCTGGATACTGAAGACCTCTACTCGATCGTTGCATATATAAGGTCGCTCAAGCCGATACAGAATACTATTCCGAAGAGGCACCTTGACTTTCCGTTGACCCTGATTGTGAAGACCATGCCTATCAAGTCGTATCATCCGGTGTCACAGCCCGACACGACAAACCTTGTCTCGTACGGAGAATACCTCGCGAACGCGTCGGCGTGCGTTGACTGCCACACTGAGATGGAGAAGGGTCAGCCGATGCCGGGGATGGAGTTCGCCGGCGGCTTCGCGTTCGGCATGGGGAGCGGAACAGTCAGGTCCGCGAACATCACTCCCGATTCCGCGACGGGAATAGGAAAATGGAGTGCGGCCGATTTCATAAATTACTTCAAGACGTACAGATCCGAGTCAGGGAAGAATATTCCCGTTACACCGAACGCATTCAACACCCCGATGCCGCTCACACAGTTTCGCCGGTATGACCGACCATGATCTGGGCGCGATCTACGCCTACCTAAGGACGGTTAAGCCGGTGCATAATGTGGTAACGAAGTTCACACCGGAGAAATAAGGATTTTCACCGCGGAGACGCGAAGACGCAAAGCAATATCAACCTTACTCCGCGCCTTAGCGTCTTTGCGGTGCTCTCATCCCTTCGCCGTCTTCTTCCAAATGAAGTATACCGGAATGCCGAGGAGCACTATGATTACTCCCGGCCAGGTGTAAGCCGGTTTGAACATCAGCAGGTCGACAGCGATTGCCGCGGCCGTGAGGATGTAGAGTCCAGGCAGAACGGGGTAGCCGAAAGCCTTGTACGGACGTTCGGCGTCGGGACGTTTTTTCCGCAAAACGAAAATTCCCGCGATCGTCAGGATGAAGAATATCAGCACAGCGAAGATGACGTAGTCGAGAAGGTCGTTGTACGTCCCTGACAAACAAAGCAGGCTTGCCCAGACGCCTTGTACGATTAGCGCGGTTCCGGGGACGGACTTGTCGTTGAGTCTTCCAGTGCTCTGGAAGAACAGTTTGTCCTTCGCCATCGCGTAATAGACACGCGGTCCCGCCAAAATGAGCCCGTTATTGCAGCCGAAGGTGGAAATCATTATAAGAACCGCCATGATTATGGCCGCGGGGGCGCCGAATATGACAGCTGCTGCTGCAGTCCCGACCCGGTCGTCAGCCGCGAACTGAATCCCCTGCGCCATGACGCCGTGACCGGCGGGAGAACCGATGAGGGGAAGCGAGACGATATACGCGACGTTGGCGAGGATGTAGAGGAGCGTCACGGTCAAAGTCCCGAACAGAAGGCTGAGGGGGATTGTCTTCTTTGGGTTCACGACCTCTCCCGCGGCAAATGTGATGTCGTACCATGCGTCGCTCGAGAAGAGGGAACCGACTGTAGCAACACCTATCGCGGCGAGGAGCATCGGGCCGGAGAGGGACTCGATTAGCACGACCTTTCCGCCGGCGACATGCGTCCAGCTCGCGTTCCAGAAGTCGGCGAAGTTCAGGTGCATCGCCATGACGTTCCGCCCTATCAGGATTCCCAGGATGATGAGTCCGATCAGGGCAAGCGTCTTTGTGATAGTGAAAATATTCTGCACGAGTTTCCCCTGGCGCACACCGCGAGTGTTAATGTAAGTCAGGAGAGCGATGCTTGCGATCGCCACGATCTGCGCGGCGGATATTTTCAGTCCGGCGACTGTAAGGAGGACGTTACTCTCGCCGAGCGACGGGATAAGAACCGACGTGAATTTTGCGAACGCGACCGCCACGGCCGCGATAGTACCAGTTTGTATGACGAGGAACGAAGTCCATCCGTACAGGAATCCGAGGAGGGGATTATAGGACTCCTTGAGATAGGCATACAACCCGCCGACATGCGGCATCATTCCGGCGAGCTCGCCGTAGCTTAAAGCGCCGATAACCGTCATCGCGCCGGTGATGAGCCAGGTTAGAAGCAGGTAGCCCGGCGAGCCGAGCGTGCGCGACATTTCCGCGCTGACAATGAATATGCCGGATCCTATCATCGAGCCGATGACGATCATTGTGGAGTCGAGGAGCTTCAGCTCCCGCTTGAACTGGGTTCCTTCCTGTTGGGTCTCAGTACTTGCGCTCATTCTTCCTCCGTGTTGATGTATGGTGCTTTAACAAGTGGATCGATTGTCGACTTTCCCGGCCGATTCATCCAGCGGCGGCACCGACTTTCAATGCCAGGTATTCTGCACGAATATTATCGATGGTGTGAATAATTACGATGATCGTATTATATCGTGTTCTCATAAGAGCCGTTCAATTCGCGTGCTACCGTTCAAAGTATCCCGCTCCGGTAGGAGCGGTACTGTCTGTAGATTATATATCGAGAGTATAACATTAGCCCCGTAAGGGGCGACCTATTCGTCAGGTATCTCATTGGTCCACGTGAAGAGGTATTTCTCATCATATTCAACCTGAAAATCCTTCAACACCTCCATATATTCTTCGCGAAATGTTTTCTTCAAATGGTGCTCTTCCTGGTTCTGGATGTAACGGACAACACGGTCAATTTCTGAACGAGAATGGGAAAATGCGCCGAATCCTTCCTGCCAATTGAATTTCCCTTGCAGCCATTTCTTTTCGTTAATAAATCCGGATGATCCAGCCTTGACGTCACGAACAAAATCTGAGAGGGCGATATTCGGTTTGAATCCAATCAACAGATGAATATGGTCCGGCATCCCGTTAATAGCAATCAGATTCTGATTCCGGTTCCTGACAATACCCGTAATGTATTTGAATAGCTTTTCCTTCCGGCTCTTCAGGATCAATGACTGCCTTCCACTGACGGCAAAGATAATATGGATATATATCTGCGTGTAAGTGTTCGCCATTTGCCCGCCTCCTTCCATTACAGGTCGCTCCTGACGGAGCTTCACGCCAGTTCACCAGTTTACCTACTACAAACAGTTCGCGTCTGCACGCCGGAGCGTTTCGACGCGCAGGCGCGCCGACGGCGCTCAGAATGTAGTTGAAATGTCATGTTGAGGCAAACGGAGGTCAAGCGCCTGATGCCGCACTCGTTATAACGGCAAAAACCATTTCCATCCGAAATGGCCCGATGGCGGGGGAGCGTTTGAGCATAAAGCATGATCGACTTGAAACCGAACGGCTCCGTCCTTTTTGAGGAGCGGAGCCGTATTGGATCAAATCGAGCCGGACGACAAAGCCTAGCTGTTTGTCCGGGCAGCCGCTCTGAGTTTACTGTGCTTGCGGCTGTAGGCGAAGTATATAATGAACCCGATCGCCATCCATATGATAAGCCTGTACCAGGTGTCGCCGGGCAATCCTGCCATCTGGGCAGCGGAGAGAAGGGCACCGAGAATCGGAACCAGCGGGACCCACGGCGTCCTGAACGGTCGGTATACGTCCGGTTTTGTGTATCTCATGACGAGAACTCCCAGTGAAACTATCACGAAAGCGAGGAGAGTTCCGATGGAGACGAGTTCTCCGAGTATGCCTATGGGGAAGAGGCCGGCGACTATCATAGCGACCGTGCCGGTGACTATCGTGGTTATATAAGGAGTTCTGAACTTGGGGTGAATGGCCGCGAACTTGGCGGGAAGGAGCCCGTCCTTTGCCATGCTGTAGAAAACTCTCGGCTGGCCGAGGAGCATGACGAGAACGACTGAGCTAAGTCCGGCGATGGCGCCAATCTTGACTATCGGCCGCAGCCAGAAAAGCCCTTTGCCTGCCGCGTCGATTCCGACGGCGATTGGGTCGGGAACGAGAAGCTGCTTGTAACTGACCAGGCCGGTCAGGACGAGGGCAACGACGATATAAAGGATGGTTGAAACGCCGAGCGAGCCCATTATCCCGATGGGCATGTCCTTTTGCGGGTTCTTCGCCTCCTGTGCCGTAGTAGATACGGCGTCGAATCCTATATAGGCAAAGAATATTACGCCCGCACCGCGGAGAATGCCGCTCCAGCCGAATTCGCCGAAATGGCCCTGGTTAGGTGGAATGAAGGGGACCCAGTTTGAATGATGTATGTAGGCGATACCGAATCCGACAAAAAGGAGGATGACCGCCACTTTGACTATTACGATGATATTGTTGAAGTCTGCCGATTCCCTTATGCCGATGACGAGGAGAGTTGTGATGATCGCTATGATGAACATCGCGGGGAAATTGAGGACGGCGCCGGTCATTATCCACCCGGAGTGCGGGTCGAAGTTTATCGGAGCGCTGGCGAGATATGCCGGTATGTTTATCCCGAAATCCTTGAAGAAGCTGACGACATAGCCGGACCAACCGACTGCGACGGTGGAAGCCCCGAAGAGATACTCGAGTATAAGATCCCAGCCGATGATCCAGGCGATGAATTCTCCGAGAGTTGCGTAGGCGTACGTGTACGCGCTTCCGGCTATCGGTATCATCGCAGCGAACTCGGCGTAGCAGAGTCCCGCGAACGCGCATCCGAGGCCGGAGACCACGAATGAAAGTACTATCGCGGGTCCTGCATATTGCGCGGCAGCCTGGCCCGTCAGCACGAAAATTCCCGCCCCTATGATCGCGCCGACGCCGAGCGTCGTCAGGTTTAGTGGACCCAGAGTGCGTTTCAGACCATGGTCCGTGTCCGAAGCTTCCTTTGTAAGTTGCTCCATGGATTTTGTCGCGAAAAGTGGATTACCCATTGTTCCTCCAGTTCCGTCCGAGCGGAAACCTCCAGGGAACTCGTTTCGCCCTTCGGGAAAGTGCTTCGGACTTGTGGTTAGTGTGAAACGCGGGATCAGCCTTGAGCGCACGGTACACGCCTACGGCCGCGGCAAGCTTGACTAAATCCCAGAATGAAAAAATCAGAAAACCCTGTGCGATGGCGGCGTTCCAGTCGTGAAGAAAAAAAGCGTTGAGCCACGCGGTCCCGCAGGCGAAAATTATCGCGAAGCCTGCCGCCATGGAAAGTGCGGTCCAGAGAAACGAGTCGTCGAGGTCAATGATCGATCCGACGACGGCGGCACTCAGGACAAATCCGATGAGGTAGCCGGCCGTCGCGCCGAAGAATACAGTGAACCCCGCCTCCGGTCCGGCAAACACCGGGATGCCTGCGGCACCAAGAAGCAGGTAGGTGAGCATGCTGACCGTTCCTCCCCTCCTCCCGAGGAACGCGCCCGCGAGGACGACGAACAGCGTCTGCAAGGTGAATGGAACCGGCTCGTGAGGGATATATACCTTTGCGCCGATCACCGTGAGCGCGGCGAATACGACGACATCCCTTATCTGGCCGGCTTCCGTGGCGCGCGAGGAGTCAAAAGCGCGAATGGTGCCCGCGTCGAATCTCATTCTGCCTCTCTACTTCTGTCCCGCATTGCGGGGGTGCTCTTCTAAACTAAAATTTTCTTTTCTTGTGTGCAGGGAATGAATTGAACAATTCGAAATCAATCCAATGGATCCTTCGGACGGGAGGTTCTTCCCGGAGGATTGCCGATAATATGACACTCCGGAAAGCAAAATTCGGAAAGGCTGTCGCCTGGAATTTGTATCATCGAAGAAAAAAATATCACCAAACCCGTTGAGAATCAAGCTTTGGAGGTAATTTCGGATGGATCGGATTACAATCGGTTGTAAACGCACGAATCCGACTTCCGGATGAGCCCGCGGCGTTTGGAGCCCGGCAACCGGGTTGTGTGACATTTCCCCCGCACAAGAGCCCGGGGTTCCCCCGATGGGGATTTTGCATCTCTCTTCGCGGCAATCTAAGTTCCATTCATGACAGCGAAAGCACGAAAGACCGATTGGAACAAGGCTTTGGCACCGTTGTTCAGAGAGTATGGCAGGCGAAAGCACCCGCTGGATTACGAAAATCTCTATCAACTCGTCGTTATGGTAATACTCTCTTCCCGCAGCACCGACGTCTTCATCAACAAGGTCGCGCCGGAGCTGTTCAGGGCGTATCCCACAATGAAGGAGCTGGCAAACGCTGAGCCGGAGGATCTTTTCCCGTTCGTTCACGGCATAACGAATTTCAGGCACAAGTCGGGGTGGCTCGTCTCAATCGCGAAAGCTGTGAAGGATGACGAACACATTCCCACGACGATGGAGGAACTGACGAAGCTTCCCGGGATCGGTCGCAAATCTGCGAACGTCATCATCGGCGAATCCGGCGGGAAAGCCGAGGGGGTTATCGTCGACCTGCACGTCGCGCGAGTGGCACCCAGGCTCGGGATTACAAAATCAGACTCGCCGGATAAGATCGAGAAAGATATCATGGAAGCAGTCGCACCGAGGTACTGGCATGCTGCGGGAATGGGGATGACGTTTCTTGGTCGCGAAGTATGCAGACCGAAAAGTCCTAGGTGCCCGGAGTGTGTGGTGAACAAGGTGTGTGAGTACTTCAGGAAGGGGCAAAGGGAATAAGTGGAATAGTGTTCCGTTCATTAATACGAGAACAGGATAGATATATGCCACCCAAACATTTTGTATGCCGGTGAGCGCCTTGCGGCATCGAGTTCGTTGCACAACACTGCACTGTCATTTCGAGGAGCCCCGACTCGGATCCGTTCGAGTCGGGGAGACGAGAAATCTTGTATGGAAACTCTCCAATCCTGGTTTCAGGTGAACCGCAGAAGATTCCTCCGCTCCCCCGACTCAGAAGAATTGAGTCGGGGTCGGTCGGAATGACACTTGACAATTGTGTAACTGACTCCATCCCGTACACAACATACATGTATGATGAACGGGAGATCCAGACCGAGATCGGGACGCAATCCCGCGAAGCGGTAGAATATGGGGGAGTGACGCGGAAATGGCAGAGTAGCGTGGGTCTACTTGTTAACCTTCATCCGTAATGAAAGCATGACCGATGCCCGGCTTACGAATCGCGACTTGGCCGCGCCGATTCCACCGTTCCGAGAAACTATCGGACTTGAAATTCGAGATACTTCATCCGAAATTCTTCCGGTAGTGAGCGCGCAGGGCATTTTGATCTTCTAATTCCATTCTCAGCACCATTTCTTCATGAACCGGCGAAGTTTTGTCCGCGAAATTTTGGACAAGGAGGTTTTATGAGAGAATATCTGCTGATATCGTTGCTTGCCGCCGCGGTCTTCGCGTGGAGTGAAGATGCGGACGCGCAGTGGGTTCTGCAAAACAGCGGGATCGACTCAGCACTGACAGGTGTGGTCATGATCGACACGATGACAGCGTACGCGGTGAGCCATGGGAGGTCGATTCTGAGAACAACCGACAGAGGCGAGACGTGGTTCGACCTGACGGCCCCTCTATCGTACGTCATGCCGTGGAATGCCGTCGACTTTTGTGATTCCGCTAACGGGATGGCAGTCGGAGATTACGGTGCTCTTTTCACAATCAGAGGCGGCAATATGGCGGGGTGGTGCCGCTACATAGCTTATGGCCCGAGTTGTCTTTCCGTCCTCTACGTCGATGCAGCCGATATCTATGTCGGCGCCGACTCGGGGTGGATTTACCATTCGCTCGACAGCGGGAGGACGTGGTCTTCCGAAAAGATAAGCGACTGGCCGATTCGATCCCTTTTTAAATGGCGGGGAGCCTACGCGTTACCGCTCCCTATCTACGCTCTAACATCGCATTCTATCTGCTCGAAATTCGAACTTCCGTCCACGCCATGGAGTGAAAACGTGCTCCCTCAACTGCAGGGTCTGGGCTCGCAGGCGTACAGCGGAGGCTTCTGTGTTGGAGGGAATTCCGGCTTCATCGTCGGGGTTGGGGGAGATCTTTGGGCTTCGCCTCTGGTATTGCGAAAGCGTTCATCTGATACCTCATGGGTCATGGTTCCATCCGGGGTTCCGGGCGGGGGTCCGTTGTACGGTATCTCAGCTCCATCGGCGGATGTGGTTTATGCGTGCGGTGCCGGCAGCTCGATAGTGAAGTCGACTGACGGAGGCTCGTCATGGACCCAATATCAATTCCCTTATATGTGGGTAAAATTGCCGGATCTCTATTCGATCCACTTTATTGACGAGAGACACGGCTTTGCGGTCGGGGAAGCAGGAAGCATCTTCTACACTTCGAACGGCGGGCTTACCGGCGTCGACGAACATGAGCCGAATATTCCGGCCGATTTCGTCCTCGAACAGAACTATCCGAACCCGTTTAATCCGACAACAGTCATCAGCTATAAGCTTTCAGCGGTCAGCAACGTGACATTGAAAATATTCGATATTCTTGGAAGGGAAGTAAAGACACTGATAGACAATGAAAAGCAACTCGCGGGGAAACATTCGCTGCGTTGGGATGGAACGAATAGACGGGGAGGCCGTGTAGGTTCCGGAATCTACTATTATCAGCTGACGACTGAGACCGGGAAGCAAACGAAGAAAGCGGTTTACCTAAAATAATGCCGGCCCGGCTTATTTAATGCCGCTCAGGACTCGGGAGTGTAACTGCCTGGAAGCTAGAGTTGGAATTGGCAGCCTGAAGCATAGGCAATTTATACAGCAATTAGTTTGAAGCGTGTGCGTGCTTCTGAGGCACGGCAAAAAGCATGATGTCTACCTAAACCCGCGCACTGGCGCAAGGACGACAGTCCCAAGACACGCAGAGTTAAGCAAGCTAATGTGCGGGTTGGTCCTAAGTCAACTCGGTGTTTCCTCCGAATGAGCTCAGCGAAATAAAGCTGACGCCACTCCCGCTATTCGGTAGTGTCTCAGTTTCAGCATCGAAGTCATGTAGAATTAGTGCCAAAAAGGATGCCACCAAAAAAGCTTTCCTGACTTCAGTCGCGAAGATGTCCTGTGTTAGGAACACGACTCCCATTTGCGGCATTCGGAAAAAATGGCAACCAGGAAATTTCCTTTGGTGGGCTTAAGAAACAAATGGTGTTCGACGGCGCCGAAGGCGCCTAGTTCATTTGTTTCGGCAGAGGGGGAAATTTCCAGCCATTTTTTCCGTAGCCTTGACCTTTTCTCCCGCTCAATTATTCTATAGAAATGTGCGGGATGGCGCCTTCGGCGCTCATTTGGTTCTTTCTGGCGCCTGTCCCACTCTTGAGCGGGATGTCAAGACAAAAGAAAGAACAGGAGAATCATTGAGACTCCTGACGACTCCGTTGTTCATTTTCTTTTGCTCACCCAAAAGTCCCGCTTTACGCAGCAACATGGAATCACGCAGACGCTTGCGGGCGGGATCCCGCCCATTTCGAAGAAATGTGGAGCGGGAAGAAGTGACAGAAAGTCTCGCCTTGCTGGATCCCGCATCATTTGTATGACATAATGTCGGACGGGAAGGTGTCCACAAACGCAACTCTCTCCTTCGTCGAAAGCCGCGTTTGTAAGGGGATTCTACAAATTTGTGGAATCTGAAAGAGAAAACGACCTTCTCGTCTTACCACTTTTCCTGGTTGCCAATGGAAATCGTTGGAATAAGTTAGATCCCATAGGGAGTCTTAAAACGAGAGACCGAACCAAGTTCAGCATGACGATACACCACAAACCGAGCCACCACCCGCTATTCCCGTTTCTTGAGTTCCAAACCGCGCTTTCCTATATTGCCTAAGACCTTTGAGCCGAATCTAAAGAGGTTTTTCGATAGTCTCTGTCATGGAAATCATTCGGATGAGCGATCGTTTGTTCTGAATTTACCTTTCTAGTGCAGGCTTACCTAACTTTACAAAATCAAACAAGGTTCCAAGATGAAAATCCACGAATATCAGGCGAAAGAGATTCTCAAGAAATTCAGCGTGGCTATCCCGAAGGGAAAAGTCGCGTTCAGTGTTGACGAAGCGGTAGCGGCCGCGCGGGAAATCGGCGGCAACGTGTGGGTCGTTAAGGCCCAGATACACGCGGGCGGACGCGGCAAAGGCGGCGGCGTGAAGATCGCCAAGAACCTCGAAGAAGTCAGACAGCTGGCGTCACAGATATTGGGCATGACACTGGTGACTCATCAGACCGGACCTGAAGGGAAAGGTCGTCAAGCGTCTCCTCATCGAGCAGGGGATCAATATCGCGAAAGAACTTTACGCGGGAATAGTACTCGACAGGTCGACATCGAAGAACGTCTTCATGGTATCGACCGAAGGCGGCGTCGAGATAGAAAAAGTCGCGGCAGAATCGCCGGAGAAGATTCTGAAGGAAACCGTGGACCCCGGACTCGGATTGATGCCGTTCCAGGCGAGGAAGCTCGCGTTCGGACTCGGGCTGACCGGCGAGGCTTATAAGAACGGCGTGAAGTTTCTAACCGCGCTTTACAAGGCCTACCTGGCGTCGGATGCCAGCCTTGCGGAGATAAACCCTCTCGTGCTGACGACTGAGGGTCTCGTCATGGCACTCGACGCGAAGATGAATTTCGACGACAGCGCGCTTTTCCGTCATCCGGACATTTTGGAACTCAGGGATCTCGACGAAGAATCTCCGCTCGAAGTTGAGGCGTCGAAGTCTCATCTGAATTACATCAAACTCGATGGCAACGTCGGCTGCATGGTCAACGGCGCAGGCCTCGCGATGGCGACGATGGACATCATAAAGCTGACCGGCGGCGAACCCGCGAATTTCCTCGATGTCGGCGGCGGCGCGAATGTCGAGACCGTGTCGAGCGGCTTCAAGATCATCCTGTCCGATCCGAACGTGAAGGCGATCCTGATCAACATATTCGGCGGAATAGTCCGCTGCGACCGCGTCGCCCAGGGAGTTATCGAGGCGGCGAAGCGCACGTCCGTTAACCTTCCGGTCGTAGTACGGCTTGAAGGGACAAACGCCAGGGAAGGCGCGGAGCTGCTGAACAAATCAGGCCTGAATTTCGCCGTCGCGAACGGATTGAAGGACGCAGCTGAAAAAGTCGTCGCGGCGCTGAGGAACTGACTGGAGGAAACGCATAGCGTTAAGCGTGAAGCGATAAGTGGTTTGCTTCTATCTTGCCGCTTAACGCTTATTGCTGAAAGCTCATATGGATTGGAATAAATACGAAGCAGTAATCGGGCTCGAAGTTCACTCGCAGATGTTGACGGAGACGAAGACTTTCTGCGGGTGCTCGACGAAGTTCGGTAACCCGCCCAACTCGAACGTTTGTCCGGTTTGCCTCGGCATGCCCGGCGTGCTCCCTGTGTTGAACAAGCAGCTCGTCGAGTTCGCGATAAAGATGGGGCTTGCCACCCATTGCCGCATCACGCCATATTCGATCTTCGCGAGGAAGAATTACTTCTATCCCGATCTTCCGAAGGGGTATCAGATTTCGCAGTTCGAAGAGCCGATTTGCGTCGACGGATACGTCGAGATCGAGAAGAAGGACGGGACGAGGAAGAAAGTTGGCCTCGTCAGGATCCACATGGAGGAAGATGCGGGGAAATCCATTCACGACCAGGGCGCCGACACGCTCGTCGACCTCAACCGTTGCGGTGTTCCGCTGCTGGAGATAGTCAGCCAGCCTGACATCCGCTCCGGCGAGGAGGCTCACCTGTATCTGCAGCAGATAAAACAGATTGTCACTTACCTCGGCATTTGCGACGGCAATATGGAGGAAGGCTCGCTACGCTGCGACGCGAACGTTTCGATCCGGCTCCGCGGCGAAGAGAAACTCGGGACGAAAGCCGAGATCAAGAACATGAACTCCTTCCGCAACGTCGAGCGCGCTCTCGATGTGGAGATAGAAAGACAATACCTCCTTCTGGAATCCGGCGGGCACGTCAAGCAGGAAACCCTCCTGTACGACGCGGACACCAACGACGTCAGGCCGATGCGTTCTAAAGAAGAGGCCAACGATTACAGGTATTTCCCGGATCCAGATCTCGTGCCGGTGGTCATCGACGACGCGTGGATCGAGCGGGTGAGGGCGGCACAGCCGGAGCTCCCGATGGAGCGGCGGAACAGGTATATGCAGGTGTTCTCCCTCCCGAAATACGACGCTGAAATACTCACCGGTGAGAAGGATGTCGCGGAATATTACGAGCAGGTCGTTTCGAATATAAAGGTAAAGTCGAACGAGGCGTACAAGCAGGCGAGCAACTACGTGATGACGGACGTGCTGCGCGTAGTGAACGAGAAATCGGTTAAGATTGGTGAGTTCTCGATACGGCCTCCGCGTCTTTCCCGGATGATAGACCTAATAAATGAAGGGACGATTTCGACGAAGATTGCTAAAGAGGTCTTCGAGGAAATGCTGCAGTCGGGCCAGGATCCCGATTCGATAGTCGAGAGAAAGGGGCTTCGGCAGGTATCCGACGAATCAGCGATCGAGAAAGTAGTCGAAGAGGTTCTGCAATCTAACCCCGATGAGGTGCAGAAATATGTCGGCGGTAAGGAAAAGCTCTTCGGTTTTTTCGTCGGCGAGATAATGAAGAAGACGCGCGGAAAAGCTAACCCGAAGATACTAAACGAACTGCTGCGGCAGAAACTTGACAGGCTTAAAAACTAACCGTGTCGGAGATTGCACTTCCGCACGACAGCTAAGGAAATTCTAAATTCTAAACTCTAAATCCTAAACAATGTTCAAAACACCAAATCCTAAACTCTTAGACCTAAAGCTTAGTGGCCCCGGGCGTTTGGTGCTTCGAATTTATTTAGAGTTTAGAGTTTCGTATTTAGAGTTTTCTTAAACGAATCAGGGAAACTATAAACATTGAGGGTATATGCGCAAGCAAATCATAGCAGCAAACTGGAAAATGAACAAGGATGTAAACGAGACCTCGGAATTTGTTTACGCGTTTCGAAATGAAATGAAAGACTACAACGGCTCGGTGGAAGTCGTGATCTGCCCGCCGTTTATTGCGCTTGACGCTGCGGCTGAACTGCTGCGGGAGAGCGACTTCAAGCTCGGCGCGCAGAACCTCCATTACGAGAACGACGGCGCTTTCACCGGCGAAATCTCCGCAAGTATGCTGAAGTCGATCGGTGTCCAATACGTTATTGTCGGACACTCCGAGCGCCGGCAGTTCTTCGGCGAGACAGACGAGATCGTGGCGAAGAAGGTGAAGAAAGCGCTGGCTTCGGATCTCAAGGTTATTCTTTGCGTCGGCGAGTCGCTCGCCGAGCGCGATGGCGGAGTTACGGAGAAGGTGCTCGAGCGGCAGATAAAGGCGGCGCTCGCCGGTCTGACCGAGCAGCAGCTGACGTCACTCGTTGTGGCTTACGAGCCGATCTGGGCGATCGGTACCGGACGTAACGCTACACCTCAGCAGGCCGAGGATGCCCACGCTTTCATCAGGAAAACCGTGTCGGGTATGTTTGGCAAAGATGCCGCTGCTGCTCTGCCGATACAGTACGGCGGGAGCGTGAAGCCCGAGAACGCGGCTGAGCTCCTCTCGCAGCCCGACGTAGACGGCGCACTCGTCGGCGGTGCCAGCCTCAAGGCCGACTCGTTCGCAAAGATCGTCAAGAATTCCCCTAAAGAAATTCCGACAGCACACCGATGACACGGACAGGACTGATTCTCACGGATAAAGATATTGATATGAAATCAGTGGGAATCCGTTTCATCTGTGTTATCCGTGTGCCATTCCATAACTCGTCCGTGTTCGGATGGGTCTCTACCGGAAACGGCCTCGGGTGACTGCTGCGCCTTTGACACGATGTCTACTGCCAAGTGCGTTTTATTCTTTCTGTCCGTAGGATCCTTCGGGCTGTGCCTGGTAGCATCGTCGGACGTTTTCGCGCAGTCAACTTCCGGCTCCCTGGTCGTGCGCATAATCTCGCCCGACTCCGTCGTAAGTCTACCCGCGAAATACATCATCCAGAATTCCGAGCGTGTGACCTGTGACTCCGTCGTCCTCAAACGCGGAGTCGACTATAAAATCAATTATACAACCGGGACGCTGAGGTTTGACGCGAAGAGCCCGTTCTTCGTGGAGAAGAAGGACTCGCTTTACATCTTCAGGATATCGTACCGGAATTTCCCGTTCGACCTCCCGACCGAATACACGCGCCATATAACCATCGCGAAATACGATACAGCGACGAAGCAGAAGATCACGATGATCGAGCAGAGCGCACCGCTGACCCCCTCTGAAATGTTCGGGAGCAACATCCAGAAGAGCGGGAGTATAGTCCGCGGTATCACGATTGGCTCGAACCAGGATCTTACTGTAAATTCGGGATTCCGGATGCAGCTCGATGGCAAGCTTACCAACGACGTCGAGGTGACCGCGGCACTCACCGACCAGTCGAGCCCGATCCAGCCCGAAGGGAACACGAAGACGCTTCAGGAATTCGACAAGGTCTTCGTAAATATCCGCTCGCCGCACATCTCAGGAACTCTCGGCGACTTCGAGCTCGCCGAGACCGGTACGGAGTTCGGCATCATCCACCGGAAGCTCCAGGGTGCCATGGGAGTTGCCAACTACGGACAGTCGACGGTCATGGTGAGCGGCGCGGTGAGCAGGGGAAAATTTACGACCCAGCAGATAGCTCCGATAGATGGGAGCCAGGGACCTTACCAGCTTGTCGGCGATGACGGCAGTCCCGACATCATAGTCATCGCGGGTACTGAGAAAGTCTATCTGGATGGAGTGCAAATAGTTCGCGGTGAGACGAACGATTATGTGATAGACTACTCGAACGCGCAGGTGACGTTCACGCCGAAACATCTCATTACCAACCTGAGCCGCATCTTTGTGGAGTTCGAATATTCGAACGGGCAGTTCCAGCGGACGTTTGCCGGAGGTGCCGCGCAGACCAAGATGATGAATAACAAACTGGAATTGGGTGTATCCTACTTTCAGGAAGGTGACGATCCCAATTCGGCATTCGGAGTATCGCTGGCGGATTCGGACAAGGCGCTTCTCAGGGCCGCAGGGAAGAATCCTCTGGCGGCGTCTCGGAGCGGCGTCACGTACCTCGGGCGTGATTCCGCCACCGGCATGGGCAAGGGACAGTACATGCTCGACTCAACCACAGTCAACGGAAAGCAGTATTATTATTATTCCTTCGTCCAACCGACAGATACCGTGGACCTCGTAAATGCCGTCTACAGCGTCGCCTTCTCCCTTGTTGGCAGCGGAAAGGGAGACTACCAGTCGGTCGGCTTCGGACAGTTCAATTTCGTCGGCCCGAACCAGGGTGATTACGCTCCGATAGTCATTCTCCCGATGCCGCAGTCCCAGCAGATGGCGGACGTCAACACGAAATACAGGTTCAACAAAGACGGAGCCGTGAGCCTCGAGTACGCCGCGAGCAGCTTCGACGCGAACAGACTCTCTTCAGTTCCCGGCGTCACAACAAACGGCTACGGAATGAAGTTCGGCGTCGATTACGCCCCGAAACATGTCAGGATAGGCGACGCCGACATCGGCGCTTTGACTTTCAACGAGATGACCAGGTTCGAAAACGCCAACTTCAATCCGATGGACAGGACGAACGACGTCGAGTTCAACCGCGAATGGGGAATCGACACACTTACCGCGGTGGACGAGCTCCTCAACCAGGCCCACATCGACTTCTCTCCGGCGATGAAGAAGGCGAAACTCACTTTCGGCGGCGACGTCGGTAGAATCACTCGCGGCCCTGGTTCCAGCTCCGGAAGATACTCGGGCTTCTTCAACCTCGGCGGAGATTCGAGCTGGATTCCCTCCGTGAATTACCAGGCAACGCTTGTGGACAGCAAGGACAACACGTTCGCGAATTCCGGCAAATGGTTCAGGCAGCAGGGGACCGTGGCGTTTACGATCTGGAAGCTCACACCAGGTTTCAAGCTCGAATCGGAAGACCGGCGGCTCGCCACAACGGGAACGGACTCCCTCTGGACCAACTCTTACCGCTATTTCGAATACGGGCCCAGTCTTTCCCGGTTC
>CAWEBD010000184.1:0-19269 GCA_963806435.1 uncultured Bacteroidota bacterium
TATCTCCAGGCGATCGCTTCTTGGATACTCGCGCCCGCGGTTGCGGTGATACTCCTCGGCATGTTCGTCAAGTGGGTATCTCCCGACGGCGCGTTCTGGGGAATGCTGATCGGGACTCTCGTCTCTTTCGCGATGTTCATGGCACTCCAGCTCGGATGGATAACACCTGGAGCGATCGCTCCAGGCGGACAGGCAAGTCCGATGGCCGCGAATTTCTGGCGTGCGTTGTGGGCATGGTTGATCAGCTCGGGGATCGCGATGGGGGTTAGCACTTTCACCAAGAAGCGCCCGGAAAGTGAATTGGTCGGGTTAGTCCGGGGCCTTACGAAAGAGGTGGAAGTCGCTGAAGTTCCCCTTCTTAAACAGCCGGTCTTTTGGGCATCCATCACGCTCGTTATCCTGGTCGGTTTGAATATCTGGTTATGGTAATCTCAAAGGGAGGAAATTTCGATGATTGACGACGCGGTGCAAATGAAGCCGATATGGTATTTTGTCGGCTGGGTCATGATGATAATCGGCGGTCTCGTATTAGCCGCCGGAGTTTATTATTTCTTTTTTCCGATACACCTGGATATAGCACTTCACGGAATGCATCTCAGCATCTGGTGGGGAGCTGTCCTTATCGCGGGCGGTTTTTTTCTGACATTCTTTAACCGAAAACCTGACCCCGTATAATTCAAAATACGCCCGATGAGCTTTGATCCCTTGTGGGCATTATTATCAAATGAAAATTAGTCTTTAGAGAGGTTAATGACATGTCTGTAAACAAGAAACAGTTCAAGAAAGTGAGCTATCTATGGGATGACAAGAGGGCCGGTGCGCTCGCCGGCGATGAAGTCGCCCTTCTCGTTTACCGGTCTAACCTGCTTGGCGCGGACCTGAGGCTCACCAACTACGGCGGCGGGAACACGTCATGCAAGGCTACCGGCAAAGATCCGCTGACCGGGAAGGATACCGAAGTGATGTGGGTTAAAGGCTCCGGCGGAGACCTGGGAACCATGACAAAGGGTGGCCTGGCGGCTCTATACGTCGAGCGCCTCAGGAATCTGAAGAGCGTCTATCGCGGACTCGACCATGAAGATGAAATGGTGGAGCTTTTCAACCACTGCATTTTCGATCTCGGCTCCAAAGCCCCTTCTATCGATACTCCGTTGCATGGGTTCCTTCCATTCAAACATATCGACCACCTCCATCCGGACGCGTCGATCGCGATCGCGGCATCGAAACACGGCAAACGGATTACCGAAGAACTATTCGGTGGGACCATAGGCTGGCTCGGATGGCAGCGCCCGGGCTTCGATTTGGCTCTTAAACTGAGGCAGCATGTCGATGAGAATCCCGGCATCCGCGGAATTATTCTTGCTTCCCATGGATTGTTCACATGGGGAGAGACTTCGTATGACTGCTACGTCAATACGCTGCAGGTAATCGAAAAAAGCGCCGAGTACCTTGACGGCGAAATAAAAAAGCAGCGGGCAGTCTTCGGCGGAGCGGTTACCAGGTCGCTTCCGAAGGAGGAACGGGCGAAGAAGGCCGCGTCGCTCGCTCCGGTCCTGCGCGGGTATTGTTCATCGTACACGAGGATGGTCGGCCACTTCACCGACGAGGACAGGGTCCTGGAATTTGTCAACTCGAAGGACCTCGGCAGGCTGGCGAAGATGGGGACGAGCTGCCCGGACCACTTCCTGCGCACGAAGATAAGCCCACTGGTGCTTGATCTAAAAGCCGGTGACGACACGATCGACACCGATGCAGTGAAGGCGAAGATAGGCCCGCAGTTCGAAGCTTACAGGAAGATGTATTTGGATTACTACAATTCCTGCAAGCATCCGGACAGTCCTGCGATGCGCGACGCAAATCCGGTGGTGATATTATTCCCCGGCGTCGGCATGTTTACATTCGCGAAAGATAAGCAGACTGCCAGAGTCGCGGCCGAGTTTTACGTCAACGCCATAAATGTGATGAAGGGCGCGGAAGCCATTTCGGAATATGTCGCGCTGCCGAGGCAGGAGGCATTCAATATTGAGTACTGGCTGTTGGAGGAAGCGAAGCTTGCACGGAGGCCCAAACCTAAGGCACTAAGCGGCAGGGTTGCTTTAGTGACCGGGAGCGCGGGAGGTATCGGTAAAGCTATCGCGAAGAAATTCGCGGACGAGAGTGCCTGCGTGGTGATCTGCGACAACGATGAGTCGAGGCTTGAAGGGGCCAAAGCCGAGTTTCAGAAGAAGTACGGCAAAGATGTCTTTATCGGCACGAAACTCGACGTCATGAAAGGGGCGGATATCCAGAAGGCTTTTGACGAAGCCTCGATGGCATTCGGCGGAGTAGACATCGTGGTAAACTGCGCCGGCCTTTCAATTTCAAAACCGTTGGAAGAGCATACCGAGAAGGACTGGGACCTGCAGTATGACGTTATGGTGAAGGGGCAGTTCCTGGTGACGCAGAAGGGTTTGGAAGTGATGCGTAAGCAAAACTTCGGCGGCGATGTTCTGAACATCGTCAGCAAAAACGCACTCGTTAGCGGTCCGAACAACGCCGCGTACGGGTCCGCGAAGGCCGCGCAACTCCACCTGAGCCGCCTGAACGCGGCGGAGTTTGGCAAAGATAAAATACGGGTGAACGTAGTGAACCCTGATGCGGTAATTACGGACAGCAAGATTTGGAGCGGCGCCTGGGCAGAAGGCCGGGCAAAAGCTTACGGCGTGAAAGTGGAGGAACTGCCGGGTTTCTACGCGAAGCGGACGCTTCTGAATGAAATCATCAATCCGGAAGATATTGCCAACGCCTGTTTCGTCTTTGTCGGCGGCCTCCTTGATAAATCGACAGGTAACGTCCTTAACGTCGACGGCGGCGTCGCCGCGGCTTTTCTGAGATGAACCTGTCCATGAAACATGAACCGGCAGTTACCAAATGACCCAGGCTGAATTGATCGAACAATTCGTCAAGTCTGTTGCCGACGCGGCAGCGACAGCCGAGAAAATCCCATCTGACGCCGACAGGCTCAGTGAGGCTTTACTGCGGGCGGCAGGCGACGACGGTCTCATATTCTTTGCGGCCGCGAATGACGTCGCGCCGGAATTGTTTGCTTCCTTCAGGAAGAACGGAAGAGTGATATCCGAACCGACGGTAGAGCAGATGAGGACTTTAAAGGTTGGAGTGACCGACGCATTTTGCGGTATCGCGAGCACCGGCTCGGTCTGCGTCTCCATCGGCCGGAGTTTGTCGGGACCTGCGAGCAGCCTTACCAGGAAACACATCGCGGTGGTTCACGGCAGGACGATCATCCCCCGTCCCCGTGACCTGTTTTCCGGGGAATTCCTGGGAGGTGAAGGACTGCGCCGCAGTTTCTCATTTATTACCGGGCCGAGCGCGACAGCCGACATGGGTCCCCTGGTTCGCGGCGTCCATGGGCCGGGAAAACTTCACGTAATAGTCCTGGAATGAGGAAATGAGCGATAATCTCAACGCCGAAATCCACCCACGGGAAGTCGCGAACAAGGCGTCTAAGGAGTCTCTGCGGAAGGCCATCGCAATGGCCCTCGAGGTGGAAAGCGACGCCCTTCGATTGAACACCCAGACCTTCAACACGAACAGGTATTCGGCGGTCGGAAAGATTGAAGGGTACGATGAGCTGAAAGACCACGCGAGAAAAATCAAGGAAGAGTCAATCCGGGATCTGTCTCAACTGATAGATAAACTTACCAGGTCGATTGAGGCGCGCGGCGGAAAGGTATTCCTGGCCAGGACGAAAGACGATGCTACGAATTATATCCGAGAAGTCTGCCGAGCGGCCGGCGCGAAGCTTGTCGTCAAGGCGAAGTCGATCACTTCCGAGGAGATTGGACTGAACCGCGTGCTGGAGGAGGCGGGGATAGAAGTCGCGGAGACGGATCTTGCCGAATTCATATTACAGGTTTCGAAGGAGCAGCCCTCACATATCGTGGCTCCCGCGATCCACAGAAGCAGGGAACGAATTTCGAAGTTGTTCAAAGAACATTTCAAGACAGACAAGCCGCTGGACACCGGCGAACAGCTGACAGAATTTGCCAGAGACATATTGAGGGAGAAATTTCTGGCCGCGGATGTCGGGATCACCGGCGCGAACCTCCTCGCCGCCGACGAAGGGACGGTCCTGCTGGTTGAAAGTGAAGGCAACATACGTCTCACGACGCAATTGCCGGCAGTCCACGTCGCGATAGCCGGGATAGAAAAAATAATTCCAAGCAGGAAGGAGTTTGGAACGTTCATCGAATTGTTGGCCGCGAGCGGTACGGGACAGTCGCTGACATCGTACACGAACATACTCGAGCCGCCTCTTGCCCTCCCGGTTCTGAACCTCAACGGGCGGGACGATAAAGTCAGGGAATTCCATCTGGTGCTCCTTGATAACGGCCGGATGAAGATGAGGGAAGATGTCGATTTGAAAGAAGCGCTGTATTGCATACGGTGCAGCGCGTGTATGAATGTCTGCGCAAATTTTCAGGCTGTCGGCGGTCACGCGTTCGGCGGCGAGTGCTACACCGGAGGAATCGGAGCCTCGTGGACCATCGGAACCTCGGGCAAGCTGGCAGACGGCCGGTTTGCTGAGCTCTGCACGGGATGTTCGAGGTGTGTTCCGAACTGCCCTGTAAGGATCGACATACCACGCTTGAACAATGTGATAAAAGACCGCCTCATGAAGAGCGAAGGAGGGGCATCCCTGGAGAAAAAGTTCTTCGGGAGCTTCTCCACGCTCGCGAAGTTTGCCTCATACGCGCCGGCGCTCTCCAACTGGATCAACGATCTCCCGCCGACGCGGACATTGCTCGAGAAGTTCGCCGGTGTCGACAAGCGCCGGGCTCTCCCGCGATTTGCCGGGAAGACGCTGGCGCAGCAATACAAAGAGTACCGCAAAAAGACGAGGCCTCCTTCTGCACTGCCCGGCGGTGGGCCCAGGATCCTGTTGTTCCCGGACGTCTTTACGAACTATCAGAATGCCGATGTCGGGATGGCTACGGTGAAAGTTTTTGAGAAGCTGGGGCTGCCGGTTTCTTTGGGCAGAGTCATGGAGGATGGCAGGAGCGCGCAGTCGCAGGGCCTCCTTGAGTCGGCAAGCAAGAGCGCGAAGAAAGTGGCCGCGTATTTGGAAAAGCTGATCGATGACGGAGCTGAAATTATAGTGGCCGAGCCGAGCGTGCTCAGCATGTTCAGATCGGACTATGAAAGACTCATCGACGACAGGGAGGTTTTCGCCAAGCTCAAGACGCACACCTATGATCCGGTTGAATGGCTCAACAAACGCTCCAAAGAAGACACTGGCTTCCTTCGGGATCTGTCGGACAGAGTCAAGGGGGCGCGGGCAAGAATTTTCTATCATGCCCACTGCCAGATGAAGGGGATAGGGGCGGGTACCGCGGTGCCCGAGTTGTTTGGAAAGCTGGGCCTGACCGTTGAAACGTCGACCGTCGAATGCTGCGGAATGGCGGGAAGCTTCGGTTACAAAAAGGAGTATTACGAAGTAAGCAAAAACATCGGCCGCGACCTGGCGCGACAAATCGAGAAGAGCTACGAGGGTCGCGCCGGCACAATAGTTCTTGCCAGCGGAACCTCCTGCAGGGAACAGATACGTGATGAAATGGGGCGCCGCATCGAACATCCGATCGAGTTTCTCGGCGAGATTTTAGGAAAATGAAACGGCTATCGTCCTTTGAAAGGACTTCGCCCGTGCCGGGACCGCACCGGTGAATTAGCAAAACCCAACGAGGTTAAACACAATTCTAAGGAAAGAACCGTTCAATGAGACAAATCTTTATTGCTTTATTTATGTCGATTCCTCTTTTCTTTTCAGAGGCACCGGCGCAGGCATTGATTAACGTGGTTCCGGAACCGAACTCTATCGTAACCGGGCAAGGCCATTATCTCCTATCCCGGTCGACGACAATTGTACGCGCGAAGAGTCTGGAGAAGTTGGGAGGTTACCTTAGCGAGCAGCTCGGCATCTTTACACATCTGAAATTGCGCGAGACCGCTTCGGCGAATAGAAGTAAAAACATACTGTCACTGAAATTGGATAAATCTTTCCGGCAATCGAGCCCCGAAGCCTACGAGCTAGAGGTGACGCCAGTCAGAATTACGCTTAAGGCGAAGACGGAAGTCGGCCTCTTTAGGGGGATGCAGACGTTGCTTCAGCTGATTCCACTCCCCGATTCTTCGAATGCAGGTAAGTTCAATATTCCCGCGTGCAAGATCGTCGATCACCCAAGGTTCGCCTGGCGCGGCCTGAACCTCGACTGCGTCCGTCATTTTATGACAAAGGATTTCATCAAACGGTATATCGATCTCCTTGCCTACTATAAGTTCAACGTCTTTCACTGGCATCTTACCGACGACCAGGGATGGAGGATACAGATAAAGAAGTATCCGAAGCTGACGGAAGTCGGCGCCTGGCGGAAGGAAGCCGACGGGCAGATTTACGGCGGTTACTATACTCAGAAGGACATAAAAGAGATCGTCGCCTACGCGAAGAGCCGGTTCATCACGGTCGTTCCTGAAATTGAAATGCCCGGTCACTGCGAAGCCTCGCTCGCGTCCTATCCCGAACACGCTTGTGTTCCCGGTCCGTTCGAGGTCGGCACACAGTGGGGAGTATACAAGGACATCTATAATCCCGGCAAGAAGTCTACGTTCACTTTTCTGGAAAATGTGCTGGATGAAGTCTTAAAACTCTTCCCGTCTCATTATATACACATCGGCGGCGACGAAGTACCGAAGGTCGAATGGAAAGAAAACGCCGCCTGTCAGAGGCTGATGAAAAAGAAGGGACTGAAAAGCGAAGAAGAGCTTCAGAGTTATTTCATCAGAACGATTCAGAAATTTCTCGAATCGAAGGGGAGGCAAATCATCGGCTGGGACGAGATACTTGAGGGGAAGGGGCCGGACTCCGGCGGAGTCGTCGAATCATGGCGGGGAATCGACGGCGCGATCCAGGCCGCGAAGAGCGGGCATTCCACGATCCTCGCTCCGGGCGGGTACACATACCTCAGCCAGGACGCGGATGGCCTGAGCCTCGACACTGTTTACTCTTTCGACCCGATGCCGCCCGGCCTGACTCCGGAACAGCAGAAGTACGTACTCGGAACGGAAGCAAGCATGTGGAGCGAACATGCGCCGCAGGAGACTGTCGACAGCAAGATGTTTCCGCGGCTCCTGGCGATCGCCGAAGACGCGTGGACGAATCCGGCCCGAAAGAACTACGGTGATTTTCACGAGAGGCTGCAGACACAGTACAGGAGACTTGCCTATCTCGGTGTGGACTACGGACTGGAACGGAAAGCCATTTCTTATCAGACGACATTTAATGAAGAAAAGAAAGCGTTTACGATTAACCTGACCCCGACTCAGGCCGGCATAGAGCTTCGCTACGCGATCGGGGACACGCTCACCATGGCTGACTCGCACCTTTACGAGCGGCCGGTGACAATCTCAAGTACCGCGACTTTCATCGCGCAGGCAGAGATGAACGGACGCCTCGTTGGCAACCCGATCTACCTCTCATTCATCACCGACAAGGCGCTCAACGCAGGCATTTCTGTGGAGGAACCGTATTCTCCTGAGTACAGTGCGGGGGGAGTGAAATCGCTTGTCGACGGAATCCGCGGTACAACCAACTTCAGGGATGGGCTCTGGCAGGGTTACAAAGGCACGGATATAGATGCCACGGTCGATTTGAAGAAGGAAGAAACCATCTCGCAAGTTGGAGCCGGGTTCTACCAGTCGATAAGTTCATATATTTTCATGCCTGCCAGCGTCGAGTTTTTCGTCTCCAAAGACGGTGTACACTTCGACAGTGTCGGAGTGGTGCAAAATGAAGTGCCGGAAAAGAACACCGATACGGTTATAAAGGACTTTACGTTGTCGTTCAAACCGAGGGAAGTCAGATACGTGAAGATGGTTGCGAAGAGTATCGGCGTTTGTCCGCCGTGGCATATCGGCGCCGGAGCGAAGGCGTGGTTGTTCATAGACGAGATTTTCGCAAATTAGAAATCAAGCGTAATTCAGATTTTTCCGCCCGATACATTGCTTAATTTGAGGAAGACGTGGCAGAAGTAAGGTGTTATCGACGTGTGAACATCTCTGGGAATTGGCAGGACGTACGAAGAGTCATGGATTGCCGGGATTTGACACCGATCGATTGATTCTCTCGGATTTGGTTGAAAGACGTTCTTTCTTTTTCCTTGATGAAAAAGAGAGAACATGCGCCAGACTATTGCAATATCCTGTTGTTCATTTTCTACTGGGCAAGAGGTTTTGTCAAAAGTGTCATTTCGAGGAGCGGAGCGACGAGAAATCTACATTGGTGAACCAGAAAAGAAGATTTCTCGCTTTGATCGAAATGACATTGTGCCTTTTTACACAGTCTCGCGAGCAAAAGAGAATGAATAGCGACTGTCAAAGAACTTGAAGTTCCATTCCAAAAAAGAGGTCATCGATGAAAAGACTAATTGCCGCGCTGATTTTTGTGCTGGTCGCGGCCAGCGTTTCCATGGCTCAGGGTTATCTCCAAAAATACTACCCCGAAACCGACACGCTCGTCCTGAACAAGCTCCACAAATGGCACGACAACAAGTTCGGCCTCCTCATGCACTGGGGAACGTACAGCGAGTGGGGTGTCGTCGAATCTTGGTCCATCTGCTCGGAGGATGAGGGATGGGAGAGAAGAAGAGACTCGAACTACACCGACTATAAAGAAAAGTATCAGAACCTTATCAAGACCTTCGACCCCGTCAAGTTCGATCCGGAAAAATGGGCGAAGGCCGCGAAGTTCGCCGGCATGAAATACGTCGTCTTCACGACGAAACATCACGACGGCTTCTGCATGTTCGACACCAAGACCACGGACTATAAGGTGACGAGTCCGGAATGCCCGTTCCACACCAACCCCCGTGCGAACATTGCCAAATCCATCTTCGACACGTTCAGGAACGATGGCTTTATGATCGGCGCTTACTTCTCGAAGGCCGATTGGCATTCGCCGGACTACTGGTGGCCGAACTTCGCCACGCCCGACCGCAACCCGAATTACAACATCGAACTCCACCCGAACCGGTGGCAGAGATTCGTCAAGTATACCCAGACGCAGATCAATGAACTCATGACGAACTACGGACGCATCGACATAATCTGGCTCGATGCCGGGTGGGTCAGAACGAAGACGCCGCAGGAGATAATGGAGGAGAAACTGACCGCGAATTATCCGGTCTTCCCTCAGAGCCAGGATATAAACATGCCGCTCATAGTGAAGGACGCCCGCGAGAAACAGCCGGGGCTTATTGTGGTCGATCGCGCGGTGCCGGGGCCGTACCAGGATTACCTCACGCCCGAGAACACCGTCCCCGACAAGCCGCTCCCATATCCCTGGGAAACATGCATGCCGATGGCGACAAGCTGGTCTTATGTTCCTCACGATCATTACAAGTCGGTGAACAAGCTTATTCACCTCCTGGTCGATATTGTTTCAAAAGGCGGAAACTTCCTCCTGAACATTGGTCCGAATTCGCAGGGCGACTGGTCACCGACAGCTTACGAGCGCCTCAAAGGCATCGGCGACTGGATGAAAGTGAACAGCGAGGCGATATACGACACGCACCCCGTCGCTCCGTATAAACAGGGAAAGGTCTGCCTGACACAGCTCGACGACGGCACTACGTTCGCGATTTATCTCGCCGACAAGGGAGAGACGGCTCCGCCATCGAGGATTTGGATGGACAATATCCGCCCGGCCGAAAATGCGAAGGTCACCCTGTTGGGTTATGACAAGGAAATCAAATGGAAGAAGGTGGGAGAGGGATTTGAAGCGGATGTCCCGAAGGATTTTCAGGAACACCCGCCCTGTGAGAACGCATGGGTATTGAAAATATCCAAGGTCGAAGGTAATCCCAAGACGGTGGACACCGAATATTGACAGGACAGCGCTCGGCTCAACAGGAATCGATTTAACAATTGCACTGAAATGGAGCGATCAATGAAGAAGCTCGCAATCGTGTTTCTAGTCGCCGCAGGAATCATTGCGTCGAAGGCAGACGCGCATACGTTCAAAATATCAGGAAACCATTTCCTGCTGGACGGCAAGCCCTTCCAGATCATCAGCGGCGAGATGCATTTCTCCCGCATACCGAGGGCGTATTGGCGCGAGCGCCTGAGAATGGCGAAGGCGATGGGACTGAACACGATATGCACATACGTCTTCTGGAACGTTGAGGAACCCGAAAAGGGGAAGTTCAATTTTAGAGGCGATGCGGACGTCGCGGCGTTCGTGCGCATGGCGCAGCAGGAAGGCCTCTGGGTCCTGGTCCGGCCGAGCGCTTACGCCTGCGCCGAGTGGGAATTCGGCGGATATCCGTACTGGCTGCTCAACGAAAAGGGGTTGAAGGTGAGAAGCCGCGATCCGGAATTCATGAAGCTGATGAAGGCCTACTACGAACAGCTGGGGAAAAGCCTTGCGCCGCTCCAGGTAACGAAGGGCGGGCCAATACTCATGGTTCAGATCGAAAACGAATACGGATCCTACGGAGACGACAAAGAATACCTGAAGATGAACGAGCGGATGATGCGCGAGGTTGGGTTCGATGTGCCGTTCTACACTCTTGACGGGATCGACAAGGTTTCCAGGGGATCGGTCGAAGGAGCGCTCCCCGCGGTCGACGGATCCATCGACATAAAACAAATCGAAGATACGGTCAGAGCGAACCACGGCGGCGATGGACCCTTCTTTGTCGGAGAATGGTATCCCGGCTGGTTCGACACATGGGGCAAACCTTTCAACACCGTATCCTCCGAAGTCTGTGCAGCGCAGCTGGACACGCTCCTGGCCCACGGCCTATCGGTCAACATGTACATGGCGCACGGCGGCACGACACGCGCATTCATGAACGGCGCGAATTATGCCGATAACCTGCCGTACTCGCCACAGATCAGCAGCTACGATTACGATGCGCCGATCGACGAGGCGGGACATCCCACCCCGAAATTTTACGCGCTGCGGAAAGTGATCGCGAAATACCTGCCTACCGGGACAAAACTTCCTGATGTTCCGCCGGTGGAGAGGGTTATAGCAATCCCGAAATTCAAGCTCGAGTTTTCTACCGATATTCTCCATGCGCTGCCTGAACCGGTACGCGCGACGGAGCCGCGCACCTTCGAAGAGATGCACCAGGCGTACGGCTACATCCTTTACCGCGCGAGTGTCAAAGGACCGGTGAATGGAAAGCTCGACATAGTCCACCTCAGAGATTACGGAATTGTCTTCGTGAACGGAAAGAAAGGAGCTGTGCTCGACCGGAGACTGAATCAGAAGACATGCGAGATTGATTTGCCGGACTCCGAAAACACGCTCGACATCTTTGTAGAGAATCTAGGGAGGATTAATTACGGCGCGTACATAAATGATAACCACAAAGGGATTACGAAGGAAGTTCTGCTGGACGGACACGAAGTAAAGGGTTGGGAAATGTACGGCTTCCCGTTCAGCAGCCAGCCCAGGATCACGGCGACTTCGGGTGATGGATCTCAATATCCCGTCATGAGAGAAGGGAGTTTCACACTCAAGAAGGTCGGCGACACGTTCCTCGATATGAGAGGATGGGGGAAGGGACATGTTTGGATTAACGGTCACAACCTGGGAAGGTATTGGGACATCGGGCCGCAGCAGACGATATATGTTCCGGCGCCGTGGCTGAAGAAGGGGAAGAATTCGATCGTCGTCTTCGAGGAACTGAAGACCGGTCAGGATGAGATAGGCTCGATAGAGACGCCGATATTGAATCAGCTGGGCCCGAAATAGCCCTCGCCGGTGTGTGGGCTGGTTGTACGACCATTCGGGCTCATAGGATTGCAAATAAGCGCCTGGCTTTTTAGATTCTTGCTCAATAATCCCGTGCTTCGCTTCTAAGACACGGAAGATGTGCGTGCGGCCAGGTTTTTCAGCCGATATTAGCGGCCTGTAGAGATTTTATGCGTCAGTTTCAACACGGAGTGATTACTTGTGAGAAATAGACTTGGACAAATTGCCTTTCGTACAAGCCTGATTTTCTGGATAGCGTCCGTACTTTGGATTCTCCTCTCTGATCGGATCCTCGAGCTCCTTGTCAGGAATCCCGACACACTGACGGCGATGCAGACATACAAGGGGTGGGCATTCGTCACGGCTACGGCGTTCCTGCTGTACTTTCTTCTGAAGGCGCAGCTAACTCGCTGGGAACTTGAATCAAGGGAACGAAAACGCGCCGAGGATGCTCTCATAGAAAGCGAGCAGCGGTACCGTTCGCTGTTTGAGAACAGCATAGACGGGATTCTGCTTACCGTTCCCGACGGGCAAATTCTGGCTGCAAATCCCGAAGCCTGCCGGATACTCGGGCGAACTGAAGATGAGTTGCGTACGCTGGGCCGCTCCGCTGTCGTCGACAGCGAGGACCCCAGGTTGGCCGCGGCACTCCAGGAAAGGAAGCTAAAAGGGAGATCCCGGGGGGAGCTCACACTCGTTCGAAAAGACGGGTCGGGATTTCCCGCAGAAGTATCGAGCGTTGTTCTGAAGGACGTGGACGGCAAAGAGAGAACCAGCATGATCATCCGTGACATTACGGAGCAGAAACGGACGGAGGAGGCGTTGCGCCTTTGGGTCACCGCTCTCCAGTCCGCAGCCAACGCGATCGTGATCACCGACCGGGACGGCGCCATCCTTTTCGTCAACGCGGCCTTCACGCAACTTACGGGGTATTCTGCGGAAGAGGCGATCGGGAAGAATCTGAGGTTTCTTAAGTCCGGGAAATCGTCGGAAACCTTCTACAAAGGACTGTGGGAAACCATCCTGTCGGGGAGCGTATGGCACGGCCAGCTTGTCAACAAAAGAAAAGATGGTAGCCTTTATGACGAGGAAATGACCGTCACCCCAGTGCGGAATGGGAACGAAGTGACCAACTTCATCGCCATCAAGAACGACATCAGCGAACGTAAGCGGTTGCAGGAGCAGCTGATACAGTCCCAGAAAATGGAATCGATAGGCGTGCTCGCCGCGGGGATCGCGCACGACTTCAACAACGTCCTCGGAATCATCATGGGGCATTCTTCGCTGATGCAGCGCATCGAATCCGGGAATGAGAAGATCAGTAACGGTGTGAAAGCGATAGAAAAGGCGGCTGAACGCGGCGCATCGCTTGTCCGACAAATGCTCACCTTTGCGAGGAAAACCAACGTCTCCTTCGCGCTGCTGTCGTTGAACGATTCTGTCAGGGAGCTGCAGAAACTGTTCTATGAAACGTTCCCGCGGACGATAACGCTTGTATGCAATCTCGAAGACGACCTCCCGCTGGTCACGGCCGACTCTACACAGATCCACCAGGTCCTGCTCAACCTCGCGGTCAATGCGCGCGACGCGATGGAAGGATCGGGAGTGCTGATAATATCCACTGAAACCGCGACGGGGGAAGAAGTGCACTCACGTTTCCCCGATGCGTCAGCCGCCGGTTATGCCGTGGTTACGGTATGCGACAACGGACAGGGGATGGACGATGAAACCCGGCGGCACATCTTCGAACCGTTCTTCACAACCAAAGGACCGGGAAAAGGGACCGGGCTTGGCCTGTCGGTCGTCTTCGGAATCATGGAAAATCACAAAGGCTTCATCGACGTGACGAGCGAGCCGGGGCACGGCACAACTTTCTCTCTCTATTTCCCGGTTAACTCGGACGCGGCTAAAGACGCGGAACAGGGGGATACAATCGAGGGCAGGGTGACTGGGGGAAAGGAAACGATACTGGTGGTGGAAGATGAGGACATGCTGAGGGAGCTGGCCGAATCGGTACTGAAATCCAAAGGCTACAATGTCATCACCGCGAGGGACGGCGACGAGGCCGTTGAAATCTACGAGCGTCAGTGGAAAGGGATCGACCTGGTGTTCTCCGATTTTGGGCTCCCTAAGTTATCCGGGAGCGAAGTGTTGAAACGGATGAAGACCATCAACCCGGAAGTCAGATTCGTCATCTCAACGGGCTTTGTCGACTCTGACGAGAGATCAAGCCTCCTAAGAAGCGGGGCGAAAGAGATAATTCTCAAGCCATACAAGCCAGCGGAAATAGTCGACAAGCTGAGAGGGATCCTCGACTTGTAAGCGGGCCGTGATGTTTGATCGGGGTCTCTCCCCGCCCGTGATGCGACATCAGATTTACAGCACACAAGCCCGTCCACACGTTGCATCTTTGCCTGTTCCCTTCTAAGTTAAGCGAGAGCTGGTTTCGGAGGCATGTAAGCACAATGAGAGGAGTTCACTTGGTGGGTATCTTTAGTTTATTTGCGGAGAACCGAACTCTCATTCCTCTCTTTGTGACTTTTGATGAACGTGTAATTCGAGTGTCGCTGCGCGCAGGCCAATACGAGTTGGATTGACGCGGCGTGGAAACGTCACAGCGCAGGTTTCCACGGATCATGAACGAAATAACCAATGGCCGGGTGAGATTTTGTTTCGCATGTTTTATCAGTATGGAATTGTCGTTGCTGGCTTAGTCAGCCTATGTGATTCAAAACTAAACTAAGGAGATCAATATGAAAAAGTGGATACTGCTAATTATACCGATACTCGGCGCGGCAATTATCGGATGCGGCGGGTCACAGTCCCTGCAGTCGGCAGGAACAGGCGACATACCGGATTGGTACGTGAACGTTCCCCAGGATCCGAACTACCTGTTCGCGGCGAACACCCAGACATCCCAGGATATGCAGCTCGCCATCGACAAGGCGACCGAGGCCGGCCGCGCGGACATCGGGAGACAAATGCAGGTGAAGATCGAAGGACTGCAGAAGAGGTTTTCCGAAGAGACCGGCACCGGAAACGATGCCCAGCTCCTCCAGATGTTCACCCAGGCGGAAAAGACCGTCGTATCGACGTCTCTTGAGGGGAGCAGGGTGAAGCAGCAGAAGATTGTGAAAGACGGCGCACTGTGGCGCGCGTACGTCCTTGTCGAGTATCCGATTGGAGCGGCCAACGAGGCCCTCATGCAGCAGATCAAGAACAATAACCAGATGTACACCCGCTACAGGGCGTCCCAGACGTTCAAGGAATTGCAGGACGAAGTGGACAAGTACGACAAGTACAAGCAGGAACAGCAACAGGCTCCCGGTAAATAAGGCAATTAGCCTTGCGAAGGCATGAGCGAAGTGGGGGTGGTCCTTCACGCTTCCGCAGCCTTCGCAAGGTTGTCCATAATGAAAAGATTCTTCCTAAGGTCGAAAGTATTCCACTTTCTGTCGGTCGTCGCCGCCTCATGCCTTATCGCGATATTCTTCGGCAGATCGCAGTTCGGCACCACTGTGGAGGGAGAGACACTGGACTGGCGCATGCGCGTGGCGTCGGGTGACAGAAAGCCGGACAGCTCCGTCGTAATTGCCGCGATAGATCAGAACAGCCTTGCGTTCTTTCAGAAGAACGGAGTCGCATGGCCGTGGCCGAGAGAGTTCTACGGGATACTGCTCGATTACCTCCATGAAGGGGGCGCGAAGGCCGTGGTTTTCGATATGGATTTTTCGCAGAAGGATATGGACAGGGTCAACGTGGATGCCGCGGGCTCGGACAGCTCTTTTGCATCCGGGATCAGGGAAAGCGGAAATGTAGTCCTGATTTCAGTCCTGACCAGGAGCCGCGACTCAGCCGCCCCGATTCAGAAACGGTTTTTCCTTGACGGCGCCGTGGACGGACGTGCCGCGCCGGAATTCAATTCGTGCGTATCCCCGAGAATGGAATTCCAGGAAGGAGCCGAACGAATCGGTGCCGCGAATTATGTTGTGGATATCGACGGGGTCGCTCGAAGAATACCACTGCTGTTCAGACTCGATAACAGGTTCCTCCCTCAGCTTTCCCTCGCGGCGTATGCTGTCGGGAAGAGACTGTCCGCGCGATCAATTGACAAGCTTCATCGGCTCAATCCCCGTTGACAAAGGTGGCGACTTTCTGATTAACTGGTACGGCAAGGGGGGACCTCAGGGAGTCTTCAAGTACTACTCGATGAGCGCCCTGATAATATCCGCCGTTCAGCTCAGGCAGGGCATCAAACCAGAGATCGCCCCTTCCGTGTTCAGAAATAAATATGTAATCGTGGGAGGAAGCGCGATAGGCCTTATGGACTTCGTCTCGACTCCTTTCACTTCGCTGGAGCCTTTTCCGGGAGCGGAGATCCACGCAACCATATTGAGTAATTTCCTGCAGCACGATTACCTCAGGCAGCCCCCGTCCGCAGTTTCCTTGCTGATCGTGCTGGCGCTTTCGGCGGTCGCGGCGGGGGTGTTCTTCAGAATGAGGAGAGCGCTTGTCTCCACTGCCATTGTCATTGCTTCCTGCGTGTTATATTTTCTCGCGGCGTTCCTGATTATGTCGACTTCAAGGATCTGGCTCCCCCTCGTGAGCCCGGAAATCTCGGCGCTCAGTGCCTTCGCGTTCGCGGGCGTCATCAGCTACGTGACCGAGGGGAGGCAGCGAAGAGAGCTCCGGAAGCTCATGAACAGGTATCTCAGTCCCGACGTCGTCGATGAAATTTCATCCGATCCCGAGACGGTCGATTTCAAAGGCAAAGAAGTCGAAGCGACGGTGTTCTTCTCCGATATCCGCGATTTCACGTCGGTGTCCGAACGCCTCCAGCCCCGTGAACTCGTCGAAAACCTGAACGAATATTTCACACTCGCGACGGAGCTGATCCTGAACAACGGCGCGATGCTCGACAAGTATATCGGCGACGCGATTATGGCTGTCTTCGGCGCCCCGTTGCCGAGGCAGGACCATGCGGCTATGGCATGCCTGACCGCGCTTCAGGTACAGAACACACTTTCCGGCTATTACGCGAAACGTGGTGGCAATAAGCCGGCCTTCCAGACAAGGATCGGCCTGAACACCGGTAAAATGGTTATCGGTAATATCGGATCCGCAAGGAGGACCGACTACACGGCGATCGGCGACAGCGTCAACCTGGCTTCGAGGCTCGAGGGGGTAAACAAACAATTCGGAACGAGAATAATGATCAGCGAATCGACTTATGATCAGGCACGGAATGTTGTCGAGGCGAGGGAACTCGATCTGGTGCAGGTTAAGGGAAAAGACATGCCCGTCCGCATCTTCGAATTGGTCTGTGAAAAGGGGAACATGAGCCGGGACGAAGTTGAACTCTATCAAATATTCCACGAGGGTCTGGAGAAATACAGGAAGAGGGAATGGAAAACGGCCGAGAATCTCTTCATGGAAGTTTTGAAGAGCAGACCCGGCGACGGTCCTTCCGTAACTTACGTTGCGCGGTGCAGGGCACTTTCGGAGACAGGCGTGCCGGACGACTGGAACGGTGTCTACCGTTTCAAGACTAAATGAACACTGAAAGGAGATAAATGAGAAAGTATATACTCTTCTTCATGGTGTTTCTTGCCGTGGTCGAGGTCAGATCGCAGACAATGTTCGTGAAACGGAACAACGCATACGTCCGGCAGGGGCCCGGTTCATATTACCCGTTCGTAATTGTCCTCCAGTACGGCGCCAAGATACAAATGCTCAGCTCTTCGGGTAACTGGTACGAGGTGGCGGCGCCGGAGAAGAAGAAGGGTTGGATGGCCGCCAACTGCCTGTCCGACAAGGAATCGCAGGCTTCCATGTTCAACAAGATAAGCAGCGGGTGGAGCTCGGCGAGGGCCTCCGAGTCGGCGCTCGCCGCGGCCATTAAAGGGTTTGCAAAGAAATACGGGAAGGTGGCTCCGGGCAATGTCGACGAGGTACTCGAGTATTCACACAAGAACTTCACCGCGGCCAACGTCGCCGCCTTCGAAAAGCCCATCAGGGACTACCGCTCTTCGAACAAGGGAGAACTCAATTTCGACGACCTCGACTTCAAGACGCCGCAGTACGACCCATCGATGGACGAGCAGGCAATCGGGGTCGGAATCGCCGCGAGGCTGGTATCGAAGGGGATAGTCAATGACCCCGTATTAAGAAGATATGTCAACATGATTGCCGCCGTCCTGGCGCGGAATTCCGACGTTTATAACTGGGATTTCACGGTATTCGTGCTGAACGACAGCACGATAGACGGTTTCGCGTGCCCCGGCGGATACATCTTCGTCACTCTGGGCGCTGTGAAAGCATGCGATGACGAATCGATGCTCGCCGGAATCATCGCCCACGAGATGGGGCACGTCATCCGCAGACACGGCCTCCAGGAAATGACGAACCGCTCCGTGGACATCAAGGCCGACAGCGCCTTCACTGAGCTCGATGAGGAAACTGGAGGTATCTCTCCGACCGACGAGGATCTTGAGTCTATGGCAAGGGAGAGTTACGACGTCGTTGTCCATAAGAGGCTCTTTGAGTATGAAAAGGAAGCCGACGAGATGGCTGCCGTCCTCTGCGCGAACGCGGGCTACGACCCGTGGGGCATCGTCAGGCTCGACGGGAAGGTCGACGCGCTGAGCCGGACATCATCACCCGATATCTTCGGCGCCGATTTCTCTCTGCATAACGATCCCGCGGAGCGATACAAACTCATAAAGGCGTTTGTCGACAAGAATTTCTCGCAAAATTCGCCGGGTGCCAGAATGAGAACCCGTTTCGAATCCGAGACCGCAGGACTGATGCGCTGATGACCCTTTGTTTTCTTTTCTCGCAGAGCTCGCAAAGTATCCCGGTTCGGTATCCCGCGAATCTTTTTCCGAGCATTTACACGCGGGAGAAACGCAAAGCGCGCGGAGAACGTTGTCGTCGCTTCGCGTTCTTTGCGTGAAAGCCTTTCCTGAAGGCAAGATGCTTTGGAAAGCGCGGAGATGTTGATCGCTTTTTTACGGTTATGAGATTTATATGCTTGAAGCTGATCACCGCTGACTCTTGCTTCGGCCGGACCTGTCCGCGATCGCGCGATGGAGAGTAGCGCGCCTGTAGAATTCGAGTTTTGACCTGAACAAGAACAATTTCGAAAGGTTATAAAGAGATGCAGAAGAAATCCAAACACATTCAGCCCCTCGTGTGGTTAGCCCTGATCTCGCTGCCGCTTCTTCTGGCGGCATGCGGGCCGTCCGTGAGGGTGTCCAGGGTCAACCCCGACTCCGTTACGGATCTCAGCGGTTACTGGAACGACACAGACTCCCGTCTCGTCGCTGAGAAAATGATAAGTGACCTCCAGACCTCCCCGTGGGTCGACAAGTTCGAGCAGGATAATAACCGGAAACCCGTCGTGATCGTCGGGAGGATCACCAACAGAAGCTACGAACACATCGACGTGG